>JAYKHF010000152.1:0-14202 GCA_035285305.1 Leptolyngbya sp.
CCGCCTGCAACGCCAGGGCTGGACGGAGGATGACATTGATCAGGCGATTCAGCGCGTTCAAAGCCCCCCGGAGGCACCCAGCCCCTCCGGGGCCACCTAGGAATTTCTTCCCCGTGCCGCCTTTGGGCCATGGAGGGGTGAGGTCTCCTGACCCTTTGACAGATACGGGTTCGAGCAAGTTTTGTCAGTCAACCAGGTTCAGTAGATCGCAAAGTCCTCGTAGCCCACCCTGACGGGAAGCAAGCTACACCCCCAGCCCCTCTCCCCCCTGGGAGAGGGGGGCTAGAAAAATCCTCAAAGTCCCTCTCCCACACTGGGAGAGGGATTTAGGGTGAGGGCCAAATCAGGGCAATAGAGCAAGTTTGTGATCTACTGAGGTTTTCCTATAGCCTGTCTGTTTCTCTATTGATCCCCAGCCATGTCCTCCGATCCTCCTCAACCCAAACCCCGTCGCTGGAAGCAAGCCCGAGAACAGGTAGCCCCGCCTTACCCTCGGGAAACGCGCAGATCGCAGGGGGCTGAAAGTTTGGCTAGACGCCTCTGGATCTACCAAAAAGAGCGCTTTCCCCTGATTAAACATGGTTTCCTCATCGCTGTTTTTAGTGGTGCGGCGGTCGGCTATGGCGCAAGTTTGACGGCCACCGTACCCCACCCTGCGTCGGCCCTGGTGGCTTTTTTCAGTACCTTGAGTTTCTTTTGGCAGATGCGAGTGGCCGATGAATTTAAAGATCTCGCGGATGATGCTCAATATCGTCCCTATCGCCCGATTCCCCGTGGCCTTGTGAGTTTGAAGGCGTTAGCGATTTTGGGCGGTTTGAGTGCGCTGCTCCAGGCCATCCTTGCCCTTTGGTTAGCGCCTGTTTTAGCCGTCTGTCTGCTGGGGATTTGGGCTTACTTTGGCCTCATGGGCCAGGAATTTTTTGTCCGCCCTTGGCTGAAAGCGCATCCCGTGGCCTATGGGCTTAGCCACATGGTGATCGTGCCGCTGATGGGGGCCTACGCCGTGGCCACCCAAACCTATCCTTGGGCCGGTAGCCTGGTTCCGGTCGGGCTGGTTCCCTTTTTGGGGGTCTGTTTCTGCAATGGGCTAGTGATTGAGCTAGGCCGGAAAATTCGGCTACCGGCAGGGGAGGAACCGGGCGTCGAAACCTACAGTGCCCTGTGGGGGTTGCCGGTGGCGGTGCGGGTGTGGCTAGGGGCTGTAGGGTTAACGGCGGCCTTTGCCCTAGGGGCGGCATGGCAGATCTATGGCCTGGGGGTGATGGTTCCCCTCTTGGCGGCGTTGTTGGGATGGATTGCCTTTAAAACCTGGCCTTGGCTGGAGCCTTGTTCCGGGGTACAACCCTCGCATCTGCCCCCCGATGCTCCCCCCGGAGGCCAAGAAAGCGCGGCGAAAAACCGCAAAACCCAGGATATTCTAGACCTCCCCACAGCGGTATGGACTTTGGGCATTTACCTGGGGTTGGGCTGGGTGCCGTGGTTCTTGGGCGGCGGGTAAGGCTGATCTTGGGGGGAAGAAGGGCCGTGGGGTGATCTGAAGTTGGGCTCCCCCGGCTGCGGGCTTACTCCTCTGGAGCGCTCTCTGGCCTGGATGGGGTCGTCGAGCTTGGGGTGGACGCCCCAGCGGGGGCTTCGTCCTCGGCCCGTTTCAGCAAATCATCGGTGGCGATGCAGTTGTCGTCGCTGTACAACACCTTGACCACGGCGCGGTAGAGGGTGCCTAGGGCGAGGGGCGTTTCGGAGTTGGCCGCCCGATCAAGTAAGCTTTGGGTCGCGGCCTGGTTGAGGAAGGGGTAGCCGGTGCTTTTGAGAACCGTGGTCGCGATATTCACGGTGCCGGCCTCGTCGCCGGGGAGCAAGACAAACCCCAGAACGCCATCACCGGGTTCTGGCCGCAGGCAAATACGCAGGTCGTAGGGCACTTCTAGGGAGAAGGTTTCCTCCGCTAGGGCCGGGGGTTCGCCGAGCCTATCCGTAACGTTGCTTTGCCAAGCTGTCAAGGCCCGGTCGGCCTCATCGGCGGTGGTGAGGTCTGGACTGTATTCCACCCGCGCCATCAAGTCACGGGCTGCCTGGGACGAAGAACTCGACTCAGACTCTTCTAGCCGGGGGTTTAGGGCGGTGGAATTTTCTGGGCCATCGGCTGTTTCCTCGTCCCTCGGGCGCAAATCCTCCGCCCGGGCATCCTGGGGCCGATCTTCGGTGGATTGGTTGGGGGCCATGGCCGAGGCATTGGCCCCCTCCGGGTTAGTCTCTGGATCCCTCGGAATCGGGAGATTGAGCCGATTGGTGGGCGGATTGGGAATCACAATGGGGGCGTTGCGGCCCAGGCGAGAGGGAAAGGGGCTAATCGCCAAGGGGGTACCCAGGGGAGATGTGGGAATTCTGGGCAGGGCGCTCAGCCCGCTGGGCAAGGGAGACAGGGGATTAGACCGGGGGCCAGCGGGGGGGAACAGGCTGGCGAAATCCTCGCCGGTCGCGAAATCCTCCGGTAGGGAAGCCCCCGGCAGGAAATCGTAGGCGGGGCTCTCGAAGTCCGGTAGCCGATTTTGCTCCGCCGCCGTGAGTTCGATGATGGGCACGCGCCGTTCAGCCTCGGTGCTGCCCTGGGTTCCCATCGCCATACTTTGTAAATTGGCAAAGGATGGCCCCACGGCAAACAAGGCTCCGTGGAAGCCCACCGATAGCATCACGGCGACCCACTGGGGCTGGCCCAGGATGGCGGGAAGCCCCTTGAACATGGCAGGGTCAGGCTTGATGGCAGCTAGGTTGATGGGCAGCCCTTTCAACGGTTTCATCGTGCGTTTTAATCCCTCACCCATGGGGTGAATGCAGTGTACGAGGCGTCATGGTGGCGATCCCCATCCCGCGACGGGAGACCCACGGCCTTCTTCTGCCCTAGCCTAGCGAATCCTGTCCCCCCTTGGGGATACGGCTGGGGGCAGTTTGGTGAGGAATTCCATCAGCCTGGGCCACCAGGGGCCAAGCCTTGCCGACCCGAATCACCATCAGGGAAAAGTAGGGTAAGTCTAAATCGTGATGGGCATCGAGGTCTCGATAGATCACCTGATCCGGCTGACTAGCGCGCACGATGACGTAGCTCTGGGCCAACAGGTTCCGGCGCTTCAGCACCTCCCACACCGAGGCATACACGGAACTCACCTTCATCAGGACGACCACATCGGCCCAGTCGAGGGTTTGTTCTAGGTCGTCTATCCCATAAAAAGCGGGCAGGACGACGAGCTTTTCGGCCTGCACCGTCAAGGGAATGCCCAGGGCGCTGACCGCCGCCACCGGAGAACAGACCCCTGGGATGCGGTGAATGGGAACGTCGGGATGGGTGAGATGGAGGGCATCGGCCAGGTAGGTGAAGGTGCCGTAGAAACTGAGGTCGCCCTCGCAGACAAACACCACATCCTGACCGGTTTTGAGCACGGCCCACACCTGTTCTGCCGCCCGCTGCCAAGCGGCCTGAAGCTGGGCGTCCTCCACCACAAAGGGAAAATCTAGGGGCAAGGGCCGCTGGTGGGGTTGCAGGTGGGGCGTCACAATCCGTTGCGCCACGCCCAGATGGCCCTGCCGCCCCTGGGGAAAAGCGACCACCGGCGCGGCCTGCAATACCTTCAGGGCTTTGAGGGTGATCAGGTCGGGATCGCCGGGGCCAATGCCAATGCCGGTGAGGGTTCCGGGTTGGGGAACGAAACCCATACGCCTAGGAGGCCGCCACCAGGGAAGGCTCTACGGCGCTAGCCAACTGCCGCAGCATGGTGGCCGTGGTTTCAAAATCCACACAGGCATCGGTGATGCTTTGGCCGTAGGTGAGCTCTCGCAGGTTGGCGGGAATGGACTGGTTCCCCGCCTTCAGGTGGCTTTCAATCATCACCCCGAGAATATGGCGCGATCCGTTCCGTACCTGGTTGGCCACGTCCTCCAGTACCGCCACCTGGCGGGTGTGGTCTTTGTTGGCGTTGGCGTGGCTGCAATCGATCATCATGCGGTGGTTCAGCTTCAGCTTGGCCATGTCCTCGGCGGCTTTTTCCACATGGGCTTGGCTAAAGTTGGGGCCACCCTTGCCGCCCCGTAGCACCAGGTGACAATCGGGGTTGCCCGTCGTGGTCACGATGCTGGCCAATCCGTGATGGTTAATGCCGAGGAAATGGTGGGGTTGACTCGCCGCAACCATAGCGTTCTCGGCGGCTTGTAGGCTGCCATCAGTACTATTTTTGAAGCCGATCGGCATGGACAGCCCGGAGGCCATTTCCCGGTGGGTTTGGCTTTCGGTGGTGCGGGCTCCAATCGCCGTCCAGGCAATCACATCCGCGATGTATTGGGGCGTGACGGGATCCAGCAATTCCGTGGCCGAGGGCAGACCCAGGTGGGCCAAATCCAGCAGTAGCTTGCGGGCCAGCCGTAGCCCGGTGTTGATGTCGTAGCTGCCGTCTAGGTGGGGGTCGTTAATCAACCCTTTCCAGCCCACGTTGGTACGGGGTTTTTCAAAATACACCCGCATGATAATTTCCAACTGACCCGATAGCTCATGGCGCAGATTCACCAGCTTTTGGCCGTACTCGTAGGCGGCATCCACATCGTGCACCGAGCAGGGGCCAACGATCACCAGCAGGCGGCGATCTTCGTTGTAGAGAATATGGCGAATCCGATCCCTGGCCTCTGACACCAGCGCCGCCGCCTCGTCGGTCATGGGGAACTCGTGGTGCAGCAGGGCAGGGCTAACGAGGGGACGGGTCTCGACAACATGGAGGTCTTGGGTTTGCTGCATAGCCATAGCCTAGGGAACGTGCAACGGGAAGAAAACTGAGTCTAACGTACCCAGTTTGCGGGAAACATGGGGTGGGTAGAAAGGTTCTTAATTTTTAAATAGTAACGTACGCCACTGGGTTCCCTGGGGAGATGGCCCGGTGTCGGTGGGCGGGATGACGGACAAAGATTCTGGGTCGGGCGCGAAAACCGCGCCCCTAGGGCATGGGTTCCACCTAGGGGGCAGGTCTCCTGACCCTTGGACGGATAGGGGTTCTAGCCAGTTTTGTCCGTCAGCTAGGTTAGCGGCCTGATGGCCTGACACCGCTCCAAAGTGGTTTGGGTGCAGCGGACTCTACTGGGCCGAGGCCAATAGGGAGGGGGCGGTGACGGCTTCGGGCTGGCCCAGGGCGGGCAGCATTTCCACGGCGGTGTCGTTGAACAGCACCATGGTGGTGGAGGGGTTTTCTTCAAAGCCGATGCGCTGATAGAAGCCCTGCTGGCGGGTGGTCATCAAATAGACCCGCTCCACCCGGTTCATGTGGGGGTGGCTGAGCAAGGTTTCCACCATTTTGCGGCCCAGTCCGCCGCCTTGGTAGGCCGGGTCGATCACCACATCCCAGATGGTGGCCCGAAACACGCCGTCGGAGGTGGCCCGCGCAAAGCCCATCAACACCTCACCATCCCAAGCGGTAACCACCGGAAAGCTGTGGGCAATGGCGGTGGCCATGTCGGCTTCCGTGCGATCCTTGGCCCAAAAGGCCGCCGCCCGAAACAGGCGAATCACCTGGGCCATGTCGGCCTCAGAAAATTGGTCGGCATACTTGAACTGGATGGTGCTGCAATCCATCAGAAACCTGCTGTTCCCGGTACGGGCTATGGTGGGTCAACGAAAGACTATAGACAGACAGAGAACTGCCGAAGGGCCGTTTCCTCAAGACAAGCCAGGGAGAAGGGAAGGTCGGCAGGGCAATCACAAAGGCGACGGGGCGAAAGCTGAGAAATGTAAACTTTCTCTAGTCAGAATAAACAGATTTTTTGAATAGTGGTATACCGAAACGGAAATTTCCTTGACATTATCAAGGTTTCCTAACGTATTAGGGTCGCCGATGTGCCCGGGTTTGAACACTATCGCTATCGCCAACGTTGTCAGAACAAGGCCTTTGCCTGGACATTTTGGCGGGGAGATGATCCGGTTGGGTAGGGGTAATCGTAGGGCCGCTTAAAGCCGCTGGCTCGAAAGACATGGATGGTTTCGGTAACCGCCCCGCCCCGCCGTAAATCTAGGGTGGTGAGGGGTTCGATGGTGTCAAAGAGGGGCTGATAGGGGGCGAGAATATCGGGCTTGTCAGCGAAGCGGTCGAGGGTCAGGTATAGGGCATCTTGGCCCAACCAGGCGGTTTGGTTGAACCAGAAGGCAAAGCCCCGAGGATCTTGGCTGAAGGCGGTGATGGGCACATCGCGCAGGGGGTGGATGGCCATATCGAAGTAACCGCCCAGGTAGTATTCGTTGGTGAAGATAAACCCAACCTCGGGCAGGGCGACCTGAAGCTGGGGATCTTCTGCGACTCGGCGACGCAGTTGCAGCGGGTCGATTAGTTCCGTCGAACCGTCTTGTTCGATGGGAATGAGGCCCCCAAAAGGGGCATAGCGGCTGGGCTGTTGCAAAAAACCCAGTTGTAAATGCAGCAGGGCAATCCCGGAGAGGAGGGCCAAAAAAGCGCCCGATCCCCACAGCCACCGCTGAACCAGTCGAGGTCTGCGCCGCTGCCAGAGAACCCCCTGGGCCCCGAGCAAAATCAGCAGGCTCCAATAGCCGGGAGCGGGCCAAGCCGGGAAAATCTGCTGTTGGCCCCCCAGTACCGTAAACAACAGCACAATCGGCAGCGCCAACCAGAGCACTAAGGCCACCTGATCCCGCCCCTGGGCTTCCTGGGTGTCCCAACTGGGGGTAAAGGCCACCATGACCTGCTGCACGGTTTGACGCAGCGTTACCCACCACAGGGGCAAGCCAAAGAGCGGGAAGAGGTAGACATTCGACAGCAGCCAATAGCTGATCATTTGCCCCACGCGAAAGGGGCTAGGCGCGTCCGTGCCACCGTCAAACCGCATCCCCAGGTGGAAACGGAAGGAAATCCAGTCGTGCTGGGCATTCCAATACAGCAGCGGAAAGAGGGCCACCATAAAGCAACCCACCGACACCACCAGCCAGGGGGATTGAAACACCTTGCGGTAGGGCTTGCGACTCAGGCAAAATCCCACCAACCCTAGCCCCAGCACAAAGCCGTGGTACTTGCTGAGGCAGGCTAGGCCCACCAGCAGCCCGATCACAGCCACCCGCCAAGTGGGGATATAGGTTTCGTGGAGTAGGCCATAGTGGTTCAGCCGCTGCCGATCTGGGAAAAATTCCCCCAGGGCCACCAGGATCGTCGCACTCCAAAACAGCATCAGGCCGTTATCCGGTGAGGTGAGAATGCCAAAGGAAATCACAATCAGCGGCATCAAGGTGCCAAAGACCACGGTCATTTGGCCCACCGCCGGATTGTGCATTCGCCGTGCCGCTAGATAGAGCAGCACCAGACTGACCCCATACAGCAGCAACGCCCCCACCCGAATCGTGAGCGGCGAGATCATCCCGGTTGTCCACCACCCTAGCCCCGTGGTTAGGGCCACCATCACCGGATGATCGAAGTAGCTCCAGTTCAAATGGCGACTATAGAGGTAATAGTAGACTTCATCAAATCCGGGCAGCAGCCAGATCGCCACGATGGTGCGATAGACGAACCCGCCCACCAGCAGCCCAATCAGCCCTCGCCGCGCCCGCTGGTCATCCTGAATCCACCTCGTCATCCCCTCCCCCTCGCGATGCTTTCCCACGCTATTGATCCATGTCATTAGTCTACGCCTGGGATGGCTTGGGCCTTGGAGAGGTTAATTCTGCATTAGTCCTCTGGCTCGCTTTCTAGGCGCTGTTTGGCTTCCTGAAGCCGCTCAAGGTGGTTGGGTTCCACGTCGGGGTAGGCCAGATTGAGGGATTTCAGCTTTTGATGGACGAAGTGTGCCACCGCAAGGCGGGTAAACCACTTGTTATCGGCGGGAATAATGTGCCAGGGTGCCCATTCCGTGCCCGTATTCGTAAATACGTCTTCGTAGGCGATTTGATAGTCATCCCAGCGGGCGCGATCTTGCACATCGGAAAGCGAGAATTTCCAGTTCTTTTCAGGGCGGTTAATCCGTTCTAAAAACCGTCGTTTCTGCTCTGCCTTAGAGACATTGAGGAAGAACTTCATCACCACAATGCCATTGTTTACTAGATATTTTTCAAAGTTATTAATTTCCTCAAAGCGCTGTTTCCAAATATTGCCCTTACGGGTGCTGGGGGGAAGCTGCTGTTTCTCTAGGAGTTGAGGATGCACCCGCACGACGAGAACTTCCTCGTAGTAAGAGCGGTTGAAAATACCGATATTTCCCCGTTCGGGCAGACACCGAAAGGACTTCCAAAGATAGTCATGATCTAGCTCCTCAGCGGAAGGCGGCTTAAAGCTAAACACCTGACATCCCTGGGGATTAACCCCCGACATCACATGCTTAATGGTGCTATCTTTTCCCGCCGCATCCATCGCCTGAAAAATCAGCAAGAGCGCGTAGGTGTTTTGGGCATAGAGTACGTCCTGATAGCGCGATAATTCTTCAATACCGGCCTGAAGATATTCCTTCGCTTCCTTTTTCTTGAAGTCCCCGGTAAAGTCTGGGTCAAAATCCTTGAGCCTAATCTTCTTCCCGGGCTTCGCCACCATGGTTTCGGGCTGCATGGCCGCGATGAACGATTTGGAGTCCATAGGAGATACCGTGGGAGGTTTATCCTAGCAAAGCGCCTTTTGGCCAGACTTAACCCAGACTTAAGGAATATTTAGTGTCGAGATAGTGAGTCAGATGGACATCCGTCATCAATGACCCTCCCCACCTGGTTGACTGACAAAACAGGCTAGAACCCTTATCCGTCAAAGGGTCAGGAAACCTGATCCCTACCTAGAACCCATGCGGTAGGGGCACGGTTTTCGCGCCCGACCCAGAATCTTTGGTCCGTTATCCAGCTTCCCCGCCCTCCAGGCGCTAGGCGCTGAAGTACTTGGCCACCGGGTGATAGGCGATGATCGCCGTGGTGGATTGTTCGGGATAGAGTTGCTCGCTTTCGTCGATGGTCATACCGATGCGGTCGGTTTGCAGCAGGTCGAGCTGGACGGGTTGGTCGGCCATGTTGGGGCAGGCCGGATAGCCAAAGCTATAGCGGGAGCCTTGGTAGCGCTGTTGCAGAATTTCGCGTAGGGTTTCGGGCTCCAACTCGCCAAAGCCCAGTTCTTGACGAATGCGGGCGTGGCTCCATTCCGCCAGGGCTTCCGCCACCTGCACCGAGAGGCCGTAGTAGTAGAGGTAGTCGGTGTATTGGTCGGCCTGGAAGAGCTTTTGGGCAAATTCCGTCGCGATTTCGCCCACCGTCACCGCCTGCATGGGAAACACGTCAAATTCCCCCGGTTTCGCCATGTCCTTGGGCAAAAAGAAATCGGCAATGCAGAGCCGCCGCAGGGATTTTTGGCGCGGGAAGGTGAAGGTGGCGATGGGGTCTGGGCTATCTTGGGTGGTGCCGATCACCGCCGGATCGTAGATGTGCAGCGAATTCCCTGCCGCCAAGCAGGGGAAGTAGCCGTAGACGATCTGGGGATGGAGCAGGTTTTCGGCCAAAATCCGCTGTTTCCAATCCGCCAAAATCGGGTGGACGGTTTCCTGCAAGAACGCATCGTACGCTTCGCGGGATTGCTCCTGGGGTTTGCGGAACTGCCATTGGCCCACAAAGAGCGCCTGCAAATCCAGATAGCCAAAGACTTCCTCTAACGAAATATCTTCTGGCGTGAGGATTTTGGTACCCCAGAAGGGCGGCGTGGGCCGAGGAATGGCGGCATCGACGGCCTCGGAGCGGGTGGTATCAACGGGAGTGGGGAGTGGGGAGTCGGGAGTCGAAGGATCGGCCTCCGTTTCCGAAGTTTGCCCTTTTCCTTTTTCCTTTTTCCTTTCCTCACTGTCTACCGATGCTTCATCCAAAAAGCCCTTCAGGTCATCCCAATTGCCTGCGGCCTTGGCGGGCATCAGCTTGTCCATGAAATGCAGGTCGGAGAAGGCATCTTTGCCATAGACCACCTGGCCGTTGTAGGTGCGCTGGCAGTCGTCGTTCACGAATTTGGGGGTCAACGCCGCGCCGCCGAGGATGACCGGAACGGTGATGCCCTCTTGGTTAAAGGTTTCTAGGTTGTCCTTCATGAAGGCCGTGGATTTCACTAGCAGGCCGCTCATGGCGATGCAGTCGGCGTGGTGCTCCCGGTAGGCTTGGATGATCGCTTCCACGGGCTGTTTGATGCCGAGGTTAATCACCTTGTAGCCGTTGTTCGACAGGATGATGTCCACCAGGTTTTTGCCGATGTCGTGGACATCGCCCTTCACCGTGGCGATGATGAAGGTGCCCTTGCCGGAGCCGTCGCTGTCGGCCTTTTCCATGAAGGGTTCTAGGTAGGCCACGGCGGCTTTCATGGTCTGGGCCGATTGCAGCACAAAGGGCAGTTGCATTTGGCCAGAGCCAAACAGTTCGCCCACCACCTTCATACCGTCGAGCAAAAAGGTGTTGATGATTTCCAGGGGCGGGTAGGTTTTGAGCGCCTTGGCTAGGGCGTCCTCTAGGCCGATGCGTTCGCCGTCGATGATGTGCTGCTTAAGCTGGTCTTCGATGGGCAGATCTTTGGCGATCGCCTCTTTTTTCTTCAGGCTCTTGCCCTCGAACAGGGTGGTGAGCTTGGTGAGGGGATCGTAGGTGACGATGTCGCCCTCGAACTGGCGGCGGTCGTAGATCAGATCCCGGCAGACCTCCTGGTGCTCCGGCTCAATTTTGGCCAGGGGCAGAATCTTGGCGGCACTCACAATCGCGCCATCCAGCCCCACCTGCATCGCTTCGTGGAGGAACACCGAGTTCAAGGTGACACGGGCGGCGGGGTTGAGGCCAAAGGACACGTTCGACACCCCCAGCATGATGTGGCAACCGGGCAGGTTTTCCGTAATCATCCGAATCGATTCGAGGGTTTCTTTGCCGTTGACGCGGTCTTCTTCAATCCCGGTGGAAATGGGCAGGGCCAGGGTGTCAAAGAAAAGCTCGTGGGCGGGAATGCCGTATTCCAGGGCGTCTCGGTAGGCGCGTTGGGCGATTTGAAACTTCTTCTCCGCCGTGCGGGCCATGCCGTCTTCGTCGATGGTGCCGACCACAATGCCAGCCCCGTACTTTTTGGCGAGTTCGAGGACTTTAAAGAACCGCTCATCGCCGTCCTCGTAGTTGGTGGAGTTGAGGATGCACTTGCCCCCGGCCACCTTCAGCCCCGCCTCCATCTTCTGCCACTCGGTGGAGTCGAGCATCAGCGGCAGGGTTACGTTGGTCACTAGGCGAGACACCAGTTCGTGCATATCTCGCTCGCCATCGCGCCCCACGTAGTCTACGTTCACGTCTAGGACATGGGCACCTTCCTTGACCTGGGATCGGGCCAACGCCACCAGGCCATCCCAGTCCTCGGCGTTCAGCATTTCCCGGCATTTTTTGGAACCGCTGGCATTCAGCCGTTCGCCCACAATCAAAAAGGAGTTGTCTTGGTCGTAGGGTTGGGTGCTGTAGATGGACGCGGCTGAAGGCACGTAATGCAGCGCCGGACGGGGATTCGGTAGGGGCGAACCGCCGTGCGCCCCCCCGTCCGAATGCCGCACGGGCCGTTCCTTGGGGCGCAAATCCTTCGCCAGTTCTGCCAACTGGGCGATGTGCTCAGGCCTTGTGCCGCAGCAGCCGCCGATCACCTGCACGCCCAGATCTTCCACAAAGTGCATCAACGACATCCGCAGTTCCATCGGGGTGAGGCGATAGACCGCTTGGCCCCCCACGTTTTCCGGCAGTCCGGCGTTGGGAATGCAGGAGATGGCAAAGGGCGATTGTTCCGACAGATGCTTGACGTGATCCTTCATCAAATCTGGCCCGGTGGCGCAGTTCAGTCCGAGGATGTCGATGGGGTAGGGCTCCAAAATGGCCAGGGCCGCCGCCATTTCGGTACCGACGAGCATGGTGCCCTGCTGCTCCATCGTCACCGACACCATCAGGGGCAGGCGCTTACCGATCTGGGCAAAGGCTTCCTCGATGCCGTTGAGGGCCGCTTTAATTTGCAGCACATCCTGACAGGTTTCCACCAGCATCAGGTCTACCCCGCCGTCGATCAGCCCCCGGGCCTGCTCCACGTAGGCCTCCTTAAGGGTATCGAAATCAATGTGTCCCAGGGTGGGGAGCTTCGTTCCTGGCCCCATGGAACCCGCCACGAAGCGAGGTTTTTCGGGCGTGGAGAACTCGTCAGCGACCTGACGGGCCAAGGCCGCCGCCGTTTTGTTCAGGTCGTAGGCCCGATCCGCCAGGTCGTACTCCGCTAGCACGATGGAGGTGCCGCCGAAGGTGTCGGTTTCAATCACATCGGCCCCGGCCTCCAAAAAGGCGCGATGCACCTTGGCCACGGCTTCCGGCTTAGTGGCAACCAAGTATTCATTGCAGCCTTCATATTCTGGGCCACCAAAATCCTCTGCCGTCAGATTTTGCACCTGCAAATTTGTCCCCATGGCCCCATCAAAGACCAGCACGGGACGATCTGCACTGTGAAGGCGATCCAGAAAGGCATGGGTCATGGCAGCGGCAGTAAAACAACAGCGTTAATCCCTGTGATTCACAATGCCTTGCCTCTCTTTTTATCTATGGAGAGCCTTGATTGTTTCTATGCATTGTGGGGAGTCACAGGCTTCCTATTATCCGTCATCATTCAAGATGACGGTAGGGTGAGGACTCAGACAATTTGTGAGGATTGTATTGTCTCTTTCCCCGTCTGAGAGCGTCTTACTATATGCTTTGACTGTACGATTAGCAACTTTTACCACCGAAATGGGCCGACTTACCACCCACGTCCTTGATACAGCCCTGGGTAAACCTGCCGCTTCGTTGCGGCTTACAGTCTGGGCCATTAACAATGATGCCGACATTAAGACGGCCCTCAAAACCGTGGAAACCAACGGCGATGGCCGCACTAGCGAACCCCTGCTGGACGGTGATGAACTGAGGAAAGGCACCTACGAAATTACCTTTGATGTGGCCGCCTACTTCGCAACCACCGGAGCCGCTCTCTCGGAGCCCCCTTTTTTAGATCAAATTCCCGTTCGCTTCACCGTGGCCGATCCCACCGGTCACTACCATGTGCCGCTGCTCGTCTCTCCCTGGTCCTACAGCACCTATCGCGGCAGCTAGGCTGAGGACTGTCGTTTCGGATGTCCTGGCCCGATGGTCTACTGGTTTGATGGTCAACCCAGGGAGGGAGACACCCTTTCCCTGGCTGCGAATGAGCCTGCGTTTCTCTACGGAGCAACCGCTTTTACCACCCTGCGGGTTTACCAGCACAGCCTTGATCACCCCCTCACCCATTGGAACGATCACCTCCAGCGCCTACGCCACACCCTAGAGACCTTTCAGTGGACAGCGCCGAACTGGAACCGAGTACGCCGGGGGGCAGACTGGCTGCAACCGTCCTTTCCGGTACTGAGAATTACCTGCTTCCCCGATGGCCGGGAGTTGATCGCCGGACGTCCCTTGCCCGCTGATTTATCCCAAAAGCAAGGCCAGGGCATTACCGCTTGGCTAGCCACCCCAGAGACCTATCGGCGCGCCCTGCCTAACCACAAAACCGGAAACTACCTGGGCAGTTGGCTGGCCCTGCAACAGGCCCAACGCCGGGGCGCTGCGGAGGCGATCTTGATCGATGGGGCGGGGCATTGGCTGGAGACCAGTACGGGCAGTCTGTGGGGTTGGGGCCAAGGGCAATGGTGGACGCCACCCCTCGCCAGTGGGCTGCTACCGGGGATCGCACGACAGCATGTGATCGATCACCTCCAGCATCAGGGCATTGCCGTGGGCCAAGATCCCTGGGGGCCGGAGGTGATCCATCGATTGGATAGCCTAGCCTATTCCAATGCCGTGGTCGAAATCGTGCCCATTCACACGGTGATAACCGATCACAGTAAACTGGTGTTCAACGCCAAAGCGGCCAGCCTGAAAGGGTTGCGAGCGGCCTTTGAGGCCATCGATCCCGAAATTTAAGCGAGGGGATAGCCCATTCCGGCAGATAACGTTAACATTAGTTAATAATCTTTTCATTAAACGGTTTACTCGAAGGTTTACTCAAAACCCAATCTGAGATAACCCTGTTGTGACATCGCACGGTTTCCGTTCAACACACACGTTCAACACATTAGTGGAGGCATTACCCCGGTGAATAAACGGTGGAGAAATGCAGGTCTATACGCACTGCTGGTGATTGTGGTCATTGCCCTGGCCACGGCAAT
>JAYKHF010000153.1:0-13556 GCA_035285305.1 Leptolyngbya sp.
CCGCCTGCAACGCCAGGGCTGGACGGAGGATGACATTGATCAGGCGATTCAGCGCGTTCAAAGCCCCCCGGAGGCACCCAGCCCCTCCGGGGCCACCTAGGAATTTCTTCCCCGTGCCGCCTTTGGGTCATGGAGGGGTGAGGTCTCCTGACCCTTTGACAGATATGGGTTCGAGCCAGTTTTGTCAGTCAACCAGGTTCAGTAGATCGCAAAGTCCTCGTAGCCCACCCTGACGGGAAGCAAGCTACACCCCCAGCCCCTCTCCCAGGGGGGAGAGGGGGGCTAGAAAAATCCTCAAAGTCCCTCTCCCACACTGGGAGAGGGATTTAGGGTGAGGGCCAAATCAGGGCAATAGAGCAAGTTTGTGATCTACTGAGCCTGATTGATTCACCGAATCGGTAAAATCCTGGCACGGGTTCGGGTTTCATCCACGGTAATCAAAGCCCCTCCCTCCAGTTCCTTCGCAAGCTGTTGAAGTGCAGCCAAAATGGGGTTGGCTGAGGTATCCGGGAGGATGTCCTGGCTGCGAAGTTGAATCACGCTCGGGATGCTGGCTTGTGTCGTCGCCAGAATGGTACTGAAATCTAGGTCATGGGTAAACACAACGTACCCATGGGTAGCCGCCCAATCCATAATTACCCCATCACGAGCACCTGGATCGCCAATCGTTAACCAGTGAATGGCGTCATAGCCAGCCTGAGTTAACGCAAGCACCCAATCCGGTGACAAATTCATGTCAATGACGATCTTCATGCGGAGGCCAAGGGCACGTCGATTTCATCGGCCCGCCAAGCGGCATAGGAGAGGGCTTCATAGATATCCTCTCGCTCCAGATAGGGATAGGCTTGGAGGATCGCCTCAATGGTTCGACCCGCTGCTAAGAGACCCACAACGGTGCCAACGGTTACTCGCAAGCCGCGAATGCAGGGCTTTCCCCCCATCACATCAGGATTAAAGGTAATTCGAGTCAAGGACTGGACTGGCATACCAGGCATCTCGGTAGAGGTAATCCCTATGATAGGAACTACCCTGGCATTGTGGTGAATCGCAAGATAGCCTGACAGCCCACGGTTTGGAATGCCGATCACACCGCCAGGGGCCACTAACACTCCCATCAGGGTGCATCCGCATTCAATCCTCGTCTCGGCGGAACACCACTTTTTGGGAAAGACCAGATATCCCGCTTGTGCTGGGGGCCATAGCTCAGATGAATCGGGCGATCTGTCCCATAGAAATAGAGCGAATCAAAGGGCAGCCCTTGGGCCACAATCCACCGCACGAGGTTATCGCTGGGCAGATCGAGGATGCTGAAGTCGCAGGCGGCCCCTAGGCGATCGCAGTAGTATCGCCCATGGCGGTTGACCTCGTGGGCCATATGTTGATCCAGGCTGGGGGTGGCGATGCCGTACTTCTTCCCGGTGGTGGGGTCTTTCTTGGCCAACCAGCGCTTCAGGTCTGCCGAGCAAAAGCCGTAGGTAAGCTGAAAACGCTCCCGGCCAAACTGATCTATCACCGGATCAACGATGGCCTGACACAACGACTCCAGGGCAGGCAAGGTTTCCGCCAGATGTTTAGGGAATGGGTCAATCTGATCCGCAAACCGCTGGTAGGTCTGCGTACAGGTGCAAAATTCCTCCAGGGTCAGATATTTCCCTAGCCTGAGGTTGGGCCGAGTCATCATGCCACACCACCGATGGGGGTTTTCAGGGCCAAGGGTGCATCCTCTGATTGAGCCATCCTTTTAAGGCATCCTTTTAAGGCATCCTTACGGTTGGGGGCCGTAGCGGGCGACGGCATAGGCGTGAGCCTCCAGTTCTTCGGTATCGGGAAGGGGCGGTAGGGTGAGGCTAGGATCTTGGTATTTGCGACGCAGGGCAAGGCCGATCAGGTAATCGGCAAAGTGGGGATTTTTGGGCAGCAGCGAACCATGCATATAGCTGCCGAAGACGTTTTTATAGCGGGCTCCTTCATATTCAGCAGCGGCATTGTTGCCAAAGCCAGCCCGGGTTTTGGCGAGGGGTTCCACACCGTCACCTAAAAAGGTTTGGCCAGAGTGGTTTTCAAAGCCGACTAGGGTTTTGGGAATAGCCGGGACGGTGTCCGAGCCATCCGTTGCCTGGGAATTGGCATAGAGTCCTTGGATATCCCGGTACAGGGCGTCAGGCATTTCCACCACCAGGTTACCAATGCAGCGCTGTTTCACCTCGGTGCCGGGGGCCTTGGTATTCACGTTGATAATGCCTAGACCGGGCGTTTCCTGGCCATTGCCCATCAAAAAGGTATGGCCCATCAGTTGGTAGCCGCCGCACACCCCCAAAAACACCACCCCTGCCTCGGTATCAGCCTTGATGGTCTCGGCCTTGATCTGGTGAAAATCTTCCACCACCGCCACCTGATCGTTATCCTGGCCACCGCCCATAAAGTACAGGTCGGTTTGACCGGGCTGGGGTCTATCCCCCATGCCTAGGGGTTGGATGGTGCAGTCTATCCCCCGCCACTGGCAGCGCCGCCGCAGGACGATCAGGTTGCCCGTATCGCCATAGAGGTTGAGGTGATCGGGGTAGAGGTGGGTGAGGGTGAGGGAGTAGGGCATGGGGGGGTGGGAAGGCGGGAGTTGGGAGTTGGGAGTCGGGAGTTGGGTTCTGATCCGGATCCCCTTGTCCTGGGGAAAAGGGACTGGGGGATGAGGGCGGCGACCCTTAGACAATATCCAGGGTTTTACCCATTCGTTTGCGAAATTCCAGCATGGCCGTGTAGGTCGGCATGACGAAAACGGTATCACCGGAAAGGGCATGGGCGAAGGATTGGGCGAGGGCGTCCTGGATCGATTCCACGGCAGGAATCACGTCGGGGGGGTGGTCGAGGGCGTACTTCAGCCGCACCCGCATATCCTTGGCACGAATGCCGCTGCACAGCACCCAGTCCACATTGGCCTGGTTAAGGCGTTCCAGTTCGCTATCCCACAACCAGGAGACATCTTTGCCATCGGCGGTGTTGTCATTAATGGCGAGGATGAGCTTAAGGGCGGGGATGTGGCGTAGCAGTTCGAGGCTGAGGCTAAAACTGGCCGGATTTTTCACCAGTAGGAGGCGGTAGTACACCGTTTTATCGCCCACCTGGCGGCGGAGAATTTCCCCCCGGCCAAAGGCGGGCTGGAAGGTCTGAAGTCCCTGAATCGCCAAGGCTGGGGCTACCCCCATCAGAGTGGCCATGGTCAAGGCTGTGAGGGCATTATAGACATGGAAGAACCCAGGGGAAGCCGTGCGGGCCTGGTCAATCTCCACGGTCTGACCGGCCACGGTGCCGTGGATAGCGAAGTCCGTCGTGAGGTCTTCGTTGATGCGAAGGTTGGTAGCCTCTAGCCCTGGGGTGCCGGGTTCGCGGCGGTGCAGTTGGCCTTCGTAGGGCAAAAACCGGGCGTATTCTTCGGCGAGGGACACAAAATAGGTGGGATTGGGCAAACCCTGGGTAAGACGGGCCGTGCGAGGATCGTCGCCGTTGACCACCACCTGGGCCTGGGGGCATTGGGCGATGCCGTCGCGGATGAGTTTTTCGGTGCGGTCAATTTCGCCGTAGGCGTCGAGCTGATCCCGGTACAGATTGGTGACCGCAATCACCTGGGGCTGAAGCAGGGCCGCAATGCGGGGCAGGGTGGCCTCTTCCACCTCCAAAATGGCGTGGGTAAAGTCCAACCGCCCCAGGAGGTCGCTCTGCTTGAGGAGTTCCGACAAAATCCCCTGGCTGAGGTTGGCCCCGGCTTTGTTTCGCAGAATCTTGATCCCCTCTCCCGGGCTCACCATGGCATCTAGCATGGTTTGGGTGGTGGTTTTGCCGTTGGTTCCCGTAATCGCCACCACCACGGGAATTTGCTGCACCAAGGCCCCCAGGGCAAAGGGGAAATACTTGCCCACGAGATATCCCGGCAGGGCCGTCCCCGATCCCCGTCCTGACAGCCGCAACCCGAAGGTCAGCGCCTTGGCAAAGGCCACAATGGGGATCAGCAGCAGTGAGTTCATGATGGCAAAGCGTAGGGTGGGCAACCGGGACAAGCCCCTAGGGAGAATATTCTGTCCAAGGTACCGCAAAGGGATCCTTCCCGATCAGCCCCTGGGCCATACCGAACTCCAGGTTCACCCGCTGGTGGCCCTCCCTCCAGCCCGACTCAGTACCCATCAGTCCTGTTTGACCTCATCTCCCCCATGTTGGCCCCCTCAATCCCCCAATTCTGGGGAACGTTGAAGTCCGATTCTCCCCGATCTCGGGGGGCTAGGGGGGCTAAAACCGATAAAAGGAGGCGGTTGGCGAGAGGTGTGTACTGAGTAGCCTTCTAGCCCAAGGGCCATATCACGTACTTTTGCAACGGAATACCAAGAAGCCTAACGATTACGGGAAAAACGTTAGGGAGGGAAACATAAAGAAAAGATTACGGATTCCCAGTGGCCCCAAAAGTGCCGTCATAATTGAGAAACATAAATAAAGGTCGCCTTAAATAAAGACCTTTACGTTCAATACGCCATTTAATAACTTACTGTTGGGTGCTCGTTGCTTTGCAATGGGCACCCAAACTTTTGGGCACCCAGATTTTACTTTGCATCTCCGTGACGACTTCCCCCAAGACCGATGGGTTCACAACGTACTATCGAAAGGGTGAATGCGTGATGAGGATCCCTATGGCGGTGAGTGTGGCACAAACCCTAGTCGTCAAGATTGGCACGTCCAGCTTGGCAGGGCCGGGGCTGGGGCAGTTTGCCCTATCAACCTTGGCCAGTTTGGTCGAAACCCTATGTCTGCTGCGGAGTCAGGGGCATCAGGTGGTTTTGGTTTCCTCCGGGGCCGTGGGGATTGGTTGTCGGCGACTGGGTATGGCCGAACGCCCCAAGACCTTGGCGATGAAGCAGGCCGTGGCGGCGGTGGGGCAAGGGCGACTCATGGGCATCTACGATGACCTGTTTTCGGCCCTAAACCAGCCCATTGCCCAAGTGTTGCTGACGCGCAGCGATTTAGCCCAGCGATCTCGCTACGTCAATAGCTATCGCACCTTTCGACAGTTGTTGGCCCTAGGGGTGATTCCCATCGTCAACGAAAACGATACGGTGGCGGTGGAGGAGCTCAAATTTGGCGATAATGACACCCTCTCCGCCCTCGTGGCGAGCCTGATTGGAGCCGATTGGCTCTTCATTCTCACCGATGTGGATCGGATCTACTCTGCCGATCCCCGGTCTAACCCCGAGGCCCAGCCCATTCCTCTGATTGAAGACCTGGATACCCTGAAATCGCTAAAGGGAGCGGCAGGAGGCCAGGGCACCACCTGGGGCACGGGCGGCATGGTCACCAAACTGGAGGCCGCCCAAATTGCCACCACGGCGGGGGTACGCACGGTGATCACCAACGGGAAACAGCCGGGTAATCTGCTGCGGGTGTTGCAGGGGGAGGATGTGGGTACCCAGATTGCCCCCCAGCCCAGCCCTAGCCGAGGCCGCAAGCGCTGGATTGCCGCCAGTTTGCCCCCCGCCGGACGCCTGCGGGTGGATGAGGGTGCGGCGAAGGCCATCCTGCGCCGGGGCAAGTCGCTCCTCGCCGCAGGCATTATTGAGGTTGCGGGAGAGTTTCAGCCCCAGGAAGCGGTGCAGTTGTGTGACCCGAGTGGCGAAGAAATTGCCCGGGGCATCGTCAACTACGGCGATCAAGACCTGAAGCGAATTATGGGCCGCCATTCCGACGATATTCCCGCTATTTTGGGCTATGTCGGGGCCGATACCGTGATTCACCGCGATAATCTGGTTATCCTCAAACCCTAAGTTAGGTTCCCATGAATGCCACACCCTTGAGTCCTAAGGCGAGTCTTGGCTGGTCCCTTGGCACCATCACCGCCATTGTCGCCACCCTAGCGGTCAATACCCTCTCCAATCTGTACCCGCCCGGGGGGCAAAATGTGGGGGAAATTTCCAACACGGTTCTAGCCGGAGTTTTAATCACCCCTGCGAACTATGCTTTTATCATCTGGGGCGTGATTTACCTCGGGCTAATCGCCTATGCCGTCTACCAGTTCCATCCCGAACGGCGCACCGATCCACAGATTCAGCGGGTGAACCAATGGCTGATTCTCGCCTGTGTGGCCCAGGTCGTCTGGATTTTTCTGTTCACTCTGCAATTCTTCGCGGCCTCCATCCTGGCCATGCTGGTGATTTTGGGCGCGTTGATTCAGATTTATCTCACCCTAGACATTGGTCGTGCCCGCAGTTCCCGTCAGCGGCGCTGGATGGCGAACATTCCCTTTAGCCTCTATCTCGGCTGGATTGCCGTAGCCACCCTCGTCAACATTGCCGCGACCCTCTACGCCGCCCAATGGGGGGGTTGGGGACTCTCCCCCGTGGCCTGGACAGTGGGGATGATCGGGGTCGCGACTGTTTTAGGATCCATCGTGCTCTGGAAACGCCGGGATATCACCTTTGCCCTCGTGGTGATCTGGGCACTGGGGGCCATCGCCCAACGTCACTCAGATCAGCCCATCCTATGGATCGTCGCCCTAGGGGGAATGGCGCTGTTGGGACTGGGCAGTCTGTGGAGTCTGCGCCATCATCGACCAAGCGAGACCTAGCCTCAAACTCCGCCTTCACTATGCCCGCCATGGCATCGATGCCCTTGGGTAGCCGCAATCTGAGGGATAGGCTGATAAGATGAAGCGATGAAAGCACTCCTTTTGCTCCTCATTCAGGGCTATCGGCGGTTCATTTCACCGCTGTTTCCTCCCACCTGCCGATTTAGCCCCACCTGTTCGCAGTATGCCGCCACAGCCATTGAACGATTTGGCCCCCTCAAGGGGTCGTGGCTAGGGTTGCGGCGCATCACCCGCTGCCATCCGTTCCATCCCGGTGGATACGATCCGGTTCCCGCTGTGGAGAACGGCCACCATCATCCCTCAGAATAGTGGATCAAACATACTATTTTATAACTCGACAACCAGGGACACACCCTTCCCCCATGGCCCGACAGGGCTTAACGGTGCACCTCTAGAACTGCGGGCAGATCGCGTGATCGGTTAGTCGGCCCTTGAGGAAAGATTCTGGCGTCGCAGGACATCGGGGCTAAACTTGGCCTAGGCTAGAGACACTGAGAGGTCTTGGCCGATGGCAGATACAACCGAGATTGTGATTATTGGGGCCGGGGTTGCGGGTCTAGCCGCCGGTTGCTATGCCCAAATGAACGGCTATCGTACCTGTATCATCGAAGCCCAAGCCGGCCCCGGTGGATCCTGTAGTGCCGAGTGGCAACAGGGCTATTGCCTGGAGGGCGGAGTCCACTACATCTTTGGCCATGGCCCAGGGCAGCCGTTTTACAGCACCTGGGAAGAACTCGGCGTCGTGCCCCATGTTCCCTTTCTACGTCAGGATTATCTCGCCCAACTCCAAGGCCCCCAGGGAGACATTCTGACCGTCCACAGCGACACGGAGGTCTTGGCCGATCATCTGAAAACCCTCGCGCCCCAGGATGCCAAGCGGATCGACCAGTTCTGCCAAGGGGTACGCACCTTCAAGGGGTTTGACCTGTCCATTCTGCAACAGAAGCCCAAAGCCCTCATGACCGGGGGCGACTGGGCTAGAATTGGCCGTCATGTGTTGCCCTTTGTGAATTCCCTGGGTAAGTGGGGCAGTCTCTCGCTGCAAGACCTCGGCACTCAGTTTAAAGATCCCTTTCTGCGGCGGGCTATTCCCCACATGTTCTCTTGGCCAGAGGTGCCCGTACTGGTCGGCATGTCGCTACTCGCCTACCTCGATAACGGCAATGCAGGCTTCCCCCAGGGCGGATCCCTCGCCTTTGCCCAGGCTATCGAGCAGCGCTACCTAGCCCTCGGAGGGGAAATTTATTATTCCACCCCTGTGGAACAAGTTTTAGTGGATGGTGACCAAGCCGTAGGGGTGCGACTGGCCGATCAACGGGAATATCGCGCCCATCGCGTCATTTCTGCCTGCGATGGCCACCATACCCTCTTCCACCTGCTGCAAGGGGAGTATCTCCACCGTCGGCTTGAGAAAATCTACCGCAGCGACCTGCCCATGCATACCCAGTTCCAGATCTGCCTCGGGGTCAACCGAGACCTCTCTGCCGAACCCCACTGGGCCACCTATCTTCTCGATGAACCCCTCACCCTCGCTGGCGTCGATCATTTTGAGATCGGCCTCAAACATTACGGGATCGACCCATCCCTGGCACCACCGGGCAAATCCGTCCTGATGGCCTTGATCACCAGTCCCTACCGCCACTGGCAAGCGGCCTACGAGGATAGCCCTCAGCCCGACGCCGAGGGGCCTGAGGTACAGACCGTTTTGCAATGGATCAATCAGCGCTATCCCGGCCTCACCCAAGACATTGAAGTCATGCAGGTGAAGACCCCCCTCAGCCACGAACGCGCCACCGGAAACTGGCAAGGGGCAAGCTGTGGCTGGTTGCTCACCAAAGATACCTTGCCGATGATGGTCCAGGGCGTCCCCAAGCGCCTACCAGGGCTGAAACACTTTTCGATGGTGGGTCACTGGACAGAACCGGGCGGGAGTATTCCCATTGCCGCCATGTCAGGGCGCAACATGATTTACGAACTCTGCCACGAAGACGGCAAGCCCTTCACCACCGCCTAACGGCTGTAAGGGTTTGTGAGGGTCGTTAACACTTCATGTCAAATCACCAACATCCCAGGTTTTCGCCCAGACAATAGGGGTAAGGGCGATTGCAGTCCAGCGGCGCTTCACGGTTCATCGTCCTGGAGGGTACTCCCATGCTGTCCTTCATCTTCACCTACCAAGACACCCTCTATCTGGCGACCAAACTAGGGGCCTTAGGGGTGGTGCTATTGGCATCCTGGCTGATAGCGCGGCAGGATCATGCCACCCACCACGGATAGTCGGTTCGCAACGCTCCCCAGGCTGCCCTGTGCCATTGCCCTCAACCCCTTGCGCGTTGTCCCATTGTTTTGAGGGCTCAGTTTTATGTATCAAAAAATTTTGGTTGCTGTGGATAACAGTCACCTGGGCGAGGCTATTTTTCAACAGGCCCTAGGCTTAGCCCAGGCACATCAGGCAACCCTTCTGCTGGTACACAGCCTATCTGGGGAAGAAGAAAGCAGTCCCTTACCGATTCATCGTCGGATTGACTCAATATATTGGGCACCCGGCACCGAAATTAACCTAGAGACCTGGAAAGAGGACTGGCATCAGTATGAGCATGAAAACCTAGAATACCTCCGACAATTAACCGGAAAGGCAAATGCCCTGGGCGTGGATGCAGAATTCAGACAACTGGTGGGCAGTCCTGGACGAGTCATTTGCAAAGCCGCTCAGCAGTGGAATGCAGATGTTATTGTCGTGGGCAATCGAGGTCGCAGTGGTCTTTCAGAATTCATGATGGGCAGTGTCAGCAACTATGTGATGCACCACGCCCCTTGTTCCGTTCTGGTCATCAAAATCGAGGCTCTAGAACCACCTCAGGAATCCTAGTTCAGTCAATTTCATCTATTTTTTCGCTTGAACTACGGAGAAATCTCCCTTTTCGCCTAGCCAGCCATACCGATCACCCAACGCCTATCCAGCACGATAGGCGTTTTTTAGGTCAGCTAGTTTTATCACCAAAGCCCAGCCCAGATCCTGGGTTAATGACTGACATTACCCATAGCAATCCTGGGCAAATTCTTGGGCAAATTCTTAGGCGTATCGATGAATCAGATGATCCAGCATCCTAAATTTCAACACTATTTTTCCCATAAAGTTTCTAACAATGCCTGTGGAAAATACTCTTTTTTCCTGTGGAAATTAGTCAATATTCAGTGGAAAAATCCATTCTTTTTTATTGGTTCCATTCAGTTCTAATTTCCCTGTGGAAATCCCATACTTTTCTCCACAAGTTTTCCCCAGGGGCTTGAAAAATGTATTCTATGCCTGCTGGGCGATCCCCGGGTTTTCCTCAGTTTCCACAGCTCCTATTACTACTACTATTCTTTTAAATTAATTCTAATTAAGGCGCTCAAAACATCTTTGAAAAAACAGAGTATGGCCTATTGAAGAATCAAAAAAACGGTGCTACATTGATTGAGCTTCACAAGGAAACCCCTTCAATTCTTGAGATCTGCATTCCTTAAGCTGGGATGTTAAGGTTTTTAAGTCGATCCTTCACCAAGGCCACGTTTTGCTAAATGTGGCTCGGGTGAGGTGTGAGCTAAGAAAAAATGAGATACTGCTACCACTCGTCCAGAACCAACCTGCTGGATTGTGATATTTTTTCCTCGGCATGGCTAGTCCCCATGCTCCTTGTCATTTGACGTTAGTGAACCTGCCATGAAGTTTGTCTGTTCTCAAAGCGAGCTGAATCAGCAACTGTCGTCGGTAAGTCGGGCGGTGCCTTCGCGCCCTAGCCGTCCTGTGCTGGGCAATATTTGGGTAAAGGCGGATGCGGCTCAGCAAACCGTGACCTTGGTGGGATTTGATGAGGTGCTCGGCATTGAAAGCTGTTTTGCAGCCCAGGTGGAGGAGTCTGGCGTGCTCACCCTGCCCGCCAAGCTCTGGGGCGATATTGTGTCTCGCCTACCCAATGAAGATGTGGTGACAGCCCTGAATGATGATGGTGTCACAGTGACGATTACCAGTTCCTCGGGGCACTACGAGGTGCGGGGACTCAGCGCCGAGGACTACCCGACGCTGCCTATGGTCCATGAGGGCGATGCCATTGCCCTGGCGGCTGAGGCCCTCCTCAACGGATTAAAGGGATCTCTCTTTGCCACCAGCGGTGACGAAACCAAACAGGTGCTCACTGGGGTGCACCTGCTCGCCGATGCCGATACCCTGGAATTTGCCGCCACCGATGGCCACCGCTTGGCCGTGGTGCAAACCGTCGATGAAACGGGCACCCCCACCCCCGAAATGGATGTCACGGTTCCCGCCAAGGCCCTGCGGGAACTGGAGCGCATGATTCCATCGCGCCTCTCCAATGAACCGGTGCAGGTGCGCTTGGACGACACCCAAGTGATGTTTGACCTTGGTAATCAAAAGCTCACCACCCGGCTGCTGGAGGGCCAATATCCCAACTATCGCCAACTGCTGCCTAAGCAATTTGCCCGCCAAATTACCCTAGATCGCCAGGGACTGATGAAAAGCCTAGAGCGCATCGCCGTGCTGGCCACCCAAAAGAACGACATCATCAAAATGTCCCTCAATGGTGCTCAGCAGGTGGTTTCTCTTTCGGTGGAAGCCCAGGAGGTGGGCAGTGGCCGGGAAGACTTGCCGGCCCAAATTAGCGGTGATGACCTGGATATTGCCTTTAATGTGCGGTATCTGCTGGATGGCCTCAAAGCCTTTGACGGCAACCAGGTGCAGATGCAGTGCAATGCGGCGACGAGTCCCGCTGTGCTGAGTCCTCTCGGTGAGGCTAAAATCACCTATCTCGTGATGCCTGTGCAAATCCGTAGCTAACTGTGGAAAACATCGAATCCTGTTGAAAAGTACAGCCCCCTGTGAAAAACCGGCCAAACGGTTGAAAACTCTAGGGTTTTGGGGAAAAGTAAGCCCCCTGTGGAAAACTCTCCCATGCTGTTGAAAACTCTAGAATCTTGTTGAAAACCCTGTCCCCGTGGCAGGGTTTTTGCTTTTCCTGGACTTCAGACCTTCGTTAGGATAAAAGCGCCCCTACTCTCCAAATTTCTAGGTTCCTATGGCAAGGCTTGTTCTAATGACGGGTGCATCCAGCGGCATTGGCTACGAAATGGCGAAGGTTTGCGCCGCTAAGGGTCATGATGTGATTGCGGTCGCCCGTCGAGAAGACCGGTTGACTACCTTAAAACAAGAGATTGAACAAATCTATGGTGTGACGGTGTGGCCCTATGCGGCAAATTTGACCGACGCCCAGGCCCGCCAAGCGCTCTTTGACTGGACGCAAACCCTCGACCAACCCCTCTACGCCCTGGTCAACAATGCTGGATTTGGTTGGCTAGAACCCTTCGCCGAAACCGACTGGGCTCAGCAAAACGCCATGCTCCAGCTCAATATCGTGGCGCTGACCCACCTCACGCGTCTATTTCTGCCGGGGATGATCGCCCAAGCCCAAGGCCGCATTTTAAACGTGGCCTCCACCGCTGCCTTTTTGCCGGGGCCATATATGGCTTGCTATTACGCTTCCAAAGCCTTTGTGCAATCCTTCACCGAAGCCATCGCCAGCGAACTGGAGGGCACAGGCGTTACGGCGACCACCCTTTGCCCTGGCCCCACAGAGTCGGAGTTTCAATCTGTGGCGGGTCTAGGACAGCTTGAGCTTTTCAGTGGCAAACTGCCCACCTCCGCCGAAGTCGCGGCCTTTGGCTATCGGGCTATGGAAAAGGGGGAACGCACCGCCATCCACGGGCTGGTGAATAACCTGCTGGTCTTTGCCACCCGCCTGCAATCTGACCAAGCCCTCGCCACCATGATGAAAGGCTTTCAGCAGCCCCAGGGGTCATCGAATTAACTACCGCCCTACATCCCTGGACTGGCTAGGTTGCGGAACCGGGTAAACTGTGGCTCAAACAAGAGCTTGACGGTGCCCGTGGGGCCATTGCGGTGCTTGGTAATAATCACCTCTGCAATGCCGCGATCTGGGGTATCAGGATCGTAGTATTCCTCGCGGTAGAGCATCATAATCAAGTCGGCATCTTGCTCAATGGCTCCAGATTCCCTCAAATCGCTCATCATCGGGCGCTTGTTGGTGCGAGATTCGACCCCCCGGCTGAGCTGCGACAGGGCAATGATGGGAACGTTTAGCTCACGGGCCAAACCCTTGAGGGATCGGGTCATTTTGGAGAGTTCCTGCACCCGGTTGTCGCCGCCGCCTTCCATCAATTGCAGATAGTCGATCAGCACTAGGCCCAAAGCACCGCCCTGTTCGGCCTGTAAGCGACGGCAGCGGGAGCGAATTTCGGTGACGGAAATGTTCGGCGTGTCGTCAATAAAAATCGGCATTTGCGACAACACGCTGATGGCGTGGCCCAGTTTTTCCCATTCGTTCTGGGCAATGCGACCAGTGCGGAGGCGGCTGCTTTCCATTTCCACTTCGCTGGAGAGCAAGCGGTAGACCAGTTGCAGCTTCGACATTTCCAGGCTGTAGATGGCCACAGGCAGCTTTTGCAACGCGGCAATGTTGCGGGCAATGTTCAGCACGAAGCTGGTGTTGTGGACACAAATATCGTTGGCCACAAAATTGTGGGTTTCTGGGATGGTGAGGTCGTAAACCTGCTTGAGGCCCAAGGGTTCAATGGCGACGATTTCATCCCAATACACCTCACTGGTGGCTAGGTTTTGTAATTCGGTGTTTTCTAGGGCTGTGGCCAGGGCAAAGAGGCGTTCTCTGGTGGGGGCACGTTTGCCAGCATGGATGTTGCTGGTGCCTTTTAATCCGGCCCGACGGGCTAGAGATTGCCAGGATTCATCACCTTTGGCTTCCCGCAACAGTTCCCAAACCTCTATGGGAATGAGGTCTTGGTTGGTTTGATAGCGGCGATTGTGTAGGGCCGATTTCACCCGTTCGATGGCGTCTTCTTTGCCAAA
>JAYKHF010000154.1:0-53604 GCA_035285305.1 Leptolyngbya sp.
GAGCATTGAAAAAATATCTATGTGGTTTGAAGAACTGACGGGTTTTCGGGAAGAGTCTCCAGAGCAAGTGCGCCGTCATCTTTCAGTGGATGGCACACGATTAAAATCCCATGGGAACGATAAAGAATATGTCTGTGGTCGTTTAGAAATTGCATCCTTGGCTGAATTGAGAAACCGCGTGAGAGATGAGATTCAGCCAGTCGGGAAGATCTCTGTCCGTGAGCAGCTTGGCAATGTACAGGCCATGCATCAGGAGGTATCCAATGCCGGGGCCTTATTTCAGGTAGCGTCACAGTTTAATCTGCTTGAAATGGTGTCGCCCAACGTGACCCCAGAACAGGGGATTTCGCGCTACGAGTATGATGGAACTCAGGGGCCAGCCTGCGCGATTGCGGCGGGGGCTGGCACGATTTATCGCAATTACTTTGTTAATCTTGATGGTCAGCTTGGCCAAACGGCGGATCGTCAAATTGACTGTCTCGCGGATCTGGGCCAAAAACTGGGCAATAGGGATAATTGTCTCTGGGAGATGAAAAATGGCTATGCCTTGGCCTCTAGGGAGGGATTAATCGAGATTAGCCGAATTATCGATGCCTGCAATGACGCAGAACGAGATGATCTGCGAAGCCTTCTCCGCATTGGTCTTCAGTGGAATACGGAAGTGACCCTCGGCCCATCCCACCACACCGTGACCCAGGCCTATTGTTCGGCTCTGCCGGTGGCCTATAGTCAGCAACCTTCATCACTCTGGGAAAGTTTCGCCCGACTGATTTTGGAAGCCTCCTATGAAGCGACCCTCTGTGCAGGGCTACTGAATGCCAGGGAAACGGGTAATGCTAGGGTCTACTTAACACTACTAGGAGGAGGTGCCTTTGGCAATTCTATGCCATGGATTACAGATGCTATCTACCGTGCCCTAGAGACTTATAAAGCCTTTGATTTGGAAGTTTATATTGTTAGCTTTAGACGATCAAATGATGCAATTCAAGAATTGATGTCCAAATTTTATAACATCATTTATTCTGACATTATAACGTGATCAAATAGTTCTTTACTTATCAGAGAAGAGTGCGATGCAGCGACCTTTTGATCATTGCTATTGGGTGGAAGAAGGAACGTTTCTGGCTGGAGAGTATCCGCGTAATAAAGATGATAATTCCTCTCAGGAGAAGGTTGATTCGATCCTAGCGGCTGGCGTCACTGCCTTTGTTGACCTCACCGAGGAAGGGGAACTTTTGCCCTACCTGGAGTTCATTAACTCGGCGGCCCACTATCGATTTCCCATTGTGGATCTATCGGTGCCGCAGTCCTCTGAAGAGATGGTTCGCATCCTGGATACCCTGGATCAACTCATCGCTGAAGGTCATGTCATTTACCTACACTGCTGGGGTGGCGTTGGCCGCACGGGAACGGTGGTTGGGTGCTGGTTGGCCCGCCGGATGGGGAGTCAGCGGGCTTGGGAACACTTGCAGTCTGCATGGCAGCAGTGTGCCAAATCAGCCTTTAAATCATCCCCGGAAACGTTGGCCCAGCGGCGCTACATCGAAACCTGGCCCGTGGGGCAGTGAGTCAGCTTGGGATCTGCCCAATGGCTATCACGGCCCAAAGCTGTACTGAAGACTTCTGGGGACGGACTAGCAAGGTATGATAGGGAACTGCCCAGGACTTTCTGTATACCTGGACGTAAGCTGTTTTCGCTGTCTGGATAGCCTATTCTATGACCTCCTCCTATCGCATTACCCTCCTGCCCGGTGATGGCATTGGCCCAGAAATTATGGCCGTTGCCGTGGATGTTTTGAAGGCCGTGGGTCGGCAGATGGATTTGAGTTTTGACTTTGAGGAGGCGCTGATTGGCGGAGCCGCCATTGACGCCACGGGGGAACCGCTGCCCCAGGCGACGCTGGACACCTGTAAAGGCAGTGATGCGGTGTTGTTGGCGGCCATCGGGGGCTACAAGTGGGATAATCTGCCCCGGCACCAGCGGCCAGAAACGGGTCTTTTAGCGCTGCGGGCTGGGCTGGGGCTGTTTGCTAACCTGCGCCCCGCTACGATTTTGCCCCAGTTGGTTGATGCCTCGTCCCTGAAACGCGAGGTGGTAGAAGGGGTGGATATCATGGTCGTCCGCGAACTGACGGGCGGCATTTACTTTGGCATCCCTAAGGGCCTGTTTGAAACCGAAACCGGGGAAAAGCGGGGGGTCAACACCATGGCCTACACCGACTCCGAAATTGATCGGATTGGCAAGGTCGCCTTTGAAACGGCCCAAAAACGGCGGGGGCAGCTTTGTTCCGTGGATAAGGCCAACGTGCTGGAGGTGTCGCAACTGTGGCGGGATCGCATCACCGCCATGGGGGCGGATTATCCCGATGTCGCCCTGAGCCATCTATATGTGGATAATGCGGCGATGCAGCTCATTCGCTGGCCCAAGCAGTTCGATACCATCGTCACGGGCAACCTGTTTGGGGATATTTTGTCCGACGCCGCTGCGATGTTGACGGGCAGTATTGGGATGTTGCCCTCCGCCAGTCTGGGGGCCGATGGGCCTGGGGTTTATGAACCCGTCCATGGCTCCGCGCCTGACATTGCCGGACAGGACAAGGCCAATCCCCTCGCCCAGGTGCTGAGTGCGGCCATGATGCTGCGCTACGGCCTGAACCAACCCGCCGCCGCCGACCGCATTGAGCAGGCGGTGAATCGGGTGCTCGACCAGGGCTACCGCACCGGCGACATCATGTCCGAGGGGATGATTGCCGTCGGCTGCAAGGGGATGGGTGAGGCCCTCCTGGCCACAATTGATACCTTCAAATGATCAAATGATCCGTTCAAATCTTGAGTTGTCGTTTAACATTAGGCAACGATTAACCAGCCCTGGGGATATCGGTTACAGTCTTGTCGAAGAGTCACAGGTGAGTCGTGTACGGTCTACAAACCCCCCCCTCCGTTATGAGTGAGCCAGCGTCATCCTTGTCGGACGCGGCCTTACTATCCCCGGTGTTTAACCCCGCCCTGCTCAAAGCTGCCCGCCAGATTTACCGTACCTACTATGAGGTGCATCCCGACGACCTCCAGCGGCCCATTGGGATTGCCATCAGCACCAAAACCCATCGCGGCAAGCTGATCTTTGGGGAGCGCCCGGTGCTGTTGCCCAGTGAGTGCTTCATTCCCCTCAATCAAATTGAGCCCGGTTTACATTAACTATCGAATCATCCCCATCGCAGAGAGCGCAGCCTCAGCCGTCCACGGTGGGCTGCGTTCTGCTATGGGGGCGCTATTCTGATACTAGGCTTAGTCCACTCACCAGGGGGAACCCCATGTCAACCCCAATCCTCAAGGATTACGTTTCCACCGATCAAAACCTCAACGATCAACGCCTCAAAGACCAAATTCTGGCCGAGATCGACCACCTGTCGGGGGAGGCGCTGACTCAGGTGCTGACCTACGTCCAGTCCCTCAACCCGGAGTCTGCGGTAAGTCCATCAACCTCCACCCTAGAAACCGCAAATTCTGCACCGTCGGCCACGGCATCCACAGACGAGGTGTTGGATTCTCCGGCTGAATCCGCTTTTTTGAAAGGCTATCAACGCTCTAAACACAATCGCGAGGAGGTGTATCGTCGCCTTGCAGACTCCTAACTTCCCCACCCGTGATGAGGTGTTGATCCTCCACGATGATCAGATCGCGACCTACGGAGGGACAACAGGACTCCGAGATGTTGGGTTATTGGACTCGGCTTTGGCTCAACCCATGGCCACCTTTGGCGGTGAGTTGCTGCATCCTACCCTGGCGGATCAAGCGGCGGCCTACCTCTATCACCTGTCGCGCAACCATCCCTTTGTGGATGGCAACAAGCGCACGGCCTTTGCCGTAATGGATGCTTTTATTGAGGCGAACGGCTACCGATTGACGCTCTCTGACGACGAAGCCTACGATTTGGTGTTGCAAGTGGCCCAGGGGTATGTGGAGAAAGGATCCTTGGCCCGTCAATTGGCCGCTGCCTTAGACCCCATCGCGCCCTCAGCCTCCAACCCGAATTAGAGCCATATAAAATGCTAAAGGCCCGGAAATGAGATCATTTCCGGGCCTTTAGGTTGGGCTCACTCAGGGTTTGGGTCGGCTGCGACCGGCCTGTTTGCCAGTCGTGGAGATGGTCCTAGCCCGATCCTAGGCCTGAGTGGTGGGATAACGTGAATCCCTAGACCGCAGCGGTTTGAGCGGTTTTGGCATCGAGTTCGCCTTTAGCATACTTAGCGGCGTAGACCTCGATGGGCTGCTGCTTGATCTTGCTGGCGTTTCCGGCGGTGCCGAAGGCTTGGTAACGCTCGGCGCAGACCTCGGTCATGTACTTGATCGAGGGCTTCATGAAGTGGCGAGGATCGAAGTTGGAGGGATCCTTAGCGGCAGCTTCACGGATAGCGGCGGTGATGGCCAGACGGTTGTCGGTGTCGATGTTCACCTTGCGCACACCGCTCTTGATGCCCTTTTGGATTTCTTCCAGGGGCACACCGTAGGTTTCGGGAATTTGACCGCCATATTCGTTGATCATATCCAGCCACTTTTGGGGCACGGAGGAAGACCCATGCATCACCAGGTGGGTGTTGGGCAGGCGGCGGTGAATTTCTTCGATGCGGCTGATGGCCAGAATTTCGCCGGTGGGCTTGCGGGTGAACTTGTACGCACCGTGGCTGGTACCGATGGCCACGGCCAGAGCGTCCACCTGGGTGGCTTCCACAAATTGCACCGCTTCGTCGGGGTCGGTCAGCAGTTGATCTTTGCTGAGGGTGCCCTCAAAGCCGTGGCCGTCTTCGGCTTCGCCTTGGCCCGTTTCGAGAGAGCCCAGACAGCCCAGTTCACCTTCCACGCTACAGCCAATGGAGTGAGCCACTTTCACCACTTCGCGGGTGACGGCGACGTTGTACTCGAAGCTGGCGGGAGTCTTGGCGTCGGCTTCCAGGGATCCGTCCATCATGACGCTGGTGAAGCCGTTCCGCAGAGCGGAGTAGCAGGTGGCGGGGGAGTTGCCGTGGTCTTGGTGCATCACCACGGGAATGTGGGGATAGGTTTCCACCGCTGCAATCACCAGGTGACGCAGGAAGTTTTCCCCGGCGTAGGTGCGAGCACCACGGGAAGCCTGTAGAATCACAGGGCTATCGGTTTCCTCGGCGGCCTTCATGATGGCCAGAATTTGCTCCAGGTTGTTAACGTTGTATGCCGGAATCCCGTAGCCGTTCTCGGCAGCGTGATCCAGCAGTAGCCGCATAGGGACAAGAGCCATAAAAATCCTCCTAGTGTGTTCTCGCCGTTAGGCCATCAATCCAGTCGATTTAGCAAACCATGTCATTGGCTTGAGAGTATTCCGGCCTGCGAAAGCTCCGTCATCAGGGGATGGACTCAGCCTGGGTGATCGGCCCAGCCCATGACCTGAGTGAAGTTTCTACGGGAATACGTGAGTAGGTAGCCTTACTCACCTATCTCTCTGTCAATCTTAGGATAGATCGACAAGGTATTACGAAATGTTTGAAACAGCGTAAAACTCAGCTTAAACGCGTTAACTTCCTGGCGCAGACAAGAAGGCTACATCTCGTTCCCATCATAGAGGATCACGGTGGACAAGTTACAGGGCTTCCCCAGCGGCGACTGGAAGCTCCAGCCCAAAACTGTGGATGAGGCTGGTAGCGATGGCTCGTCCGGCTCCAGCTTGGCCCATGCGGGCGCGGCCATTGTCGGCAATGCCTTGGAGGCGCTCCTGGTCGTGAAGGCATTCGGCGAGAGCCTTGCCCAGGGTGGTCGGGTCTGCGACGACCATCACCGATGGCCCCAGGAGGCGGGCTTGGGCCTCGGCAAAGGCGGCGGTGAACTGTGGCCCCGCACCGGGTACGGCGAAGACGGGCTTACCCAGCCCCACGGCCTGTTCGGTGGCGGTGCCAGCGGTGGCGAGGACGGCATCCGCCAGGTGTAGGCATTCCGCAAAGGCATCGGTGGTGATGACCAGGCGACAGTTGTGGCGGCAAAACGTCACCATTGATCCTGTCTCTGGTTGCCATTGAGCATCGATCAGGGCCTCCTTCAGCACCGCGAGGTTGAGGGAGGGGGCAATGGCCCCGAGAATGCGCACCTGGCGATCAGAAAAGATCTGGGCGATGCTGTCGAGGGCGACCAAAAGCCGCTGCCAGTTTTCAAAGGCTTCCGGGGCACGGGACCCCGGCATGAGGGCCAGGGTGAGCACCACCTCGGCGGAGGGGAAGGCAGCGGTGAGACGCGCCAGCTTGTCGGTGTCGGCATCGAGGCCATCCATCATGGGGTTGCCGGGGTAGCTGGCCTTAACTTGGCACCGTTGCAGATGGTCGGCGGTGATCTGATCTCGCACAAACACCCCCCGGCAGCGCCGTTGCCGCATCAGCCAGCGTTCCCAGGGTAGATAGATCGATCCGCGTCCCTCCCACCAAGGGCGATTCGGTAAACGGCCCGCCTCATTACGCACGTAGTATTCCGACTTAGCGGTGCCGATGAAGGCGTATTCTGCGCCGCTGGCCCAGGCCATCAGCAGCGGCACCACATCGCCAACGGCCAGCACTTGGCCTCCGGCTTTGCCCCAGGCCCGCACGGTTTTGATTTGTTCCCAGGTGAGGGCCACCACCCCCCCCTGCACGTCGCGGATGACTTGGCGGGCATCCATGTAGATAAAGCCGCCGGAGGGCATGGTTTGGGTTGGCCCCACAATGGGAATGCCCGCCTTCTGATAGGATCCCCCTTCACCGACCAGGGGCAGGGCGGCTATGGACGGGGCATTGGGTAATTGCCGCAGTTCCTTGAGTACTCGCACGGCGATGATGTCTTCACCGTGGCCATTGCTAATGCAGAGGAGGTTCATACTTGCAGGATACGACGACTCCCCCAACGGTAGCAGATCACCGCGAGGAGGCGGATCGCCCAGCCCTCAACCCGGGTGGAAGCCTAGGGGGCTAGACTGATCCCATGCGCCGCCGCTGGAGGGATTGTCGAAGAAACGGCCACAGCCGCCGTCCTAGATGCCATAGCGACGGGCGTTCTGTGGATACCCGCTTCAGCCCGCAGTCCTGTAATCGTTCCAGCATGGCGGCTAGGGTCGCATCCGCTTGGGCAAGTTGAGCAGGCAAACAGCGAGACTGGTGTTGACAAGAACGACAGAGCATAGATAAATCATCCGAAGTTTCGGGGGCAACAACAGCGGGGATTTCGTTTGAGGCCGCACCTCGACCTGAAGCCGACGCTAGCCCTTACCTATTCTGATCGATCCCCTGGGCTTAGGGTTCCCAAAGAGAAAAATCCCATGCAAAGCGTTACGATTCGGTAATCTAGGGCACTGGCTCACGAAAGATGGCCTGTAGCGGATCTGAAACCGATGCATGGCAGACAATATTTACGGCAAACCTGTGCGGCAAACCTGTACGGCAAACCTACTTACAGCAAACAATCGTAACGTCTGACATGAACCTGGCTGGATCCGCTTCTGAGGGCATGGCCTGGGGTAAAGGCCCGGTCAGGGCAAGATCGATCGGCCTCTACCGGGGGCAGCTTGCCAGAGTGGGACTACCGATCTATGGGATGTTCCCTGGGATGGGCTTAGCCAAAATAAGTCGGTTCGTTGCCGGGAGTCCATTTGATATTGCAGCCAATACTGGGCCGTTGGTCGGTGGGCAGGGGTTGTCCGGCTAGAACCGCATCGAGGGCGGCCCGGAGATCCTTCCCGGTGACGGGTTGGCCATTGCTAGGGCGGCTGTCGTCGAGCTGCCCCCGGTAGACGAGGCGCTGGTGGCCGTCAAACAAGAAGAAGTCTGGGGTGCAGGCGGCTGTATAGGCTTTGGCGACGGCCTGGGTGGCGTCAAAACAGTAGGGAAAGGTGAAGCCGTATTCCTCGGCTTGGGCCTTGAGGTGTTCAGGGCCGTCTTGGGGGTGGGTTTGCAAGCTGTTGGCGCTGATGGCGACGATCCCTACGCCCTTAGCGCCATACTCGCGACCCAATCGGGCTAATTCCTGTTCGACATGCTGCACAAAGGGGCAATGCCGACAGATGAACATCACTAGCAGGGCTGGCGACTCGGCAAAGGTGGCGAGGGAAATGGTCTGGCCAGAGACGACATCCGTTAAGGCAAACTCTGGGGCAGCGGTGCCCAGGGGTAGCATGGTTGATTCCACCATCACCATTGGCTCATTCTCCTCAAAAACGGGGTTTGCTTTTAGCCTATAGCAAAAATTAGGCTAATCCAAAGCAGCACGGCGCGATAGACCACGGGGCGATCCTCCCAGGGAAATCCCTAGACCGCGTTGCCGAGGAACGGACGAATATAGCTGAGGTAGGTTTCGGCATCCTCCAGCATGGGGAAATGACCAGTTTTTTGAACCAGAGCATACTGGATTCTAGGATTCAGCGCTGCCGCTTTTTGGCCTAGGGGAGCCGGGGTAATTTGGTCGAATTCGCCAGATACGAGCAGCGTGGGGACGGAAATTTTGGCAAATTCCACGGGCATGACCTCGGTGGCTTGCTGGCTAACGGAGGTAAAAATGGTGCCTAGGGCGGTGTCGTAATCGGCGTTGAGAAAGTCTTCTAAGAAGGCGATCTTCTCCTCTGTAGGGATGGGTTGATGGAGAAACCGGGCCATAAAAAAACGAGGGGCCAGGGGAATTTTGCTGAGCCACTGGGGACGGAAAGCCACCACATAACCGCCAAAGCGATAGAAGGCCTCGAAGGCGGCTTTGTCGTACTCAAAAATGCCGTTACAGGTGAGGATAGCCCGTTCGACGCGATGGGCATAGCGGTTTAAAAAGTAAACGGCTACCGAGGCTCCCATGGAGTGAGCGTTGATCGAAACGTTCCCTAAACCGAGGACATCGAGCAGGGCCGCCAGATCGTCGGCAAAGGTTTCGAGTTCGTAGCCCCGTGCTTTTTGGGCCTCGGCTTGGTCGGGGGCGATGACGGATCGGCCAAAGCCCCGCATATCGTAGAGCAGGCAGTCGTAATCTGGGGAGAGCGCCTCAGCGGTGCTGCGCCAATAGCGGGCTGACCCGGCCCAACCGTGGACAAAGACCATTACGGGTTTGGTGGCGCTGGCAGGACGAGGGCTGTCTGTTCCGATCCACTCGTAGTAGTGATCGACCTGGTTGACCTGAACGTAGGGCATGACTAGGCCGACTCAGGGGTTGGCATTGAGGAAGGATGCAGCAGGAGATCGGCGGTGGAGCGCTGTTCAACCATTTCACGGGTGATGGTGCAGCGCTTCAGATCCTTGCGGGAGGGCAGCTCGTACATCACGTCTAGCATCAATTCCTCGATGATGCCACGCAGGGCGCGAGCTCCGGTTTTGCGGCGATAGGCTTCCCTCGCAATGGCCTTGAGGGCGTCGGGCTTGAACTCAAGCTGCACATTGTCCATCCGCATTAGCTTTTGGAACTGCTTCACCAGGGCGTTCTTGGGCTCGGTGAGAATGGCGACGAGGGATTCCTCATCGAGGGGGTCAACCACCGTGGTGGCAGGGATGCGACCAATGAATTCAGGAATGAGCCCAAACTTGACCAGATCGTCGGGTTCGAGGTTTTGTAGCACGTCCGCCGCCCGTTTTTCGCGGGACACCTGGGCTTCCCCGGGCTGCACAAAGCCGATGGACTTCTTGCCGATGCGCTGCTCGACGATTTTCTCTAGCCCCACAAAGGCTCCGCCGCAGATGAACAGAATATTGCTGGTGTCGATCTGAATGCAGTCTTGGTAGGGATGCTTACGGCCCCCCTGGGGTGGCACATTGGCCACGGTGCCCTCCAGCATTTTCAGTAGGGCTTGCTGCACCCCTTCGCCGGACACATCGCGGGTGATGGAGGGATTTTCGCTCTTGCGGGCGATTTTATCGATTTCGTCGATGTAGATAATGCCGCGCTGGGCTTCTTCTACGTCCAAATCGGCCACCTGCAACAGCCGCAGCAGGATATTTTCCACATCCTCGCCCACGTAGCCGGCTTCCGTTAGGGTGGTGGCATCGGCCACCGCAAAGGGTACATCCAAAATGCGGGCCAGGGTTTGGGCCAGCAGGGTTTTACCGCAGCCGGTGGGGCCAATCAGCAGAATGTTAGATTTTTGCAGTTCGATGGTGTCGTCCGAAGCGTTTCCTTCCAGGCTTTGCAGGTAGCTGAGCCGTTTGTAGTGGTTATAGACCGCTACGGAGAGAACCTTCTTGGCTTCATCCTGGCCAATGACATGCTCATCGAGAAATTTCTTAATTTCCCTGGGCTTAGGAATTTGGCTGAGGGAAATGGTGGATGGGGAACGGGGATGATCATGGGCGACGGCTTCCCGACGGGGAACCGGCTGGGGGGCGGTGGCTCCGGCGTCAAACAGTTCCTCATCCAAAATTTCGTTGCACAGGTCAACGCATTCGTCGCAGATGTAGACCCCCGGCCCTGCAATTAGTTTGCGTACCTGCTCTTGGGACTTGCCACAAAAGGAGCACTTGAGATGGGAGTCGTACTTAGACATATATCTGACCCTAATGAAGTGCAGTCATTGCAGGAGAACTGGACAGGGAGTGCTGCTCCACCACGCTATCAATCAACCCATAGTGTTTAGCATCCTCCGCCGACATATAGAAGTCGCGTTCGGTATCTGCCTCGACACGATCCAGGGGTTGCCCTGTATGGTAAGCGATCAGCTCGTTTAATCGGTTCTTGTGGTAAAGAATTTCCTTGGCTTGGATGGCAATATCTACCGCCTGACCCTGGGCACCGCCGAGGGGTTGGTGAATCATAATCCGAGAACTGGGCAGCGATAGCCGCTTACCCTTGGCCCCTGCACAGAGCAAGAATGCCCCCATGCTAGCGGCTAGACCAAAGCAAATCGTCACGATGTCAGGACGAATTTGCTGCATGGTGTCATAGATGGCCATGCCAGCGGTGACGGAGCCACCGGGAGAATTAATGTAAAGCTGGACATCCTTTTCCGGATCTTCAGCATCCAAATACAGCAGTTGAGCGACGATGGAGTCAGCGACTTCGCCCGTGACCGGAGTGCCCAAAAAGACAATCCGCTCCCGGAGGAGCCGAGAGTAAATATCAAATGCCCGCTCTCCCCGACCGGATTGCTCGACAACAACGGGCAGAATGTTCTGCAACTGATTGAGGCTGGTAGCGGTAGAACTCAAGCTCGTAATCAACCTGTGATCAATGTTCGATGCAATCATAGTGGGTTTACGGAATATTGCAAGGGTTAGGGGCAAATTTAATGATGAATTGACGGGCTATGGGCGCAGCCTCTGGGATCAACCCATCTCCCTATTCGTCATTATGCCCCAAAACCCAAGGGCTACCCCGGTGGGGGATCGATCGGTTCCCGCCGTTGGCGATCCCGATCGTCCCGGATTTCAAGCCCGACCCTATTCGGCGTCGGTGGCGTCCACGTCCACCACGGCGTCCGCTGCCACCGTTTCCGGCTCATCGGTCTCTTTGTCTTCATCCGCTGGCTTCAGGCTTCCTTCGGGCACCAGTTCCACGCTGTTCACCCCTTCTAGCCAGGTCAGGATTTTTTCCTGGAGCAGTTCCTCCTCCAGCACCTGCACCAGTCGATCGGGATCGATTTGGTTCACATCCTCAATGTCGGCCATGGTTTCCTCAATCTTGGCTTCCAGGGCGTTGTCATCCACGCTGATCCCTTCCTGCTTGGCCACTTCGCCCAGGGCTAGGGTGCGCTGGAGGCGGGCCACCGCCTCAGGACGGGCCTGCTTTCGCATGTTGTCCACAATCTCGCGGGTCAGCAGCTTGTTGACATCAATCCCCTGGCGGCTGAACTGCATGATGGTTTGGGTGAGCAAAAAGTCCACTTCCCGCTGAATCAGGGTGTTGGGAATTTCGGCCTCTAGGTGCTCTACCAGGGCGGCGATCAGCGCCTCGTTTTTATTGGTCTGGGTGCGGTCAGCCGCCTCTTGGGTGTAGCGCCCTTCTAGGGAAGCCCGCAGTTCGGCGATGGTTTCGTACTCGCTGACTTCCTGGGCAAAGTCGTCGTCGAGATCGGGCAGTTCCTTCTCCTTAATTTCCTTCAGGGTGATGGAGAACAGGGCGGGCTTGCCAGCCAGATCGGGCTGGGAGTAGTCGTCGGGGAAGGGAATTTCCAGATCCTTGGTTTCCTCCAGGGACATGCCGGCAATGCCTTCGATAAAGCCAGGGATGAAGCGTCCTTCGGATAGTTCCACCTGAAAATCTTCGGCGGAACCGCCCTCAAAGGCTTCCCACTCGCCGGACTCGTCCTGTACCTTGCCCACGAAGTCAATCACGGCAATGTCGCCCATCTGGGAGGGGCGGTCCTCCACGGGCACCAGGGTGGCTAGGTTGTTTTGGTAGCGCTCTAGGGTTTTATCGACCTGCTCTAGATCGGGCAGAATTTCCTCGGCCTGAACGGTCAGATCCTTATATTGCTTTAGGGTGACGCGGGGGGGCACATCCACGGAAACCTGAAGGGTCAGCCCTTGGGTGGGTTCGTACTGGCTGATCAACGCCTCGAAGTCAGACTTGAGCTGATAGTTGCCGATGGCGTCGATTTTCTCTTGCTTGATGGCCTGATCCACCGCCGACTGCACCAGTTCCTCTAGCACGGCGGCCTTAAACTGGGGGATGCCTACCCGTTGCAGAAAAATGGGCTTGGGCACTTTTCCCTTACGAAAGCCAGGAATATTGATGGTGCGCATCATTTGCTGGAGCACCTTGTCGTAGGTCTTCTGAGACATCTCTGAGGGGATCTCAATCTCCAGACCAACTTGGCTGTCGGGCAATACTTCCTGGGTAACTTTCATGGGGTCTGCTACTAAAAAATTGACGCAATTAATAAGCATACTCCAAAGGCAAGCCCCTGTTCGGCCTGAAGACAGGATTCAAAAGCGCTGACCGATGGAGCCCAGATGCTACTATCAGCGGATAGGCTTGTTTAGGAACATTTAAAGAAAACGGGAGAACGGCTGTGGCTAACGGGTTCAATGTCGCTGTTTTGGGAGCCACCGGAGCGGTGGGGGCTGAGATTTTGGCCATTTTGGAACAGCGGTCGTTTCCCCTCAAAACCCTGAAACTGCTGGCCTCCTCCCGTTCGGCGGGTACCCAAATTCCCTTCATGGGCGAAACCCTGACGGTAGAGGCCCTGGCCGACGGAGCCTTCGACGGGGTTGACCTAGTCCTGGCCTCGGCGGGTGGATCGATTTCTAAGGAATGGCTACCCAAGGCGGCAGCGGCGGGGGCCGTGTCCATTGATAATTCCAGCGCCTTCCGCATGGATCCCACCGTTCCCCTGGTGGTGCCTGAGGTCAACCCGGAGGCCACCTATCAGCACCAGGGCATCATTGCCAATCCCAACTGCACGACGATTTTGATGTCCTTGGCCCTGTGGCCCCTGCACCAGGTGCGGCCTATCCAGCGGCTGGTGGTGTCCACCTACCAATCGGCCAGCGGGGCCGGGGCAAGGGCGATGGAGGAAGTGAAGCGCCAAGCCCAGGCGATCCTGAACGGCGAAGAACCTGTGGCTGAGGCGTTTCCCTATCCCCTTGCCTTCAACCTGTTTCCCCACAACTCGGAACTGAACGAGATGGGCTATTGCCAGGAAGAAATGAAAATGGTGAACGAGACCCGCAAGATTTTTGGGTTTCCTGACTTACGAATTTCGGCCACCTGTGTACGGGTTCCCGTACTACGCGCCCACTCCGAAGCGCTGAACATTGAGTTTGGCTCCCCCTTCCCCGTCGCCGAAGCCAAGCAATTGCTGAGCCAAGCTCCCGGGGTGAAGGTGGTGGAAGACTGGAGCCGCAACTATTTCCCCATGCCCATCGAGGCTAGCGGCCAGGATGATGTCCTGGTGGGGCGAATCCGTCAGGACTTGTCCAACCCCAATGCCCTTGAACTCTGGCTGTGTGGCGATCAAATTCGTAAGGGCGCGGCCCTCAATGCTGTTCAGATTGCGGAATTGCTCTCGGTGGAGGCTGGGGTATCGTCCCCGGCCCTGGTCTAAGGGCAGGGTTTAGGCCGGGGCGGCGGGAATTCACATCCTCAGTAGATCACAAACTTGCTCTATGGCCCTGATTTGGCCCTCACCCTAAATCCCTCTCCCAATATGGGAGAGGGACTTTGAGGATTTTTCTAGCCCCCCTCTCCCTCCTGGGAGAGGGGCTGGGGGTGAGGGCCAAGCCCCTACGAAGAGACATCTTTGTGATCTACTGATCCTGAGATGTTCGGCTAAGTTGGTATAATCCAAGCGTCAGGCGGGCAGCGTCCTGCCCTTTAAACCAGAGGACAGTAGATTCGAGTGGTATATTTCGGCAGAGTGCTTACGGCCATGGTGACGCCATTCTCAGCGGATGGCTCCGTTGATTACGCCGTGGCCGAACGTCTGGCGGATCACTTGGTGAATCACGGCAGCGATGGCCTGGTGGTGTGCGGTACCACGGGGGAATCGCCAACGCTGACCTGGGACGAAGAGTACCAACTGTTTCAGGCGGTGAAGCAGGCGGTGGGCGGTCGAGCCAAGGTGATCGCTGGGACAGGCTCCAACTCCACCCAGGAAGCCATCGAGGCCACCCACAAAGCCAGTCACCTCGATCTCGATGGGGCGCTGCAAGTGGTGCCCTACTACAACAAGCCTCCCCAGGAAGGGCTCTACCAGCATTTTCGACAGATCGCTGAGGCGGTGCCCGATCTGCCAATCATGCTCTACAACATTCCAGGCCGCACGGGATCTAACCTGGCCGTAGAGACCGTGATTCGTCTGGCAGAGGTTGACAACATCCTGGCGATCAAGGAAGCTAGCGGTAGCTTAGATCAGGTCAGCCAAATTCGCTGTCATACCCCCGCCGATTTCCTGATTTACTCCGGCGACGATTCCCTTACGTTGCCAACCCTTGCTGTGGGTGGCTGTGGGGTCGTGAGTGTCGCGAGCCACCTTGTCGGTGACCAAATTCAGGCCATGGTTCAAGCCTACGAATCGGGCCACGTTAAGCAGGCCACCGATATTCACCTCAGACTTCTGCCTTTATTTAAGGCGCTGTTTGTAACAACAAATCCAGTTCCGGTGAAGGCCGCACTGGTAAAACAGGGCTGGGATGTGGGATCTGTGCGCCTACCCCTCTGCCCCGCCGATGGCGATGTGCTGGCACTCCTTGACCACGTATTACAGCCCCTAGCCCTAGGCTGAATCCTAGCTCCCGTCGGTCTCTGCCCTAATTCAGCCCCACCCCTCAGACGACCCTTCGCGAATACGCTCCTAGGTTATCTAGCTTGTCCTACAACTAAATCCCCGGCCTATTTCCCCTTGACCACCGTCTATTCCCTGTTGTGTACCTTCGACCCAGCCCCTATTTGGCCCATTCCTGTACCGGTTGCCGATAAAATCTGACCTTTTGCTTGACTGCTTTCCTTAGGATTTCCTCTATGCGCTGTTGCGTTGTACCTGTTCTTCCCCTCACTACCCATGTCGTCTGACTGAATCCCGATCTCTCCTGTGCGGAGTGACCGTTGTTCATGGCTAGCCGCAACCTACCCCTCACGACGCTCTCCCCACGGTTGAGAAGGTTGTTTTCCGGCTAGCGATAGCTGCCAAGACTCCATCAGGAATAGGCCCCTGATCTCAATCGGGACATCCTAGATGGCCCACCCCAGATTTTTAGCTTTTCAGTTCTGTTTTTTACTTACGAGACAATTCTTTATGACAGCCAAACAAACCCAATCAGCGCTCAAAATTGTTCCCCTAGGGGGGCTGCACGAAATCGGCAAGAATACCTGCGTGTTTGAGATCAACAACGAAATTATGTTGCTGGACGCCGGGTTGGCCTTTCCGACCGATGGGATGCATGGGGTCAATATTGTGCTGCCTGATGTGACCTATCTGCGGGAAAACCGCGACAAAATCAAGGGCATGATCGTCACCCACGGTCACGAAGATCACATTGGCGGCATTGCCTTTCACCTGAAGCAGTTTGATATTCCCGTGATCTATGGCCCTCGGCTCGCCATGGCCCTGCTGGAAGACAAACTGGAGGAAGCTGGGGTCGCCGACCGTACGGAACTGCGCCAGGTGCGCCCCCGCGAAACGGTGCGGGTAGGGAACTCATTTTTGGTGGAGTACATTCGCAACACCCACTCCATTGCCGATAGCTGTTCGGTGATTATCCACACCCCCGTCGGTGTTGTGGTGCACACGGGCGACTTCAAATTCGACTTCACCCCCGTGGACGGGGAAACCTTTGATATCCAGCGACTAGCCGAAGCTGGGGAACGGGGCGTTCTGTGCCTGATTAGCGACTCTACCAACGCGGAACTGCCCGGGCACACTCCCTCGGAGCGGTCGGTCTTCCCCAACCTGGATCGGGAGTTTGCCAAGGCGGATGGGCGGCTGTTCGTCACCACCTTCTCCTCCTCGGTGCATCGGGTCAATATGATTTTGGAACTGGCCCAAAAGCACAACCGCAAGGTGTTTGTGGTGGGGCGCTCCATGCTCAACGTGATTGCCCATGCGCGGGATTTGGGCTACATCAAATGTCCTGAAAGCCTGTTTTTGCCCCTTCGCAACCTGGGCCAAACCGCCGATGAAAATGTGCTAATCCTCACCACCGGTTCCCAGGGCGAACCCATGGCGGCTCTTACTCGGATTGCCGAGGATTCCCACCGCCAAATTAAAATCAAGCGGGGGGATACGGTCATTTTCTCCGCTAACCCTATTCCCGGCAATACCATTGCCGTGGTCAACACCATTGACAAGCTGATGATGCGTGGGGCCAAGGTGGTCTATGGCAAGGACAAGGGTATCCATGTATCGGGCCACGGTTCCCAGGAAGACCAAAAGCTGATGCTGGCCCTCACTAAGCCCAAGTTTTTCCTGCCCGTCCATGGTGAACACCGAATGCTGGTGAAACACTCCGAAACGGCCCAAAGCATGGGGGTTCCCGCCGAGAATATGGTGATCATCCAAAACGGCGACATGGTCGAGGTGGACGCCTCTGGAATTCGGATCGCGGGGCAGGTCACCTCTGGGATTGAACTCGTGGATTCCTCCCGCGTGGGTGTTGTGGGTCGGGATATTCTGCGTGATCGTCAACAATTAGCCGAGGATGGCGTGGTCACCATCGCGGCCACCATTGGCGATAATGGCAAACTGGCGGCGGGGCCAACGGTGCAACTGCGTGGGGTGGCCCATAGCGTGAACCCAGACCGCTTCCAAAAAGCCGTGCAGCAGGTACTAGAACAAGTGCTGGGAACCCACGGGTCTGAACTGATCGTGAAGGGACAAAAAGGCCAATCTACGGTTGATTGGGATGGCCTCAAGGGCTTGATGGATCGAGATCTGCGTCGGCTGCTGCGGCGCGAACTCGATAAGCGTGACCCGCTGCTGATTCTGCTGCTGCAAGGCACCGCTACCGAGGCTCAACCTAAGCGGGGCCGCAGTCCTGTCGCGGCTTCTGCCTCCTCCTGATCTCCGCCGCCACCGATAGCCTGTCTATCGGTGGCGGTTTCATTCGGGGCCTTGGTGCCTCGTCCGAAGCGACAGCACAATTTCTCCTACACAGATCCAGCCATTCGCAGGATGATGCGTCCCCGGAAAGACGATATGGCTCGGCGCAGGATGTACCGTTCGGGCTGAGTATCGTTCGGGCTGAGCGGTGAGCGGTGAGCGGTGAGCGATGAGCTGGTCGAACCGTCGAACCGTCGAACCGTCGAACCGTCGAACCCCAGGGATGTCAAGCCTTTCGACCATCTCAAGGCGAACGGAGACGAGCCAAACTGAGAATTGCTGACAAAGATCCGCAGTTATATGCTATGGGCAAGCCTTAACGCTATAATGCATCTAAACAAGACCAAATGTGCTTAGACGGATAGCACATGGCAAGTGTTTAGGTGGCTATCAGTCCTTAGCCCTGGGCGCTTCAGTTAAGAGCTCTTGTGTAGGTTTGCCGGTTTTCCAAAGCCTGTTCTGGCATCGCCAAGAATTCTCGAAGTGCCTCGGTGGCCCAGAGTGACCCCGGTGTGCCCTGCAATGTCATTGTTGTCGCCATGGCTATGGCGGTTGTGACAGAGTAACCCTTGCAATCTCGTTTTCCCCGATCTGGATGGAGTATTTCGGTAGGCTCTGAGGGGCTCGCGGCTTCATTCCCAGTGAAAGTTTTGCCATTTATCCGCCCTAGTGAGCGTTGTATGAGGAATTTGAATGCCGAAGCAGATTGTTATTGCTGAGCAGCATCGGATCGCTGCGGTTTTCTCAGAAGATCAGATTCAGGAACTCATTGTGGCGACCGGGAGCCACCAGGTTAGCGATATTTATTTAGGTACCGTTGAGAACGTCCTACCCGGTATTGATGCCGCCTTTGTCAACATTGGCGACAGTGAACGCAACGGGTTTATGCACGTCACCGATCTTGGCCCCCTGAGGCTGAAGAAAATGGCGGGTTCCATTACCGAACTGGTCGCCCCCCAGCAAAAGGTGCTCGTGCAAATCATGAAGGAGCCCACGGGCAATAAAGGCCCCCGGCTCACCGGCAACATTACTCTGCCCGGTCGCTACCTGGTGCTGATGCCCTACGGTCGTGGGGTTAATTTATCGCGCCGGATTCGCAGCGAAAATGAGCGCAACCGCCTACGGGCCTTGGCCATTTTGATCAAACCGGCTGGCATGGGGCTGCTGGTGCGCACCGAAGCCGAGGGCATTAGCGAAAACGCCATCATTGAAGACCTGGAAACACTACAGAAGCAGTGGGAGAGCATTCAGCAGCAGGCCCTATCCACCCGCCCCCCCGCGCTGCTAAACCGCGATGATGACTTTGTTCAGCGGGTGTTGCGGGATGCCTACAATTCCGATGTCAACCGCATTGTGACCGACTCTAGTTCTGGACTCAAGCGGGTGAAGCAGCACCTCTCGATCTGGAGCGATGGCCAGGTGCCCAGCGGTGTGCTGATCGATCAACATCGAGAGCGCACCCCCATCCTGGAATACTTTCGGGTGAATGCGGCCATCCGAGAAGCCCTCAAGCCCCGGGTAGACCTACCCTCTGGGGGGTACATCATCATTGAACCGACGGAAGCCTTGACCGTGATTGATGTGAACTCCGGTTCCTTCACCCGATCCGCCACCGCCCGCGAAACGGTGTTGTGGACGAACTGCGAAGCCGCCACGGAAATTGCCCGTCAACTGCGCCTTCGCAATATCGCTGGGGTGATCATCGTAGACTTCATTGATATGGATTCGCGGCGGGACAAACTGCAAGTCCTAGAACATTTCAGCAAAGCCCTGCGATCAGATAAGTCTCGGCCACAAATTTCCCAACTGTCGGAACTGGGCCTAGTGGAATTGACCCGCAAGCGCCAGGGCCAAAATATCTATGAACTCTTTGGTCGCCCCTGTCCCACCTGTAGCGGCTTGGGCCATCTGGTGCATTTGCCCGGTGCCCACCCCACGGAGGAGGAACCCGGTGCGAGTCTGGCCCCGTCCTACCCCAGCACCAGGGCCGAGAGTAGCTTGGCCCCTGCCCTACGGGACGCGCAACTGGATGGCCTCTCTACCCAGCCTGACTTGCAGGAGCTAGACCTGATCAACCATCCCAGCTATCAGGACAAGCTGAATAAAGGGAATCGCCGTCGTCGTCGCCGGGAGCCCCTGCCCGGTCGCAGTAATGGCAAAGAAGCGCCCATTCCCCGCGAAGCCTCGCCCAGCGGGCCTAGGGATAATAGTCCTCCCAGCCCTGTTGCAGACTTGTCCCTGCCCTTAGACAGCCCTACCGAGGAAGAGAAGCCCGCCGCCCGCACCAGCCGTAGCCGAACCGGAGGACGCCAGGAGAAGAAACCGACGTCGCCGCCCCAGGTGGTGACGGTGGAAATGACCGCCGATGAACAGCGGATCTACGCCATGATGGGGATTTCGCCCCTGGTATTGGCCGCTAACGAGGCCATCCTTGACCCTCGCCATGTGACCATTGCCGTCCGAGCGCCAGGGGAAAGTGCAGCGGTTAGCCCTAGTGCGACCCTTGGCGTTGCTCCGTTGCCCCAGGCAGAAGCCCCGGCCCCGGTAGCCGATGCTCAACCGGCGGCTCCGGTGGCTGTGCCATCCGCTGAGACCGAAAAGCCCGCGCCGAGTAAGGTGCCCATTAAGGTGCAGCGGATGCCTGAGGTCACGCCAGGGCCGACGATGGCATCCGACCCGGTGACCGTCCCAGTAGAAGAGGCGGCTCCCGGGGTTGACGCTGCCGAACCGGGTGAAGCCTCCGCATCGGAGGGCGATACCGTCCGTCGTCGTCGCCGTCGTCGCCCTTCCGCGAGTGGTAACGGCACGGATGACTAGGGCGATGCCATGGGGGGATCAGTCCACGAATGGTGAGACTACGATAGCCCCTGGGGCCAGCCCTAGCCTAATTGCCGGAGTGGATGAGGTGGGCCGGGGGGCGCTGTTCGGGCCTGTGGTGGCAGCGGCGGTTATTTTGTCCGAGTCCGCCCAGGTGGAGTTACGCCATTTAGGGGTCACGGACAGCAAGCGCCTCAGCCACCAACGGCGGGTTCAACTGATCGAGCCCATTAAAACCCTGGCGACCGCCTGTGCCCTGGGCTGTGCCTCCGTGCAGGAGATTGATCGGATCAATATCTTGCAGGCGTCTCTCCTGGCCATGTATCGAGCGATTCACCGGTTATCCCCCAGCCCAACCCTGTGTCGTGTGGATGGTAATCAACCCATTCCCCGGCTGATTATTCCCCAGCAAACGGTGGTCAAGGGGGATCAGACCGATACGGCCATTGCCGCCGCTAGTATTTTGGCCAAGGTGTGGCGCGATCAACTGATGGTGCGGCTGGATCGGCGTTATCCCGGCTATGGTTTGGCAAAACACAAGGGCTACGGCAGTGCCGAACATCGCATCGCTATCCAAACCCTAGGGCCAACGCGACACCATCGCCAGTCTTTTCGGGGCTGTCAGTTGGCGTTAGACCTGTAGGAGGAGGTGACCCTAGCGGATTTCAACCCATGCAAAAGGGCCAAGCGTTCTACGCTTGGCCCTTTTGCCATGAAGGTGAGGGTGTGGCTAAGCCTTGCCTTACATGGCAGAACCTACACCCGCATAGGCTCCATAGAAGAAGAGACCTACAACCACCAGGACGCCAGTACCGGCTACCGTCGCCACAATCCACAGGGGAATCCGCCCACTCTGAAGCATCGCTTAAATCTCCTACAACCAAGTTCGGTGAATGAATGTTCTCAACACAGCTTAGGGAATCGTGACGCCCTAAGCCTTATTTCCTTAACGGAGGCTAGTTAAAGAAGTAGCTCGAAAACAGCAGACCCAGGACAAACACCAGCAACAACCCCAAATATAGGGAAGTACGATTGAGTTCGACGGGCTGCTTATTAGGGTTTGGGGTACGATCCATGATTTTCTCTTACCGTTGGATAAACTGCATGGCCGCGATTGCGCCCAGGAAAAATACGCTAGGCACGCCGAGGGTATGCACGGCTAGCCAGCGGACAGTGAAAATGGGATAGGTAATTTGCTCGGGGGAGTTGCTTTGCATGGCGCTGAATTAAAACAACGTAAGGGGAAAGAGAAATCTTATTGGGCTGAGAACATATCGATCTGCTGCTTCGCCTCAAAGCGATCCGACACGATGGGAAGCTGCATTTGGTTGTCGGGATAGTAATCGTTGGGGCGAGGGGTGCCGAAGGCATCGTAGGCCAAGCCCGTGCTAACAAACAGCCACCCAGCGATGAACAGCATGGGAATGGTAATGCTGTGGATGATCCAGTAGCGAATACTGGTGACAATATCCCCAAAGGGGCGCTCTCCTGTGGTACCTGCCATGGTTTACGTCTCCTCTCTTAACACGATGAAACTAATCTAATCATAGGGAACCCTGGAAACCCTAACAAGGTATTCGCCGCTGGAATCTTGTAAGTTCCCTCGGGAAATACCGGAAAAGGGGCACGGAGGGGATTCCCTCCTCTGCCCCGGGCTAGGCTAGGCCAGGGAGGGGTTATACCGCAGGATGGTTCCCTGCTGACCTAGCACAAAGCCTTTATCGGTGCCCGGAAAGATAATCCGGTAGAAGTTCGAGGGCACGTCATTGACCGCACTATCTTTGTACCAGGTTTGGCCACCGTCAAAACTGACGAGCAGGTTGCCACCGCCGCCCGTCACCCACACCTCATCCTGGGTGCGGAAGGCCATGTCGAGCAAGCCCCAACTGGTGCCGAACTCAGGGCTGAGGGCCTCGGTAAAGTCGTCGGAGGCACGGGAGTTAGAAAAACGTACCTGTCCACCCCGAGCAATCACCCATAGCTTACCCGTCTTGTCGAAGCCCATGTTCTGGAGACGGCGGGAGTTCTGGCGGTTGTGGGGAATCCACTCATCCTGCCCCGGTGCCCAAGTGGAGTAGAAGTTGCCGCGAGAGGATACCGCGACGTAGCGCCCGTCTTCGGATCGGGTCATGTTGCGAACCACACCCACGGCCCCCTGAACCATCGCTTTCCAGGTGCGGCCACCGTCTTCAGTGCGGTAGATGGCCCCGATATCCGTCGCCATTTCGGCGGATTTCGGCCCCACCGCCGTGATTAAAAAGGGCGTCCCCGGCAGTTCGTTGCTGAGGGGAATTTTGGCCCAGCTTTTGCCGCCATCGCTCGTGTGGAGCAAGACGGAGGGGGTGCCTGTGACCCAGCCTTCTTCTCCCGCGAAGTCAACGGATGTAAAGGTGTAGGGCTGCTCATCCAGAGCCAACTCCCGAATATTCCAGGTATCACCGCCATCCTGGGTTTCCAGCAGGGTGTTGCGGCTTCCCACGATCCAGCCGTGGTTGTCGTCCCCCGTGAAGGCGATGTCCGAGAGGGTGGCTTCCGTGGGCACCTGTACGACCTGCCAGGGATGTACCTCGGCATCTGCCAGGAAATACTTAGAACATCCAGAAACCAGGACGAGGGCCACTAGGGCAATCAAGCCTCGTTTTAACCAATCCAATGCTGCGGGCATAACGCGTCTAGACCTGTCTTGTACTAACGAACGTGGATGAGAGCGAAACCATGTATAAGCGAAATCTGGTCAGGCTAACCCCTACGCTACCTGAATCCAGGCCCTTCTTCGACATCCCCATGGCCCTAGGTTCAGCAGGGGGGCGAAGAAAGATCTATTTCAACCCATACAGGCTGAGGAAAAAGAGAAATCCGACGGCCAGAGCGCCAAAAATTAGAAGATTCTTCTGACCTGGGGTGAGGCGATTCACGCCCAGACCATAGTCGAGATTCTCTTTGAACCCGGAGGGTTGGTTGACGGGGCCGATGTTGCTGAACTGCTTTTTGGGAGCGCTACACACCGGACAGCGCCAGCTAACGGGCAGTTCCTCAAAGGGGGTGCCAGAGGCGATTTTGGATCGATCATCCCCCTTCGCTGGTTCGTAGGAGTAGCCGCAGGAACGGCACTCGTAGCAGTCCATTTCCTCCGGGGTCAGGGGCACCACTTCCGGTATGACCTCCTCGGATGTCTCCTGGACAAGGCTCACGGTTTCGGTGAGTTCTGGCGGATTTTCGGGTTCAACACTCATGGCATTCGCCCTCTTAGGGGTGGAGTCAAGGGTTTAGGTCAGCAACGGCCCATCCGACAGGGCACCGGAAAAAAGCAACCGAGCCGGACACCGCCGAAAAATGAATTTGATGTAAATAATTATGACATAGCCCTGCCCCCTCACTGGTTTTCCCAATTTTGAGCGAGATGGTGGATTCATGTGGCCCGTCTATGGCAGGGCTGAACCGAGGAATTCCCCCACGATCCGTAATGATCGCTATCCAGGGTTTTGATAGGTCGGCCCTGATTTTCCGGTCAATGTGGCCTAGAATGACTATGAATTGAGGGCGAATCGCCCAGAGCCACGCTCTATCGATTGGCCTAGCCCTCATCTTGTGTTGCTTTAGTTGTGGCGGTGAACTCGTGTTTGTCTTATCCGGCTACGAGTACTTCCTAGTTTTCTTGATGATTGCCTGCCTGGTGCCCGTATCGGCCCTGGGCATTGCCACGTTTCTGCGTCCGGTGGGTCGTGGGCCTGCTCGCCGCACCACCTACGAATCGGGGATGGAGCCCATCGGTGGAGCCTGGATTCAGTTCAACATTCGCTACTACATGTTTGCCCTGGTCTTCGTCATTTTTGATGTGGAAACGGTGTTTCTGTATCCCTGGGCGGTGGCCTTCAATCAACTGGGCTTGTTAGCCTTTGTGGAAGCCCTGATTTTCATCGGCATTCTCGTCATTGGTCTTGTCTATGCTTGGCGCAAGGGAGCGTTGGAATGGTCATGAATCCGCCCTCAGCCGCCGATAAAAGCGGCCTTTTAGCCCCCGGTGAGGCGCTGATCAACCCAGCGGCTCCCCCTACGGTTACCCATGATTTGTCGGAAAACGTGATTCTGACGACCGTGGACGATCTCTACAACTGGTGTCGGTTGTCGAGCCTGTTTCCGCTGCTCTACGGTACGGCCTGTTGCTTCATTGAATTTGCGGCGCTGATCGGATCCCGGTTCGACTTTGACCGCTTTGGGCTGCTACCACGGGCCAGTCCTCGCCAAGCCGACCTGCTGATCACGGCGGGCACCGTCACCATGAAAATGGCTCCGGCCTTGGTTCGGCTCTATGAGCAAATGCCCGACCCCAAATATGTGATCGCCATGGGCGCTTGCACCATCACGGGCGGCATGTTCAGCAGCGACTCGCCCTCGGCGGTGCGCGGCGTGGACAAGCTGATTCCGGTGGATGTTTATATTCCCGGATGCCCGCCCCGGCCTGAAGCGATTATTGACGCCATCATCAAACTGCGGAAAAAAGTGGCGACCGAATCTATGCAGGATCGGGCCTACACCATGCAGACCCATCGGTTCTATGAGCGCACCCACCAGCTCAAGCCTGTGCCGCCCATTTTGACCGGGGAATATCTACAACTGGGCACCCACGCTACCCCGCCCCAGGAACTGATGCAGGCGATGGGAATGCCCGCCCCTGAAGCCCTTGAGGAAACCACTGCCCAGGAGGAAGCGGTCTAATGGCTGACAATGAATCTAAGGTATCCCCAGAGGCCGAAACCGCCGCTGAGTCCTCGATTGTGGAAGCCGGAACCCTGTCTAAATGGCTGACGGAAAACGGTTTTTCCCACGATTTGGCCGAACCGGATCATCTCGGGGTGGAAATCATCCGGGTGACGCCGGAATTGCTGATTCCCACCGCTACGGCCCTCTACGCCTACGGGTTTAACTACCTCCAGTGCCAAGGGGCCTACGATGCTGGCCCCGGCAAGGAGTTGGTCAGCTTCTACCACCTGATTAAGGTGAGCGACGATGCCGACCGGCCTGAGGAAGTACGGGTCAAGGTCTTCCTGCCCCGGGATAATCCCCGTGTGCCCTCGGTCTACTGGATCTGGAAAGCTGCCGACTGGCAGGAGCGAGAAAGCTACGACATGTACGGCATCATCTACGAAGGCCACCCCAACCTGAAGCGCCTGCTGATGCCCGAAGACTGGGTGGGCTGGCCCCTGCGGAAGGACTACATTTCCCCCGACTTCTACGAACTCCAGGATGCCTACTAGGGTGGCTCTCACCTCACCCTAAATCCCTTTCCCGGGGGGAGAGGGACTTTGAAACAGCCAGCGCCTTCAGACCTATCTGGGGGCGTTTTTAGTGGAACTGGCTAGGATAAAAGCACCGTCCCACACCCAATCCACCCCTATCTAACCGTAGGGGCCAACCGTAGGGGAGAGGTCTCCTCACCCTCCCCAATCGCGGGTATCAAAGCGGATTTGGGACAGCCCTGTTGTTGACTGGATGCGAACTACCATGACCCAGGCTCCTGTGTTGTTTCATTTGGCCTTCCCGGTGGGGGATATCGCCACGGCCAAGCCGTTCTATGTGGACGGGCTGGGCTGTGAACCGGGCCGCGAAACCCCATCATCCCTGATTTTGAATCTCTACGGTCATCAACTGGTGGCCCATCTTTCCGCCGATCTGACCCCTCAACGGGGCATTTATCCCCGCCACTTTGGGCTGGTGTTTTTGGTGGAGCAGGACTGGGTAGATCTCCTGAATCGGGCCAAGGATAAAGGACTGAAATTTTACCAAGGGGAAAAACGCCGCTTCCCTGGTTTGCCCCTAGAACACCGCACTTTTTTCCTAGAGGATCCCTTCTATAACCTGCTGGAGTTTAAGTTCTATGCTTCCCCCAGCGCCATTTTTGGCGAAGTGGAACTGGCGATGGTGGGCGATCAGACCTGAAACGGCCAGATAAGTTGAGGGGTGAACGGCATCTCGGGATAGCGCGAGGGTTAACCTTCGGCGGGGCGACCTACACTGGATTATGGTTCGTCCTAGGGGTGCTTTCATCCCCAGACTGGGCTGTGACCCTGCCTCCGGCTGTTGTATGCCTGCTATCGGCGGGCGAGGAGATCTCGTCCCTACGGTTTTGGGTTTAGCAGGAGGGATGAAAATCGGGCCTTAGGAACGACGGTTCTATTGTTTTTTCAAGCCATCATGCACAAAATTCCCGTTACTATCATCACTGGTTTTCTCGGCGCAGGCAAAACGACCCTGATTCGCCATCTGCTGCAAAATCCCCAGGGGCAGCGCATTGCCGTTCTGGTGAACGAGTTTGGCGAGGTGGGCATTGATGGCGACCTGCTGAAATCCTGCCAGGTGTGTGACGAAGAACCGGGCGCAGGGGATGGGACGGCAGACGCCGCGCCAGCCGTCAACAACATCGTGGAACTGACCAACGGGTGCCTCTGCTGCACGGTGCAGGAGGAATTTCTGCCTACCATGCAGGCATTGATGCAGCGCCGCGACCAGATCGATTGCATTGTGATTGAAACCTCTGGGCTGGCCCTGCCGAAGCCCCTGGTGCAAGCCTTCCGCTGGCCCGAAATCCGCACCGCTGCGACGGTGGACAGTGTGGTCACGGTGGTGGATTGCGACGCCCTGGCCTCCGGTCGGTTGGTGGGAGATTTAGACGCCCTGGAGGCCCAGCGACAGGCCGATGACAGCCTCGATCACGAAACCCCCATCGAGGAACTGTTTGAAGACCAACTCAATTGTGCGGATTTGGTGCTGCTGACCAAGACCGATTTGGTGGATGCCGCAGAACGGGAACGGGTGGAACGCTGGCTGGCGGATCAACTGCCCCGTCCGGTGCGGGTGGTGGAGTGCGGTCAGGGGTTGATTAGCCCCGATGTCTTGCTGGGCTTTAATGCCGCCGTGGAAGACCATTTGGACAGCCGCCCCAGCCACCACGACCACGAGGAGGATCACGACCACGATGACGACATTGTGGCGATTCCGTTACTCCTGCCCCAGGAGTTTGATCCGAATGCCCTGATCCAGCGGCTAGAAGCCTTGACCGAGCAATACGAGATTTACCGGATTAAGGGGTTTGTGCAGGTGCCCCACAAGGCCATGCGGATGGTGGTGCATGGCGTTGGGCAGCGCTTCGACTGGTTCTATGACCGCCCCTGGCGACCCGACGAGCATCGCCATACCAAGCTGGTGATTATTGGTAAAGCCCTCAATGCGGCGACCCTGCGCTCATTTTTGACCCAAGACAGCGCCAGTTCGAGGCCTGCACCCATGGCCACGGCCTAGGCACAACCGCAAAAATCCCGCCAGAAAGATTGTGTTTTGTTACAAAACCTGAGATCTCTGGCGGGGATGAGGGGGGCTCAAGCCGCTCAAACGGTTGATTTGGCTACTTTTTCCCCTTTACATAGAGCTAGCTCTCTTAACAACTTGTAAAAGATAAATACGCTACAGCAGTGTATAAACATCTGTGGAGGGTTTGTTGAATCAGCGAAAGCTAATTCAGGCAACGGTTTCGAGACATACCCTGGCTTGCCCAGAATGGTGTTTCGAGAACTTCTCAACACTTCTTCAAGAACCAGTCCTACGAATCATGTATGACCTTGAATAACCTTGAAGAAATGTTAACTAAATGAGAAAACAGGCCACGCCGCTCTTTAAGATCCTCTCTATAGATTAGTAAAGCCGCCTCGGCTGAACTGATTAGCAATCCGGTCTCTAGACCATTTCAAGCAAACTCAGCGACAAAAATTAGGAGATTTGAGTCGATGTTTGACGCATATACCAAAGTTGTTTCTCAAGCTGACGCCCGTGGGGATTTCCTCTCCAACGATCAGTTGGATGCTCTGTCCCGCGTGACCAGCGATGGCCTCAAGCGGATCGACGCCGTGAACCGCATGACCGGTAGCGCTTCCAAGATCGTGGCCGATGCCGCTCGTGCCCTGTTCGCTGAGCAGCCCCAGCTAATCGCCCCCGGCGGTAACGCTTACACCAACCGTCGCATGGCCGCTTGCCTGCGCGACATGGAAATCATCCTGCGCTATGTGACCTACGCCACCTTCACCGGTGACGCCAGCGTGCTGAACGACCGCTGCCTGAACGGTCTGCGTGAGACCTACGTGGCTCTGGGCACCCCCGGCGCTTCCGTGGCTGCTGGTATTGAGAAAATGAAGGCCGCTGCCATTGCGATCGTGAACGATCCCGCCAACATCACCCCCGGCGATTGCAGCTCCCTGGTTTCTGAAATCGGTAGCTACTTCGACCTGGCTGCGGCTGCTGTTGCCTAGGTTCAGCCTAAATTGAACCTCACGGAATCTGAGTTTGCTGAACTCAGTTCTAATCATCATGTTCATTCGCTGTGAAGACAATTGAAGGAGAACCTTAAACTATGAAGACCCCCCTAACCGAAGCTGTTGCAGCAGCCGATTCCCAAGGCCGTTTTCTGAGCGCCTCCGAACTGCAAGTGGCTTTTGGCCGTCTGCGTCAAGCCACCGCCGGTCTGGAAGCCGCTAAGGCCCTGACCAACAAAGCCGATTCCCTCGTGAGCGGCGCTGCCCAAGCCGTTTACAACAAGTTCCCCTACACCACCCAAATGCAAGGCGCTAACTACGCCTCCGACGAGCGCGGCAAAGCCAAGTGCGCCCGCGACATCGGCTACTACCTGCGGATGGTGACCTACTGCTGTGTGGCTGGTGGCACCGGCCCCATGGATGAGTACCTGATTGCTGGTCTCGATGAGATCAACAGCACCTTTGAACTGTCCCCCAGCTGGTACGTGGAAGCTCTGAAGTACATCAAAGCTAACCACGGTCTGTCTGGCGATGCAGCCACCGAAGCCAACTCCTACATCGACTACGCCATCAACGCCCTGAGCTAGGTTGGTGACTTGCCCGGAGGGGCAGACAGTTGTTAGCGCTGTGTTAGCAATTGTTTGCTGCTCCGGGCATTGTTGTATCTAGACGTTGCTGTGTCTATCGGGGCCGAAGATGATGCTTCGGTACCTTTGGGTAAGCTGGTGCCAGCGTTGCCAACACGCTTCAAAGAGGGCATGACCCTACCTCCCCGGAGAAAGGCGCAGCCCTTGGGCGCTAGTCTGACCCCTGCTGTGTTGAGAAGCCTTTTTAAAAGGGAGGATATTCCTGTGCCAATTACAACCGCATCGTCCCGGTTGGGGACTGTCGCATTTAGCGAAACGTCTCCGGTTGAACTGCGGGCCAACTGGACAACCGAGGATGCCGAAGTGGTAATTCGGGCTGTCTACCGCCAACTGCTGGGCAATGACTACTTGATGAATTCTCAGCGCCTCACCAGCGCCGAGTCGCTGCTGAAGAATGGCTACATCACCGTGCGCGAGTTTGTGCGGGCGGTGGCCAAGTCGGAGCTTTACAAAGAAAAGTTCTTCTACCCCAACTTCCAAACCCGCGTGATTGAACTGCACACCAAGCATCTGCTGGGCCGTGCCGTTTACGACGAGTCGGAAGTGGTGGAACACCTAGATCGCTACGAAAACGAGGGCTACGACGCCGACGTCGATTCCTTTATCGATAGCGAAGAGTACCAGTCTAACTTTGGCGACAATGTGGTGCCCTACTACCGCAGCTTTGTCTATCAGGCTGGGCAGCGTTCGGTGGGGTTCACCCGCATGTTCCAAATGTATCGCGGCTACGCCAACAGCGACCGCTCCCAAGCAGGCGGCAAGAAGTCTCGCCTAGCTGGGGAACTGGGGCGCAATACCTCCTCGTCCATCGTCAGCCCCACGGGGGTGGCGGCGGGGATGTCGGCCCAGGTCAACAAGCTGGCCACTCCGGCCCTGGCCCTGGGTGGGTCTACCCCCTACGGCACCGCTGGCAAGGTCTACCGCATTGAGGTGGTGGGTGCGAATCTGCCCCGCTATCCCAAGGTGCGTCGGATCAACACCGCCTACCTGGTGCCCTACGAGCAGCTTTCCGCCAAGCTGCAACAGATCAACAAAATGGGTGGCCGGGTAACTAGCATTACCCAAGCCAGCCTGTAAGTTCACGCCACCGTGACCAGTGTGTAGGGGTGTCATCCGCAGATGGCGTCCCTACACCTGTTAAAGGCCTTGGTGGAAAGCGTCCGTGCTGATTTTGCCATCGCTTTCTCCACCCGTTAACCCCTCTACGCTTAGGAGAATCCCATTCCATGCTTACTCAAACCGCCTTTGGTAGCCAAACCGCCTCTCCCTCTGGCAGCCGCATTTTCCTGTACGAAGTGGAAGGGCTACGCCAGAACGACGAAACCGATAAAGCCAACTATCCCATCCGTAAGAGCGGCAGCATTTTTATCAAAGTGCCCTACAGCCGCATGAACGAAGAAATGCAGCGAATTACCCGTATGGGGGGCAAAATCGTGAGTATTCAGCCCCTTTCGGCTAGCTAGGTTGCCTAGAAGCCCTCACCCCTGCCCCTCTCCCCGGGGGAGAGGGGTTCTGACGCAGGGTTATCTCTGATGCTTGGGCGGTGCATTGCGGCGGATGTGGATGATTGGACTCCGGTCAAGGGGATTTGTCGCCGCGAAGGCACCCTACGGGTTATCCATCATGGGTTGAACAAATCGGTTGGTTTAAAGACAGGCTATCTATGGAGACCGAGGCGCAACAAGTGGTCAATGCCCAGGGGGAAGCCCTCACGGTGGAACAGGCCGTCGCCAACCTTCAACAAACGGAGGATACGGGCCTGCGCTACTATGCGGCCTGGTGGCTGGGGCGGTTTCGGGTCACTCAGCCCGATGCCGTGGATGCCTTGATTCAGGCGTTGGAAGACGAATCTGATCGGGCACCGGATGGCGGGTATCCCCTGCGTCGGAATGCGGCCCGTGCCCTGGGAAAACTGGGACAATCCCGTGCGGTCGATCCCTTGATTCAGTGTTTGGCCTGCGACGATTACTACGTGCGCGAATCGGCGGCCCAAGCGTTGGGTTCCTTAGGGGATGATCGAACGATTCCAGCCCTGATCAATCTGTTGGCGGGGGGGCTGGAAGCAGCGGTTCCGGTAGAGGGCAAGCCCCACCTGGTGCAGCCCTACAACGCGATTTTGGAAGCCCTCGGGTGCTTGGGAGCAACGTCAGCGGTAGCAGAAATTCGGCCTTTTTTGAGCCATCCCGTCGCCCAGGTGCAAAATGCGGCGGCGCGGGCGATGTATCAGCTCACTGGGGACGATAGCTATTGTCAGCGATTGATGGAGCGGCTTCAGGAACCGAACCTGCAACTGCGGCGTTCGGCCATGATGGACTTGGGCGCGATTGGCTATCTCCCGGCGGCGGAATCGATTGCGGCAACCCTGGCGGAAAATAGCCTCAAGTTAATTGCCCTGCAAGGGGTTTTGGAAGCCCACCTTCAGGAAATCCGCTTTCCCGATGCTGACTTGACCCCAGAGGCGCAGCGGGTGTTGGCGCTGATGGACGATTTGCTCTAGGGACAGAATCCTTGAAACTTTGGCAACGTCCTAGACTGTAGGGTGCATTCCCGGTGCTAGCCCTACCTGGAAACCCTCTGATCGCTTTGGTTCGCCGCAATGCACCGCAGGAGAATCAGAGGTAGCTAAGTAGGATTTAGTATAAGGTTCCTCAACGGGGTGATAGGTCAGTGATGGTTAAGGAGAGTCCTAGCGTGGATCAACCCAGCGGCGTCAACGACAATCTCGCGCCATTGATTCAGGCCATTGATCAGGCCGACTCGAAGGGGGCGATGGTGGTGGCGGTGGGCCGTTTGGCCGCACAGCGTCGTCCTGAGGCCATTCCCACCCTGATTCGAGTGCTGGGCTACAACAACCCTGGGGCGGCGGTAGCGGCGGTGGATGGCTTGGTGGCCTTAGGAGAAGCGGCTGTCCCTGCTCTGCTGGAGGAACTGGACGGCTATAACTATGGAGCGAGAGCCTGGGCGATTCGTGCCCTGTCCTTGATTGGTGATCCTCGCGCCTTGGATATTCTGCTAGACACCGCCACCGGAGACTTTGCCCTGAGCGTGCGGCGGGCGGCGGCCAAGGGCTTGGGCCATCTCCACTGGAATCTGTTGCCCCCCGATCAGGTTGCTGAGGCCCAGGCTCTGAGCTTGAAGGCGTTAATTCAAGGTACCGAAGACCCGGAATGGGTGGTGCGCTATGCTGCCGTGGTGGGCTTACAAGCGCTGGCCCTGGCCCTCTGCGGCACGGCTCGTAGGGAGGAGGTCGCCACAATTCATCACCATCTCCAGCGGGTGTGTCAGCAAGATGAGTCCCTGGCGGCGCAGGCGAGGGCTACGCTGGCCCTCAGCACAGTACAAGCATCCCTGCTTCAGTCGCTATCGTCCTAGTGCAGGGTCAAGACTAAGCCTTAGGGCTCCGACGGTTCGACGGTTCGACGGTTCGGCGGTTCGACAAGCTCACCGCTCACCGCTCAGCTTGAACGTGCCGTGTTGGGAGGAGGGTTTTGGGGTGAGGGTGGCGGTCAGTCGTGGGTACTGCCATCGGGCATGGTGGCTCCTTTGAGGATCGTGCCCATCATGATGGCGCTGCTCATCTCGGCCCGATCTAGTACGGCATCGGTGAAGTTCGCATCGGTGAGGTCGGCTCGCCCGAGGTAGGCTTGCACAAACATGGCGCTGGTGAGGCAACTGCCCCTGAGGCTGGCGCGGGCTAGGTCGGCCCGACTGAAGCGGCTATTGTGAAAATCGCAACGGTTGAGTTGGGCCTGTTTCAGGATGGTGTCGGTGAAGTCTGACCCTTGTCCGCGCACCCGATTAATTTGAGCCTGACTAAGGTTGCTGCGGGGAAAACGGCATTGGGTGAGGTCGGCGTCATCGAGGATGGCACCACTGAGATCGGCGTCCGACAGATTGGCATTGGTGAGGAGCGCCCCCGTGAGATTAGCCCCCTTGAGGCTGGCATCGCGCAGCATCGCCTCACTGAGGTTGGCCCGACTGAGATCCACGTAGGCCAGGTTGGCCCCGGAGAGGTTGCTGCCGCGCAGGTCGGCCTGGTGCAGCTTGGCTCCGCGTAGGTTGGTGATGTATTTGCGATTTTCCTGGCGCATATTCGCCCCCCGCAGGCAGGCTCCCGTGAGGTTGGCCCCGCTGAGATCCGCATTGCGGAGATCGGCTCCCATCAGGTTGGCGTCGAGCAGGGCGGCGAGGGTGATGTTGGCACTACGCAGGTCTGCCCCCTGGAGGGACGCGCCGTGGAGATCGGCATCGTGCAGAATCGCCCCCGATAGATCCGCCTGGTTGAGGTTGGCTCCCCCAAGCTGAGCCCGAGACAGGTTTGCCTGCCGAAAGCGAACCCGACTGAGGTAGGCGAAGGTGAGATTGGTGTTTTCTAGATCCGCCTGGACGAGGTTTGCCCCAATCAGGTCGGCCCCCGCCAGGTCAAGGTTGACGAGGGTCATGCCCTTAAAGTCCATGTTTCCACGGGCATAGGCTTGCAGCAATTCAGTGGCATTCATACCAATACCCCAGGGCGCTAGGCGGAGTAGATCGCTGACGATCCGGGTGCCGTGATAGAGTCCGCCGCCACCGATCCGGGCGACGGCACCGCCTCCTGGGGTGGTGGCAGGGGCTCTAGGGCCATGTCTGGATCCTGGGGATAGTATGCCCGAATGGCGCGGGTAATGCTATCGGCGACGGGCATGATCTCTTCCGATTGCCCCAAACAATGGGCCATGATGGTGAGTTTGCTCTCTAGATCCGCATAGCTAGGACAATATTCAAAAATGCTGTGGAGGAGATCTTCTAGGGTGGTGCGCTTGAGGGTGCCCCAGTCTTGGGAGGTGAAGCTAAAGGGGCCGTGCAGGCAGGAATGGAGCAAAATTTTGGCCCGTAGTGGGTTGGCATACTGGGCAATGTCTACCCGCAGATCAAACAATACCCGGCGATCGCGCACAGGCCGATAGCCAATCCCCGCCCCCGATACCGCAATGCCTTGATGGGCCAAGGGTGGGGTAGCGGTCTGAAGGGTCGTCACCTCGGGCTCCCCAGAGACGATTTGGGTGGCCATGGGCGTCACCACCGTGTGCTCGGGGGCCGAATCTTGGACGTCGCTGCTGGGGGGCACCGAGAGCTGCATCGCCGTGGTGGCGTAGATCGGCTGGAGCACCTGAATGAGAATGTTGGCGAGCCGGGTATACTCCCGCCGCCGATTCAGCCGACCGACGATGCGCCCCAGGTGATAGCGCAGATCCTGAATTTGGGGTGCAGCCTGGACGACCTGCTGGATGAGGGACGGCAAGTCCACCTGTTCCAGCACCGCGTTATCGTTCTCCCAGGTGTTGTGGGCAAGGCAGTAGAGCAGCTTGCGCAAACGCAGCCCGTCCGCCTGTTGGTTCAACTGCTGAGCCGCCGAGACACAGCGCTCTTCTAAGGATCGCACCGTGAGTACGGTGGCCTCATTCTCCAACTCCTCGGTGGTGGGTTTCAGGGTGCGCACGTACCACGGATGGACGGTGCGCAAAATTAGCGCGGCCACCTCGGCATACACCCCCTGGCGGTTGAGACCCAGCACCACGCGCTGGAGTTGTATCTCTAGATCGCCCGCCGTGGGGTAGCGATCGCGAAGGGCCATGAGCAGGGTGCGCAGGTCAAACTGATTGAGCACCGCCGGGTCGTTTTCCCAGGCCTGCTGATAAATGGCAAAGATGAGTTTCTTCACCCGCAGGGCCTGATCATGGGCCATCAGGGCATTCACCGCCGCCCCCAGCAAATCCTCGGGGCTCATGGGGACGGTGTAGGTCGGGTCTCCGGTGGAGAGTGGCCCCGAGTCGGGGTCGGCGTAGGGGTTAATTTGGTAGGCCGGAACCGGCTCGTGGATGTTTTTGAGGTCTAGGGCTCCCAGAAATACCGCATTTAAGTTCAGACGAGCCTTCACCACATCGAATACGGTTTGGGAGACACAGAGCCCCCGGGGCTGGGCATAGGTTTGCAGACGGGCGGTAATATTGACGCCATTACCCATCACGTCCTGCTCGCTGACCACAATATCCCCGAGGTGGATGCCAATGCGGTGATCGAGGTATTGATCCGGTGGCAAGCCAGCGGCCTGTTCCACCAAACAACGCTGAATTTCCAGGCCGCAGGAGACTGCCTCCACGGCGCTGAGGAAATACATCAGCAGGCCATCTCCGGTTGATTTGAGCACCCTGCCGCCAAAGGCCACACAGCTTTGGGCGATCAAGGTCAAGTCTCGGTCAATCAACCGCAGGGTGAGGCCCTCATCCTGCGACATGCGGGCACTAAAACCCACGGCATCCGTCACCATAATGGCGGCGAGGATGCGTTGTCCATCTGACAGGGATACCACTCGACGTTCCATAGCTACTCACGCTAGAACCAAGCCATCGACTAAGGCAGGGCCACGCCCCTTGAGAATCATCCCCATAGTGCCCGAATGCGCTTGGGAAGTACCATCGATCATCCCAACATTACCGGAATTTACTGAGCTTTCATAAAATTACCGAGCTTTCATATCGGCGATCGCCCCCCGTGCCATGGCGGCGATCGCCTGATCCGTAGCCTTTGGTAACTGATAGTAGCGCCCACCAGCGGTTCTAGCCAGTTCCTTACCAAAGCCCGTGGATACAAACTTCCGTTCGGTATCAATAATCAACAATTGATGACCAATACCGCGAATGCGGGCGGCAATGTCTAGCAGTTCCTGCTTGATGTCGGGCTTGTCTTCGGGGGCGAGGGTTTCCCCGAGGGAACGGGACAGGGGAATGTTCCCCCGGCCATCGGTAATGGCCACAATCACCACGTTGCCCACATCCCCAGACTGCTGGGCATTGGTGCCCACCCGCACCGCCTGGGTGAGGCCGTGGGCTAAGGGCGATCCGCCCCCGCAGGGCATCCGCTCTAGGCGACGACGGGCCATGGCGATGGAACGGGTGGGGGGCAGCAGCACTTCGGCCTGTTCCCCCCGGAAGGGAATGAGGGCCACCTGGTCACGGTTTTGGTAGGCTTCGGTGAGCAGATTCAGCACCGCCCCCTTGGCCGACTGCATCCGGTTCAGGGCCATGGAACCCGAGGCATCCACCACGAAAATAATCAGCGACCCGGCTCGCCGCGCCAACCGTTTGGCGCGGATATCCCCCGATTCCACCACCACCCGCCGGTGGGGTTGTCGTTCTCGGCGTGATTTTTGGTAGGGAGCGGCGGCCCGCAGGGTGGCATCCACGGCAATGCGGCGCACTGGCCCCTGGGGCAGAAAGGGCTTGATGTAGCGGCCCCGCTCATCGGAGAACACAAGGCTTTGCCGTCCAGATTTGCCCTGGCGGCCCATGGTTTGGGCAAACACCAGCATGGATGGATCGAGGATCACGCCCTCTGGATCAAACACAAATTCTTCGGGAATGCTGAGAGGAGCCTCATCCTCGTCGTTGTCGGGCTCGTCTTCGTCCTCCTGCTTGTCCTGGTCTTCCTGCTGATCCTGGGGTTCGTTGTCCTCTGGGTTGGTTTGGGGCGGTGGTGGCGGCGGTGGGGCTTCCTCTGGGGGCATCTCCTGAGGCATCTGGGATCGGGGCACAATCACCAACTCCACGGCCACCCGCAGATCGTCGGCATTCACCTCCGACCGGCCTTCCAGGGCGGCGTGGGCCTTGGCCACCCGCACCGCAAAAATCTCGGCCCGGTGGCCCTGGATGCCGCCCCGCAGTGCCTCCGTGACCAGGTATTGCACCTGCTCCCGGCTGATCGTGACCTCCTTCAGCCACTCCCGCGCCAGGATGATTTGGGTTCTGAGGGCGTCAATTTCGTCGGCATACTCGGCCAAAAAGCCTGGGGTATCGGCGGCATAGCGACTGGTTTGATCCACCACCGCCACCCGATTTTCTAGGGTCATCGCGGCATCCGCCGAGAGGGCGATGGCAATGCGATCCAGCAAATGCTCTCGCAGTGGCCCCTCCTCGGGGTTGTAGGTGGCGATCAGGAGGGGAGAGCAGGGATGCTGGAAGCTGAGGCCCTCCCGCTCAAGCTGGTTGCGCCGATCCGTCAGGGCGGCCAGCAGCAGGTTGGCAATTTGGTCATCCAGCAGGTTGATTTCGTCCACATAGAGCACGCCCCGGTGGGCCTCCGCCAGCAGACCGGGCAGGAATACGCTCTCCCCCGCCTGAATGGATTTCGCTACATCCACAGATCCCAGTAATCGATCTTCAGTGACGCCCAAGGGAACTTGGATAAAGGGGGCGGGCACCACCCGGGTCGGCAGATCAGCGGTATCTTCCCCGGCGGGAAAACGGCCCCAGGTTTGATCGTCCCACTGGCGGGCATCGCTGGGGTCGGCATTGCAGCAAGAGCCTTCCACTACTTCGATGGGCGGCAAGAGCTGGTGGAGCGCCCGTGCCATCACCGACTTGGCGGTGCCCCGACGTCCGGCAATCACCACCCCGCCTAGACTAGGATCCACAGCGGCCAGCAGCAGCGCCATCTTAATGGCTTCCTGGGCCACCACTGCGGCCAAGGGAAACACAACCGGAACCCGAGAATCTACCGTCGCAACCATGGTCTCTGTGAGCGTTGAGTAGTCTCACCTTATCAGGAATTGACCCGCCTAAGGTCCGTTGGGTCTCTAGCCCCAGGGCTAGAGACCGGTCACGGATCATGACCGGATCGCCGGGGCCAGATCTCGCTTGGAACAGATCTCGCCGGGGACAAATCTCGCCTCGAACAAAATGGTTAAACTATGAAAAGCGATCTCCGTAGATTTCCCAAATCTCTCGGATGACGGATCGGTTTAAACTCCGTTATCCCAAGGTTGGGAAACTCCTTGCCACCTCCCATGGCAGGGATGATCCTACCCAGATTCTGGGCCTGCGCCTGACCTGTGATCGTGATCCATCGCCCTAATCCCCTCCCTACCCGTGACCTCCCAACTCGACTCCCTCGCGGCCCTCGCCGATTCCCCTGCCAATGCCATTGAGTGCAAGTTCCTCTTTGAACGCGACCTCTATACGCCCTGCCACATCTGGGCTGCGGATGTCATCCATCGGCTGTCGGCGGTCTACGTCGATAACCAGTTCTATAGCTTTTTCAAGGTCGTTCACGATCCTAACAAGCTCCTCGACATCGTGGCCCGCCTTGGCAAACGCGATGACAAGGTTGCCATCACCCTGACGAAACAGGGCTATGCCATCTGGGCCTACGAACCCCAAGCTCGCTATGCGCCACCGCCTCGCCGCCCCAACCACCGGATCTACCCAGTCTTTGGGCCTAAGGACTGTCTGCTGCTGATTGATCCCCAGGCCTACCAGTTCTGTCAAATTCAGGTGCCGGATGTGGCCAAGCCCTTAGCGGCCATTGCCTACCGCAACCGGTACTACAGTATCTTTAAGCAAGATCAAGATGCGGGAAAACTGCTCGATATTGTGGCCAAGCTGGCCCGCCGAGGCGATGACACCCTGCTCACCCTCACCGATGACACCTATCGGCTGGGGCTGCTAGAGCCCAATGGCCGAGTGATGTAGGTTGCCAGCCCCCAGGAATGTCGCCCCAGTACTATGGACGAGGAAGAATACGACGAGGACACCATGACGCAGTCATCAGAAACGATCACGGTTTTCATTTGTGGATCGGCTCTGCGGGGGCAACCGGATAACCAAAACCTCCAGGATGCCACCTTTGTGGGGGAGACCAAGACCGCGCCCATCTACCGTCTCCATGCGGTGAAAGACGGTTGGCATCCTGGTATCTATGAAATCGGTGAGGGGGGAATTTCCATCCCCGGCGAGCTCTACGCCATGACCCCGGAACAATATACCTACCTGAAAGACAACGAGCCGCCCCACATGTATCCCCAAAGCGTGCAGTTGGCAGAGGGGGGCACGGCCACGGCTTTTCTCTATCCCAAGACGCTGATTGACGAGCATGGCTGGCCCGATATTTCCGAGTATGGGGGCTGGGCGGCCTATAAAGCCGCGACGGTGAGCTAACGAGGTTTTCCAAAAAAATATTGACAGGGGTAGGGCTTGCTAACGATAATGGGAATTTGTGTGAACTTGAGAGTCTAGATTCCCTTGGCAAACGTTGTAGTAATTGGTGCCCAATGGGGCGACGAAGGAAAGGGCAAGATTACTGACCTGCTGAGCCGCTCAGCGGACGTGGTTGTGCGCTATCAGGGCGGGGTCAACGCAGGCCACACCGTTGTGGTGAAGGATCAGATTTTCAAGCTTCACCTGATTCCCTCTGGGATCTTGTATCCCGAGACCGAGTGCGTCATCGGCAGCGGCACGGTTATCGACCCCAAAGCCCTGATCGAAGAGCTCGATAAGCTTGAAGTTCTGGGAATTTCCACCAAAAATCTATTTATTTCCAATGCCGCCCATGTCACCATGCCCTACCACCGCCTGATTGATCAGGCCACGGAGGATCGACGGGGCACCAACAAAATTGGCACCACCAAGCGGGGCATCGGCCCCACCTATGCCGACAAGTCAGAGCGCATCGGCATTCGTGTGATTGACCTGCTGGACTACGACAAGCTGCGAGAGCAGCTTGAATGGACTATCCAGTACAAGAACGGCACCCTTGAGCGACTCTATGACCTCGCTCCCCTAGACCCCGCAACGGTCATGGAGGAGTACATCGAGTATGCAGAGCGCCTCCGTCCCCATGTGATTGATAGCTCGCTCCATGTCTACCGCGCCATTCGCGAACGTAAAAACGTTCTGTTTGAAGGCGCTCAGGGCACCCTGCTTGACCTCGATCATGGCACCTACCCCTACGTCACCTCCTCCAACCCGGTGGCCGGGGGAGCCTGCATTGGGACGGGGATTGGCCCGACGGTGATTGACCGAGTCATCGGCGTTGCCAAGGCCTATACCACCCGCGTGGGCGAGGGGCCTTTCCCCACCGAACTCACCTGTGACGTTGGGGAAAAGCTTGGGGCTCGGGGGGCTGAGTTTGGCACCACCACTGGGCGTCAGCGGCGGTGTGGCTGGTTTGATGCCGTCATTGGCCGCTATGCCGTGCGGATCAACGGTCTAGACTGTCTGGCCATCACCAAGCTCGATGTGCTAGACGATGTCGATGATATCCAAGTTTGTGTGGCCTACGAACTGGATGGCGAGCGGTGCGAGGAATTGCCGAGCAGTGCCAATGCCTTTGCCCGCTGCAAGCCCATCTATAAAACCCTGCCGGGATGGAAACAGCCGACCGATCACTGTCGGTCGCTGGGTGATTTGCCCAAGGCCGCCTTAGACTATCTCAAGTTCCTGGCGGAACTCATGGAGGTGCCCATCGCCATTGTGTCCCTGGGGGCTAGTCGCGATCAGACCATTATTGTGGAAGACCCAATCCACGGGCCAAAGCGAGCCTTGCTCTACGAAAATGGCGAGGCGACGGCTCTCTGACGCGGCAATACCGGTTTCGCATTGTTCATCTTGTTATTGATTACCTACGGGGGAGATTGCTATGGAACTGACCATTGAATGCAAGGCACGGGATCCGAAGGCGAAACCTAACGCCCTACGTCGTGAGGGGCTGCTGCCCGCTGTGCTCTACGGCCACAACGGTACCGAGTCGGTGGAACTGACCCTGGATCAAAAAGCGGCTGATGTGCTGTTGCGCAAGGCGGCCATCAACAACACCATGATCGATATCAATGTGCCCGATATGCCCTGGAGTGGCAAGGCGCTCCTGCGGGAAGTGCAAACCCACCCCTGGAAAAAACTGGTCTATCACCTCAGCTTTTTTGCGGTCAAGGCCCAGGATGCCGTAGAAGTCGGCGTGACCCTGCATTTTGTTGGCGAGCCCGTTGGGGTGAAGGATGGCGGCGGCGTCCTGAACACCGAAGTGAACGAAGTCACCGTGAAGTGCAAGGCGGTAGATATCCCTGAGGTCATCAACGTGGATGTGTCTGGCCTAGGGGTGGGAGAGTCCCTCACCGTGGCTGACCTAAACCTCCCGGAAGGGGCCGTGGTGGCTGGCGACCAAAGTCAAATTATCGCCAGTGTGCTCCAGGGCTAGGGCGACCTACCTTGATGGCCCGCTGAATATTCTGGGCACAGAATAACCATGCCAGGGGACAGGTTTGATGACCTGTCCCCTGCTTTGTTTAGCGTTGCTCACCCTGCCTTGACCCTCATCCCCAACCTCGCTCCCCCAGGCAGTAGGGCTGGGGGGTAGGCCGCTAGGGCATCGGGCCATCGCTCAAATTTCGATGCACCCCACGGGTCGAGCCCCAGGGGAGGCCCGTCTCAAGGTTCCCGACTCAAAATAAAAAGATTGCCCTGATTGCCGCGCCCAATCCGCAAGTCCGCATCGAGATAGGTAATGTCCAGCCAACCCGCCTGCCGCTCGGCATTGATGGAAAAGTCAAGGCCCTGGAGGAGGGAAAATCGGGGCGTCGCGGTGAGGGCGGCGATAAACTGGTTGGGGGATTGGTACCCTAGGCGGCCCTGAAGGCCAAAAATGCCCCGCTCAAACCGAACATTGACCCGCCGTTCCGAAACGGGTTCTAGGCGAGCGGCCACGGTGACGAGCCCAGACAGCAATGGTGGCCCGTTCACCTCGGCGATGTTGTAAATCCGGTTTTCCCCCAGGCGAATACATTGGTAGATTGGCCCCAGGGAGGCGAGGGGAAGCCGATCAAGATTCAGGAGTTCCTGGCTGGTGGTGTAGAGCAAGCGCCAGTTCCCCTCCATCTGGGCGGGATGGGACAGGGGCTGGGGGCTGGGGTTGCGCTCTTCTAACCGAACCGCTGCCGCTTCAACGGTGAGCCGATCCGCTGGCGTAGCGCGAATTCCCCTGTTGAGGGGAGCGATGACCTCGAGTAAGTCGGCTTTGCCCAACATTATGTATTGCCCCGCAAGGGTATGGGTCAGCGCCATCCGACGATTGCCGTGGGATGACTGGTTCCCAGCATCATAGATGAAAATCCCCCGGTCATTACCCCGCTGGCGATTAGCGGTCGCCCTGGGCCGTTGAAATTAGGGCTGCGCCGTCCCTGGGAAGACCCTCAAGGCCCGGGAGTGCCCTGCTATAATGGAGTGCTCGCAGTTTGTGCAAGCATTTTCACCCACCTCCTAATTTGGCTGGCCCATGTCCAATCCCATTTACAATCCCTCCCTTCGACAGGTGCCCCGGAGCGCCAAGGCTCCCATTCTGCCCTCCTCCGGTGAGTCCTCTATTTTGACTTGGCTAGAGGACATTGGCCGACTCCGTAGCCGCGAACCCCAGGAAAACTTCCCGGACGAGGCCGAAAGCGAGGAAATTTCGGATCTGATGGGTGGCGACGATGGCTTCGATGACGATGATGACGACGGTGATCTGGCCCTTGATGACGACGACTAAGGCCTCGGCCTCCGCCCAAGAATCTACGTTTTGCCGCCTAGCCCCGGGGATGGTGCTGGTTGTTAAGTGTTGTAAAGGTTGCTCGCTTTTCCCGGACAAGCCTCCTACACTGCCTGACTATTTCCACCCCAACGGCTAGTCAAGGGGGAGATTCTCCAGTAGACTCCTGTGGTGTGGTGTGACGCGATTCGAGGAATTATCGTGGATGCGAAGTTTTCCGCCTCAAGGACAGTCGGTCTGAATGGCAAGACACTACTTTGGCTATTAGTGGTCGCCTTGGGGGTGGCCTCGATTTTAGTGGATGCCAGTTTGGGGCGTGGCTATGATCTCGGGGCTTCGATGACGGTGCCCCTGCTGTCGGCCTTTGGCTTGAGTGGGCTAATCGGCTGTTGGGTAGTGCCCCTGCTGCGAGCCTTTAAAACGGGCCAGTTTATCCGCAAGGAAGGCCCCCAGGGGCACCTCAAAAAAGCGGGTACACCCACCATGGGGGGCATCTTTTTTGTCCCAGTCGCGGTTGGGCTGGCCCTCTTAGCCACCGGCTTCTCCCAAGACGTGCTAGCGGTGTCATCGCTGACCATTGCCTACGGAGCGATTGGCTGGCTGGATGACTGGCAGGTCTTGCGCCTGCGATCAAACGAAGGCATTACCCCCAAGACCAAGCTCCTGCTGCAAATTATTCTCGCTGCGCTTTTTTGCCTTTGGGTGCTGACCAGCCAACCTGCAACGGTGACAACGGTGGCCTTACCCCTGGGGGTTTCCCTGCCTCTAGGGTTGTTGTTTTGGCCCCTGGCTGGGTTTGTGCTGGTCTCAGAGAGCAATGCCACCAACCTCACTGATGGATTAGATGGCTTAATGGGGGGAACGGGAGCCCTGGCGTTTTGGGGGCTGGCCGTGGTGACGGCCTCCACCCATCCTGACCTGATGGTGTTTTGTGCGGCGATGAGTGGAGCTTGCCTCGGGTTTCTGGTGCATAACCGTAATCCTGCCAAGGTGTTTATGGGCGATACTGGGTCCCTGGCCCTGGGTGCTGCCCTGGGTGCCGTGGGCATCCTCAGTGGCAACCTGTTTGCCCTGATGGTGCTTACCCTGCTCTTTTTTGCCGAAACCCTGTCGGTCATTCTTCAGGTCAGCTACTTTAAGGCTACTAAAGGCCCTGATGGGGTCGGTAAGCGTCTCTTCAAGATGGCTCCTCTGCACCACCATTTTGAACTCTCCGGTTGGTCAGAAACCCAGGTGGTGACAGCGGCTTACCTGACTACGGCCCTCTGCGTTGTGTTAGCGCTTCTGTGGGTCTAGTGGTTTGTCAGGGTTAAATTGTAGGGTTGCAGATATCCTCAAGGCCCTTCGACGTCTTGACACTGCACTAGGCTACCCCTGTGCTCCCCAGGCCTTGGCCTCTATGGCGGGCTTGACCTCCGGTTCCCTCGCTGTTGTGACGAAAAGCGAGGGTGATCCTTGGGACTGTCGCGCCCCTGGTTGACTGACAAAACTAGCTAGAACCTGTATCTGTCAAAGGGTCAGGAGACCTGACCCCTACATAACCCGAATGTGGTAGGGGCGCGGTTGCCGCGCCCGGGGCAGACTCTTTTGTCAGCCAACCAGCTTCGCACCGGCCTAGCCCAGGGGTTCTGTCGTTTTCTACCCCCCTAGGCTGAGCCTGGGGGCTCAGTCGGTGAACCATGGCTCCAGATCCCCCATGGCGGGACAAGGGGCCTAGGGTGATAGTCTGGATCAGACTCGCTACGCTGAATATCCTCCCTTGGCTGACCATTCCCTTTCTTCCTCGGGTTCCTGGCCCGTACAGCAAATTCTCATGGATCTGCGGAATCCTTGGCTGCGCCTGGTGGGGGAGCGGTTGCAGACCCCAGATCAAGACACGGTGGACTATTGGCGGGTAGAAAGGGCGGATTCTGCCCTGGTGCTGCCGATTTGGCGGAGGCAGGTGGTGGTTCCCCCAGCGGTCTATCGTCCCGGTCTTGGCCAGACCACCTTGGATTTACCCGGTGGGCGAGTGACCGCTGGCCAGGATCCCGCCGATGCCGCCCAAGCCATTTTGCACCGAGAACTGAGGCTAGAGACCGATCACATCCTGACCCTAGAACGGCTCAACATCGAGGGCTGGCCTGTGAATAGCTCCTTTTCTAACCAGCGCTTGTTTGGCTTTCGAGCCAGACTCACCGACGCTGCACCCAGCTTTCCCTCGGGAAGCCAGTTTTACCCCTTTACCCCGGCAGGACTACGCCATCTACTAGGGCACCTGACCTGCTTACAATGTCGGGCGGTCGTGATGGAGGGACTGCTAGGGCTTGCACCCCAGACCGAACCCGAGCAGACTGGGGAATAGCGCAATTTGGTGTGGCCCATGCGAGCTCGAATTGATTCGCCCATTCTCTACCTTCACCAAGACGATGTACCGCACTACAAAAAGTCGGGGTCGGTGGTGCGCAACAGCTACTTCTGGGCGCTGCGATCCATTGCAGATCGGGCACTGTTCAACCAGGACTGGGAATTTGCCGACGAGGTCTGGCCCGCCCTCACCCGGATGTTGACCAGTTTTGCAGAGGCGGGCTACCTGGGCTACTCTGAAACCATCCTGGAATTTGACGATGGGGCAGACATTCCCGCCGTGCTGAAGCCCATGGCCACGTGGGTGGCTCCAGAGGATGAGGAAAGCTGAGAACGGGATTTTCCCGCTCTAAATTTTCCCACTCTAAATTGCGATGGGAGGCCTGTTCCCTGCGTCGGATTTCAGGCCCGGTTGAACAGGGTGGGGCCTGTGGGCTCTGTTTTCACCCAGGGCGATCACCTCCGAGACGGGTGCGGCGGCGACTTCATCGGCAGGTTCTAGGGTAGGCAATCCCCCTAGGTCTAAAATTTGGGGAATCAGATCCTCCCGCCGCACCGCCATCAGGTGTACCCCTTGGCAGATATCGCGAGCGGCCTTGACCTGTTCTGCGGCAATTTTGACCCCTTCCTGAAGCGGATGTTTGGCCTCCGCAAGGCGTTGAATTAGGGCATCTGGAATTTTTGCCCCTGGCACATTGCGGTTAATGAACTGGGCATTTTTGGCCGACTTCAGCAGGAAAATCCCCGCTAATACAGGCCGATCTGACCCAGCCGCCACTTGATCCATAAACCTGTGGAGCCGATCAAAATCCGTGATGAGCTGACTCTGGAAGAAGCAGGCTCCCGCCTTGACCTTGGCCTCAAAGCGCCGTTGCAAGCCCGACCAACTTGAGGACTGGGGATCAATCGCCGCCCCTGGGAATAGGGTCAGTGCGCCATCGGTGAGGGGTTTGCCGTGGCTGTCTTGTCCCTCGTTGAGCTGATGAATGAGCCGCAGCAGCCGCACCGATTCTAGGTCGAATACAGGACGGGCATCGGGATGATCCCCCGCTTTTACCGGATCCCCCGTCAGGGCCAGGACGTTCCGGAGGCCCAACGCCTGGGCACCGAGCAAATCCGCCTGGAGGCCAATGCGGTTACGATCTCGGCAGGCCACTTGGTACACCGCCTCAATTCCCTCTTGCTGAAGCAGCACCGACGCCGCCAGGGAGGACATCCGCATGACGGCACGGCTACCGTCGGTGACGTTGACCGCATGAACCCGTCCCTTGAGTAAACGGGCCATCTCCAGCATGTGACTGGGATCTCCACCCTTGGGCGGCATCACCTCCGCCGTCACCAAAAAGTGACCGGATTTGGCAGCGGTTTGCAGTCGATAGCCGAGGGATGTAGAAGTCAAGCCATGCTCCTTGCAATCACCATAAACGTTTGGTTAGTATATCTTGCCCGTTGTGTCCTAGGAAAACCGCCAGCCCCCCGATCCCTAGGGAGCCACGGAAAACCCGAGGGCTTGTTTTACCCTGGCCAGGGTGGGGGTGGCCACCGCCGCCGCCTTCGCTTCCCCCGCCTTGAGGATGGATTCCAGGTAGCCCCGGTCGGCCATCAGGGCGTTGAATTTTTCCTGAATGGGAGCCAAGGCGGCTACGGCGGTTTCAGCCAGCAAGGGCTTAAACTGTCCCCAGCCCATCTCCCGACATTCAGCGGCCACGGCTTCCTTCGTTTGGCCAGATAAAATCATGTACAGGCTCAGCAGATTGTGGCATTCCGGGCGATTGGGATCATCAAACCATAGCCCCCGTTCGGGATCGGTTTTGGCCCGCTTGATTTTTTTGGTAATCACGTCGGGCGCATCGGTCAAGTCAATCCGGCTCTGCTCCGACGGATCGGACTTTGACATTTTCTTGGTGCCATCGGTGAGGCTCATGACCCTCGCCCCGGCATCCCGAATCAGCGGTTCCGGTACCTTGAGCACGGGCTTTTCTTCACTGCCGTACTGAAAATTCAGACGGTTAGCAATGTCGCGGGTCAGTTCCAGGTGTTGCTTTTGGTCTTCGCCCACGGGCACCAAATCCGGCTCGTACAGCAAAATATCCGCCGCTTGCAGGACAGGATAATCCAACAGGCCAATACTGACGTTTTCCCCCTGTTTCACGGCCTTTTCCTTAAACTGAATCATCCGCTCCAGCCAATTCAGGGGCGTAATGCAGTTGAATAACCAGGCTAGTTCTGCGTGGGCCGACAGGTGAGACTGCACAAAAATGGTGGATTTTTCAGGATCAATGCCGCAGGCGATATAGGTTGCGGCCACTTTGTAGGTATTCTCAGCCAACTGCGCCGGATCATGGGGCACCGTGATCGCATGGAGATCGGCCATAAACAGGAACGCATCGTACTCGTCCTGGAGGTCAACCCAATTGCGAATCGCGCCAAGATAGTTACCCAGGTGCAAATTACCCGTGGGTTGAATGCCAGAAAGGATACGCTGTTTGGCCATAGCAATAAAGACAGAGACTGGTATGAAGACGACCGGGACAGAGCCTTTCTCAGCTAGACCCTTTACGAATCTACACCACTCCTTGGCCCTAGCCTTGCTGAATCTCCGCAAATTATTTAGATTTATGACAGCAAGAGTATTCCCATCGCCGTCCTTGGGGCTAGGTTCCGCTCCTGCGTGCCCACCCTGCCCAGGTTTTGCCATGACTTCTGCGGATGACGCTGCAACGACTGACCTCGCCACTCGCCTCCAAACCGCCTTAGATTTAGCCCAATCCGTCGAAAACCACGGAGAAGCCAGCCGAGTCATTCAAGCCATCGTGGCGGATCTACAGGATCAAAGCCCCGAAGCCATCGCTCTGTTTCAGCAGCTTTGGCGCGCCTACATTTCCTCCCAGCGATCTTCCCAATTCTGGCAGCAAATTTCCGAGGCCGAGAAGAATCTCTCGGATCGCCTCAGCGCCAGCCACGTTCAGCTTAAGCAAAACTACCTCCGCCTCATAGAGGAGCAATAGTTCAGGCGGAGGTGATTAGGAACGTAGGCACCGTAAACGCGCAAAACCTCTCGGTTCTGCCTCATCATTTATGGGCTACCGAGAGGTTTAAGACTTGAGAGCTAGGATGCTTGAGCCGATCCCAGCCGCCAACAATAACGCTCCAAAAAAGGAAAAGCGTTGGTCTACAGCAGGCCCGTGTTGGTGCCTTGGCGACCCGTGGCCAGTTCAACTTTAACGATTTTGCCGCCCATTTTTTGGATGCGCTGCTGCTCACGAAACCAGTTTTCGTAGGGCACTAGCTTGGTAAAAAAGGTGTTTTGCAGTTCGCGCTGGGTGCGAATGCGGCTTTGGCTGGGCACGCAGGCCGTAATCTTAAACATGCGCATGGTAAAACGCTCTCCTACTATCTCACTGGACTACAGAACGTACGGTTAGGCTAACCCTACTGAAAAGCCAGAGTCGAAAGCCAATGCTAGGGACACCAGGAAGACAGCACAGCCTAGCCCATTGTCCAAACACTCGCTCCTGACTCTGGCCTGTGACTACCCTATCACCCTAAGGGAGACGGGATGGCACCAGGATTGAGGCTTAGCTCAAGCCAGAGCTGATGTAGTCGAAGTACACGCCCATTTCCTTGCCAGCGTCAGCGCCCACCAGGCTAGCGGTCACTTCTTTCATGGCTTGGATGGCGTTCACGGTAGCACCGATGGGCACGCCCAGGGAGTTGTAGGTTTCCTTCAGGCCGTTCAGCACGCGCTCATCCAGGATGGAGGGATCCCCAGCCAGCATGGCGTAGGTGGCATACCGGAGGTAGTAGTCGAGGTCGCGGATGCAAGCAGCATAGCGACGGGTGGTGTACATGTTGCCACCGGGACGGGTGATGTCAGAGTACAGCAGGGACTTGGCCACAGCTTCCTTCACGATTTCAGCGGCGTTGGCGCTGATGGTGGAGGCGGCACGAACCCGCAGTTCACCGGTTTGGAAGTAAGCCTTCAGCTTATCCAGGGCAGAGCTGTCCAGGTACTTGCCCTGAACGTCGGAGGAATTGATTACAGCGGTAATTGCGTCTTGCATGGGTGAAGCTTCCTTAAAACTACTGATGTTTTCTCAACAACGAATCGACGATGGGATGGGTAATGCAATTACTGCATTGCGCCAACAACATAGTCGAAGTAGGAGGCGGCTTCAGCAGCATCGTCGCTGGACAGCAGACCAGTTGCCACAGCCTTCATGGAACGCACGGCTTCAGCCACAGCGGGGATGGGGGTGCCCAGGGAGTTGTACATTTCGCGCACGCCCACCAGACCGATTTCTTCGATGGGGGTCACATCACCAGCGACCACGCCGTAGGTGATTAGACGCAGGTAGTAGTCCATGTCGCGCAGGCAGGTGGCGGTCATTTCTTCGCCGTAGGCGTTGCCACCGGGGGAAACCACGTCAGGACGCTTTTGGAAGAGCTGGTTGCCAGCTTCTTTCACAATGCGCTCACGGGATTCGGTCAGCACTTGGGCGATGCGCAGACGACGCTCACCAGAGGTCACAAAACCCTTGATCCGATCCAGTTCGCCGGGGCTGAGGTAACGGGCCTCAGCGTCAGCATTCACGATTGACTTCGTGACAATACTCATTGATGGATTCCTCCGAAAGATATAACCAGATGTCTATCAAACTGGCATTGACGGGCCAATGGACTGAGCAAGCGAGGGCACCACCGCAGCACTGTCGAGTTCAGCGAGAATCCTCAAAGGCTCAGTATCCTTCCCGAATCATTGTCAGGGATTGTGATCCCCTTCTTAAAGACACCGCAATATTTTGTAATAGTCTTCCTCAGGCTTCTAAATGCCCGTCCCACTGGGGTTTCAGGGCAGAATCTGGAAAACATCACAGACATAACCGCCTAGATTAAGACAATCCGGCGGCCATGCTTAATATTCCGTTATAAATTTGCCAGAGTTTGGATCCCGAAAACCGCGTGAGGCCTAATCTAGCCTCAGTCGATCAAAAAGGTATCTCTGGGGCTGGGATTGGCCCTCACCCCCAGCCCCTCTCCCAGGAGGGCGAGGGGAGCCGGAGGTCCCTCAAAGTCCCTCTCCCAAATTGGGAGAGGGATTTAGGGTGAGGGCAATCAGTCCTAAAGCAGATTGCCGGGTTAGGCATTTAGGAGACTCTAGCGACGGTAGGGCACGCCCTGTTCGCCAAAGTAGCGCTGGTACTCCGCTGAGGACAGCATTGCCTGGGCCACGGCCAGCCGCCCTTGGGCATCGGCCATGGCTTGGTAATGCTGGGTTTCCTCGCCCTGGGTGAGGTTGCGGCCCAGGATTTGCCGCGCCATGATTTCCACCAGTTTGCCTTGGGGATAGGTATCCACAAAGCGCTGCTGATAGGCCTCGGAGGTAAGCAACTCAGCGACGAATCCCCGGACGGTCAGGTTGCCTTGACGGAGATCCTGTTCCGCCTGGGCCAAACGCCAAGCCGTCGGGATTTCACCGTCGTAGGCCATCATCACCTGGCGATAGATCGCGGTGATCACCGCCTCTGCCTGGGCTGCGTCCATGCCTGCCGACCAGCGGTAGATCCGGGTGGCGGGCTGCACCGTGGGTAGTTCCAGGGTGGCAGACTGGGTGGCCCGTCCAACTGCAGCGGCGAGGGCCGCCTCTTGGCTGGCTTGAGCGGCCACGGCATCGGCCATCAGGGGCATATCCGTCACCGGAATCGTGGACTTGGCAGGCTCGAAACTGGGCACCACCAGGTCACGGTTTTGCTTGGTGAGACGGTTGTACAGCCGCTCGGTGTTGGGGAAGTTGGCCGCAGGCAGGGTGGGATAGCGGCGATAGGGCACCGTATCTTCCCCGAAGTTTTCGGCATATTCCGGGGTGTTCAGCATGGCCTTGATGAAGCCACGGATCCCTTCGCTGGCCAGAACTTGGTTGTACTTGCGGATTTCCGCCTGATCCAGCGGAGCCCGTCCTAGGAAGTGCTTGGTGCCGAACTCAATCACCTGGGTGTTGGGGTAGGGCGCGTAGAACTCCTTGATGTAGAGGCTCGAACAGCCCAGCCCTTCGATGAACTCCTTCAGGGTGATTTCGCCGTTGCCCAGCTTGCTTTCCAGGGCGGTGAATTCGCTCTTCACAATGTAGGGGGCGATGTCCCGCTCGAAGATTTGGCGGTAGGCCGCAGCGGTGACTAGCTTCAGGTTGGGCTTGTCGGCCAGGGAGGTGAGCTTGAACGCCTTGGTTTGCTGACGCTGGCGGTTCACCCCTTGGCTGATGCGACGCTGCACATCGGGGATGGATCGCTCATCACCGACGGAACCCAGTTCCACAAAGCGGGGCACGGTGGTGTCGGGAATTGGCATCATGCCCTTCTCGGCCAGGGTGCCCACCCGCATACTGCGGAGCGCCAAGCCCTTGGGCGTTAGGTAGCGCTCGTAGGGAATGGTGTCTTCGCCGAAGGCTTCGGTGTATTCCTGGCTATCGATGATGGCGTCAACCAGGGCATAGAAGCCTTTCTTAGCGCAAATATCGAAGTAGGCGTTGGTTTCCTTACGGCCATAGGTGGGGCGACCCAGCAGACGACGGTGGATGTATTCCACGGCCTTCATGATGTACAGGGACGACCAGTAGGTCTTACGGAAGGCGTCGGATTTGGCGATGATCCGGATGAACTCCTTCACGGTGATTTCGCCGTTCTCCAGTTTGATTTCCGCCACGTTGGATCGCTGGCCAGAGTACACCTCGCGACCAAAGACCTGACGGTAGGCGGCGCTGATCACCGCCTGGGTGGAGCTTTCCGAGTAGCGCACACTGGCCTTGGTGTTGCCCGTGCGGGGCACCTGATCCAGCTTGAACACCTTGGCCCCCAGGGAACCGGGGTTGAGACCACGGGCGGCGGGGTTGCTCAACTGGTTGTTGATACCGGGGCCACGGTGGATCAAGATCCGGCGGGTGTCTTTGTTGAAGAAGGCCGGGGTGGCGCTGACGTTGCGAGTTTCCTTGGGGAAGATTGCCCCGAACTGGATTTCCAGCGGATCGTTGCCGGATCCGTAGGGGTGCTGGTCGGGAAGGGGTTGCTCGTAGGCGGCGAACAGGGTAATGAACTGGGGCTTTTTGCGGAAGGGCGCACTGAAGTTGAACAGTTCAAACTGCGGCCCCCAGTTGCGGCATTCCTGGGCTTCTTGACCCAAGCCGCGCAGGTAGGGCACGGTTTCTTCCCCGAAGTAGTCGCCGTATTCCTTGGAGTCCACCAGGGCATCCACCAGGGCGGGCAGACCACCGCTGGACACGATGGAAAAGTACTTCTGCACCTCTTCGCGGGAACTGGGCGCACGACCGAGGATATGGCGGAAGGCCAGTTCTAGGGCGCGGCTGTTGATGTAGGGCTCGTAGAAGTTCTTGCGGTACAGGGGCGACTTGGCCAAGCGACGAATGAACTCCTTCATGGAGATTTCGCCGTTCTTCACTTTGGATTCCAGGTCAGAAATCGACAGGGAGTAGGCGCGGGTAATGTCGCGCTCAAACACCTGACGATAGGCCGCTTTCACCGCATCGTTCTTCTCACTGGCGGAGAGACCGGGCTTCATGGCGTACTTGGGCCGTCGTTCCGCCGCATTGAAGTAAATCTGAGGCAGTTGCAGCCCTTGCAGGTCACCGGAGGGACGCTGGCGCAGCTTGTCCGAAGGGGTGGGAGCCTTGAATTCGGTCAGCAGCACCTCAAAGTACTGAGACACAATTTCCTTGGCTTCGGCATCGCCGCTGACGTAGCGCATCGAGGCCGCTTTCATGGTCTGGATGGCCACGATGGTCGCCGCCGTAGAGCAAGCATTCTCGATGATTTCCCGCAGGCCGCGCACGTTGACGGAAATGATGTTGGGATCCCCCGCCACAATGGCGTAGGTGACGTAACGCAGGAACCAGCTCAGGTCACGCAGGGATTTCTGCATGTTGCTGGGGCCATAGCGAGACACGTTGATAGGCCGGAACCCAGGGGGGATGGGGCCAGAGGGGGTGGTGCTGAATAGGCCACTAAAGAAGCCGCCGCCACCGCTGCTTTCAATGAAAGTTGCGGTACCGAGCTTGGCCGCTTCCTGGGCATCCAGCACAGTACCGGCCCGGGTTTTCTCCAGGGGTTGATCGGCGTCGGGCCGTTCCAGGTAGGCCAACGGTGACCCCCCGGTAAAGATGCGATTGGCCGCCTGGGACACGATCAACTCGGAATAGCGAGTCAGCGTCTCAGCAATCAGCACTCGTTTCAGGCCGGAATTAAAAAAGCCGGACAAATCCTCCAGCTCACCCTTGGCCATGTAGCGGTCTTGTTGCTCAGCTTGGGCAATCGTTGCGACCGGAAGGGTTTGGTAGAGCTGGGGCCGCGCCACGGCACTTCCACCACTTGCTTTAACACTCATGCGTATTCAAAGGCTCCCTATGCGGACAATCACTGCATCAAAATAAACCTTCTCCAAGCCCAGCAGTTGAGCTTTCCTTGAAGGCAAAACGTCAACCCTCGATCTGGATTTGGTATAAAGCGACCCAATCAACGTAGCCAGAGCAAGTTACTTGGCGTTAAGCAAAGAACACTGACCTGATGGGGGCAAACCGTTATCAACGACATTTTCAAACTGAAGTCTAAAAACATAGACGCGCCGTCAACGAACCTGTGATTCAGATTAAACCGTTTCAGGACAG
>JAYKHF010000155.1:0-7955 GCA_035285305.1 Leptolyngbya sp.
GCTCACCGCTCACCGCTCACCGCTCACCGCTCAGCCCGAACGCTATATCCGCATTGGGCGGACGGGCGTTATCCCCTGAAAGCTGGGTGCAAGCCATCGTTAGGGGCCGTCAATGGTCTCTGGTCGTTGGGAGATCGGTATCCGTTACTAGGGGTGGTTTGGGTATCCTGGGCAAAGACAGGCTTGCTATCGCGATGGGGAGAGGATAACCATGGTGACTAAAACGATTGTGATCCATCAGATTTGCGGCCATCGGTTTATTGGGCAGACCGAAACGGGTGATCGCATTCCCATTGACGGCGACCAACCGGCCATTGGCCCTAAACCCACCGATCTCCTACTGGCGGCTCTCGGCTCCTGCACGGCCTACGATGTCATCGACATTATGGCGAAGAAGCGTCAACCCCTTGCCCGCTACCGCATTGAAGTCACCGGCACCCAGGCAGAAACCCACCCCCGCCGCTTCACCCATATCACCGTCACCCACTACGGATCTGGCCCTGACGTTACCGAAGCCGCCCTCGCTCGTTCTGCCGAACTGTCCCACACGCGCTACTGTGCCGTTGCGGCCAGCCTCAATGCCGAAATCGCCATCCAAACCGTGGTGGAACCTTGGCAGGACGGCACGCCATAGGCTACTGCTGCTGCTGCCAATGTGCCCGCACAAGACGGATTTCATCGAAGGAGTAGCTTTCCCCTAGGCGTTCGCGTAAATCCGTGAGGGAGAAGGCTTCTTGGGTGTCTAGGACTTGGCGGATGGCGTGCTGTCGGTCAGGGGGCACGAGGGCATTCACATCGATGGATTCGCCGTTGAGGATTAGCAATTCTAGATGGGTGGAAATGGTGACGGGTTTGAGGTTGCGCTGTTGGGCGATGGCGTCAATACTGTGGCCCGCCTGAAATAATTGCAGGGTGAGGCGGTGGGTATCACCGAGGGATTGGGGGCGGCTGGAAACCGTCGAACTGGGACGACTGGGGGTTACGGTGATGGGCTGATCCGGAATACCATGATCGGCACAGAATTGGCGGATGGCATTGAGAAAGGTTTCGCCATACTGCTCCAGTTTGCGACTACCCACGCCAGAAAGTTGGCCGAATTGTTCGAGGGTTTGGGGCCGTTGTTGGGCCATTTGCTTCAGGGTAGATTCGTTGAACACCATGTAGGGCGGCAGGCTTTGTTTGTCCGCCAGCCGTTTGCGCAGGGCTTTAAGTTCGGTGAGGAGGGCGACGGCTTCGGGGGAGTTGTCAAACTTCGCAGAACCCTGAACCGATCCAGCCTTAACAGGTTTGAGATCCTTGGGTACGGCTACCTGAACCGTGAGCTGTTTCCGCAGGATTTGCCAACTCGCGGCATTCAGTTTCAGGACAGGAAAGCCGTCGGTGGTTTCATCGACAAAACGCTGGTGTAGTAGGGATCGGCCTAACAGCTTCCACTCCTCAACGGATCGATCTTTTCCGATGCCGTGGGTCGAAAGTTTGTCGTGGCCTAAGTCGATAATTTTCTGCTTTTTAGATCCGCGTAGAACGTCAATAATATGCACCATGCCAAAGCGTTCCTGGCAGCGGGCCACGCAAGAAAGAAATTTCTGGGCCTCAATCGTCCAGTCTTCGGTGGGGGGTGGGTTGAGGCAGTTATCGCACTGGCGGCACCCTTCGCTGAGGGTTTCGCCAAAGTAGCTGAGTTGAATATGGCGGCGGCACACGGTACTTTCGGCGTAGTCCACCATTTGCCGCAGTTGTTGGCGAGCAATGCGCTGCTCAGTTTCATCGGGTTTTTGGCTGATTAAATATTCCGCCGTAGCCACATCACCATGGGCCAAAAATAGGGTGCAGTGGGCGGGTTCGCCATCCCGTCCGGCCCGCCCGCTTTCTTGGTAGTAGCCCTCGATGTTGCGAGGAATGTCATAGTGGATTACGAACCGCACATCGGGTTTATTAATGCCCATGCCAAAGGCCACCGTGGCCACCATCAGCCGCACATCGTCACGAATAAATCGGGTTTGGTTTTCCCGTCGCACCTCGTCCGCCAGTCCGGCATGGTAAGGCAGCACCGATTCCCCATCTTGGCCCAGCATCAACGCCAATTCATCCACCCGCTTGCGGCTCAGGCAGTAGATAATCCCCGATCCCGTCTGCTGCCGCACCTGCTCAAGTAGCTGCCGATAGCCATCTCGCCCCTTGGGCCGCACCTCGTAAAAGAGATTGGGCCGATTAAAGCTAGACACCTGAACCAGCGGATCTCGCAGCCGCAGTTGTTGGGCAATGTCCTGGCGCACCCGTTCCGTGGCGGTGGCCGTCAGCGCCAGCACACTAATTTGGGGGAAGCGCTCCCGCAGTTCATGGAGCCGCCGATATTCAGGCCGAAAATCGTGGCCCCACTCGCTCACACAGTGGGCTTCATCAATCGCAAAGCCGCTAATGCCTACGGTTTGGCTCAGGTGATTTAAAAACTGGATAAACCCTAAATTTTGTAGGCGTTCCGGCGAGACGTAGAGCAGTTTTATTTCCCCTCGCAGCAGGGCGGCTTCCCGCTGATGTTGAGTCTCCATATCCAGGGAACTATTCAGAAACGTGGCGGCAATCCCGTTATCTTGTAGCCCCGCCACCTGATCCTGCATCAGGGCAATCAGCGGCGATACCACCACCATCACGCCAATTTTTAGCAGCGCGGGTAGTTGATAACACAGGGACTTGCCGCCCCCGGTGGGCATAATCACCAGGGTGTCCTGGTTTTTCAGCGCCGCCTCAATCACCCGCCGCTGCCCAGGCCGAAACTCGTCGTAGCCGAAGTGGTGCTTCAGCGCCTTTTCGAGGGAAGGGAAGTCTGCCACGGGAGTTGCCGCCTGAGCCATAGTCATGTTCCGTTACCGATGAACCACGTGCCACCTAGGATACCCGTACTAGATTTTACGCCAACGGCTCCTGGTTGTCATTCCGCCAAATCACCTGACCCCATCGCCTTAGGCCGAGGTCGCCAGACTGGAATCGGCTTCCTCGGTGGCCACTTCCTCGAAGCGGATGATGTCCTGGCGAGGATTGGCATGGCTAACCCGCACCTGAAATTGTTCCCCCAGGGCCACGGAACGGTTGAAGCGCATGGCCAGTTCTAGTCCTAGATCCTCCACCATGATCAGGCCCAGGCCGTCGTCTTCCCGCAGCCAGCGCAGCAGCATCACGTCCCACACTTCGCTTTGGTGGCGGCGCAGGTATTCTAAGGCCCAATAGCGCTTGGTTTGGCGTTCCACGAGGGTCGCTTCGTAGGCGGCGGTGCTTGCTCCTTGGGCGAGTTCCGTCACTTCGTGGGAGGAGAAGGGCGGCGGATCTCCGCGCAGGTGAGCTTTGAGCTGGAAGTGAACGATCAGATCTAGGTAGCGACGGATGGGGGAGGTGACTTGGCTATAGCTGTCTAGGCCCAGGGTGGCATGGCGACTGGGGGTAATCCCCACTTCGCTACGGGTCATGCAGCGGCGAATGGCGGAATCGCGCACCCAGCCCGTCGGCAGTTGAATCAGTTCTTCGTCGGAGGGCAGTTCGGGCTGGGGCTGACTGCGAAAGGGAATGGCTAACTCATGGGTTTGGCCATAGTGGGCGGCCACTTCTCCGGCCAGAATCATCATCTCCGCCACCATTTGTCGGGCCGGGGAGTCCTCCAAAACCTCAATTACAATGTTGTTTTCGGCGTTGTCTTCGGCGGTGCTCACCTTAATATTCGATTCGGGCATGTTGATGGTGATCGCCCCCTGGGTGATGCGCCATTGCCCTCTCACCTGAGCCCATTGGGCGAGACCATGCAGTTCCGGTTCAGCGGTAATGCCCAACTCCAGCAATTCGTCTACGTCTTCGTAGGTCAGGCGATAGGTGGGTTTAATGAGGCTGGTGGCAATGGTGTAGTCCTGCACATCTCCAGCTTCACCGAGGACAATGCCAAAACTGAGGGAGTAGCAGACCTTACCCTGCACCAAGCTCATTGGCCCGGTGGCCAACTCGGCGGGGAACATGGGAATGATGCCCGTGGGTAGGTAGACCGTGGTGCAGCGGCGGCGGGCTTCTAGATCGAGTTCATCGCCTGGGATAACCCAGCGGGTGGGATCGGCAATGTGAATCCAAAGGCGCTGGCGACCATCCTCCAAGGTTTCGAGGCTGAGGCCGTCGTCAATTTCCTGGGTGCTGGCATCATCAACGGTGTAGACCTTCAGGTGGGTCAGGTCTAGGCGCTGGGGATCGTCGAGATCGGGCGGCGGAGACTGGAGCCGCTGCTGCACCATAGTTAGGGTGTCCTCGGAGAATTGGCTGGGAATCTGGCTGCGTCGGAGGGCCAGGTTTTCGTGGGGTGTCCACAATCCCCATGCCACTAGGGTATCAAATGCGCCTGCCGCTGTTGGGGCACAGGCCATCGCATTTAGCAATTCTATGGCCTGGTTGCGCTGGCTCGACTCTTCCCCTAGCAGGGCAAACCGTTCCAAAATTTCGATGCGAGGCCGATCCGTTTTGTCCCAATGTACGGATTCCCCCGCCAACCCCCGGCGAGCCTTGGCCATGAAGGCTTCCCACTCCTGCTGACGCAGGGCTTCCCGCTCCATCTGGTACTTAATTTCGTTGACTTGGGCAGCGGGGCGAGGTTCGTAACGATCCCCCTTTTGCTTGAAGTAAATCTTGTCTTCGCTCAGCAGGCGATGGGCGGCATAGCACAGAGGCGGGCTTTGGTCGGAAAACAACAGGGCCGCCAGGGAAACTGGGTCGGCAGACTCCTCAGATTCTGTCAAAAATTCCCAGGCCACCTCCAGGCTAGAGGGATCGATATAGCCCTCCGCCTCGTTTAGAAAGGGCGAAATGTCGGCGGGAGTATACCTCTCGCCGACCACTTCGTAGCTCATCTCTCTGGGATGTAGGGTATGGGATTGGCCACGCTCATCGATGACCACCCAGTTTTTCTTGCCCTCAGGCCGATCCACGACCCCTAGGCGGGGCTGACCCTGGTGTTTGAATTCGACTAATGTTCCCTTTTCCACCAGAACCCTACCCTACACTCGCCATCTTCTACCCTAGCCTAGCCTTCCCCATTCACATAGGGGAGTAGGGCCAGAATCCGGGCGCGTTTGATGGCGACGGTGAGATCCCGCTGCTGCTGAGCGGTCAAGCCAGTAATCCGGCGGGGCAGAATTTTGCCGCGCTCGGTGACGAACTTGCGGAGCAAGTCTACATCTTTGTAGTCAATTTTTTCTTCGGGCTTGATTGGAGATACTCGACGACGAAAATAGGCCATGGGAGTTGCTTACTTGATTTCTTTGTGGACGGTGTGCTTGTTGCAGTGGGTGCAGAACTTCTTCAGTTCGATGCGGCCCGTCGTGTTGCGACGGTTCTTTTGGGTGGTGTATCGAGATACACCGTTCGAGCGCTTGTCCGGGTTAGTCCGGCATTCAGTGCACTCAAGGGTAATGACGAGGCGGACGCCTTTAGCCATGACAGGTCACCTAGAGTAGTGCGGATAGAAGTTAAGACACAGTCTTTCATTATCCCATAGCGATTTCATATCTGCCAAGAGAATGCCTTAAACTTCAGCAACTTTCAGGATGCGCCGTTCGGGCTGAGTACCGTTCGGGCTGCGCGGTAAGCGGTGAGCGGTGAGCCTGTCGACTGATTGACTGACAAAACTTACCAGAACCCAGATTCCTCAAAGGGTCAGGAGACCTGACCCCTACATGGCCTAAATGCGGTAGGGGCGCGGTTCCCGCGCCCGGTGCAGGATCTTTTGTCAGCCAACCAGCCCTACGCCTCCCGCCTCCCGCCTCCCGCCTCCCTATGCTCTCCCCCTACCACTGGCTCCCCCAATCCCTGGCCGCCCTCCACCGCGCCCACCGCTATCGCACCGTGCAGCCTGTCCAAGGTAAGGCCGGGGCCGTGATGGTGCGGGATGGGCAATCCCTGATCAACTTCGCCAGCAACGACTACCTGGGCCTAGCGGGGGATCCTCGGCTGGCGGCGGCGGCGATCACGGCGGTTGAAACCTACGGCACCGGCAGCACCGGATCCCGGCTGTTGAGCGGCCACCGGGATCTGCATCGGCAGTTGGAACTGGCCTTGGCCGACCTCAAACAGACCGAAGACGCCCTGGTATTTAGTTCTGGCTATTTGGCCAACCTCAGCACCATCGCCGCCCTGGTGGGGCCAGCGGATCTGATCCTCAGCGACGCCTACAACCACTCCAGCCTGCGGACTGGGGCAAAGGCCAGCGGAGCCACCACCTACGACTATCGCCACGGGGATGTGGAACACCTAGAGGAATGCCTTGCCGCCCATCGCGCCCAGCATCGCCGCTGCCTCATCACCACCGACAGCGTCTTTAGCATGGATGGCGACCTCTGCCCCCTGCCGCAGATTCTAGAGTTGGCGGAAACCTACGAGGCGATGGTGCTGGTGGATGAGGCCCACGGCACCGGGGTGTTGGGCCATGGCGGGGCCGGGGCGGTGGAGCACCTAGGCTGTTTGGGGCGTCCGATGGTAACGGTGGGCACTCTGAGTAAGGCGCTGGGTAGTTTAGGTGGTTATGTGGCGGGATCCCAAGTGCTGATTGATTTTCTACGGAACCGCGCCCCCGGCTGGATCTACACCACCGGGCTCTCCCCAGCCGATACGGCGGCGGCCCTAGCGGCGGTGCAGATTGTTCAGGGGGAACCCCAGCGACGACAGACCCTTTGGCACAACGTAGACCGCCTCAGGCGTGGCCTCGATGAGATCCTAGGCAAGGGGCTCCTAGACCATGGGGAGACGCCTGCTTTTCAGCGGCTACCGTCCGAGTCTCCAATTCTGTGCCTGGTGGGGCCGTCGGCCAGCCAGGTGATGGCGGCCAGCCAGCGGTTGCAAGATCGGGGCCTATGGGTATCGGCGGTGCGTCCGCCCACGGTGCCCACCAGTCGGCTGCGGATTACCCTCATGGCTACCCATGATCCGACCCACCTGGAGGATCTTCTGTCGGGCTTGGCCTCTCTTTTCCCTGGGGGCCATCGGGGGATAAATTGACCAGAAACTGCCCTTTAGATTAGAAAAATCTATAGTAGATTGGAAATTGGCCAGCCTATCCGCCAAAGGTCTGTCTTCGCTAAGGCTAGCGGCTTCTGGGGTCGTCATTTTACCTTAGAAATACGGCGCTCTAGGTTCAAAACTGCCATCGGGTTAACTTTCCCATAGTATTATTGCGATTAAAATCAAAAAGTTTATTCCTTAGCAAACCAGCAGGACACCATGGCTATGCAATCGTTAGAGACTGAAACCACCTTTGACTATCAGTCTGAGAGCTATAAAGACGCCTACAGCCGCATCAATGCGATTGTGATTGAGGGTGAGCAGGAGGCCTACGACAACTACTGCAAGCTGGCGGAAAGCCTACCCGACCATGGGGCGGAACTGCTGCGTTTGGCCAAAATGGAAAGCCGTCACATGAAGGGCTTCCAAGCCTGTGGCAAGAACCTATCGGTCACCCCAGATATGGCCTTTGCACAGGAGTTCTTCGCCCAACTGCACCGTAACTTTCAGCAAGCTTGGGCGGAGGGCAAGATCGTCACCTGCCTGCTGATTCAGTCCCTGATCATCGAAACCTTCGCCATTTCGGCCTACAACATCTATATTCCCGTAGCCGATGATTTTGCCCGCAAAATTACTGAAGGTGTGGTGAAGGATGAATACATGCACCTCAACTTTGGCGAAGAATGGCTGAAGGCGAACTTTGACGCCTCGAAGGCGGAACTGGAGCAAGCCAACCGCGAAAATCTTCCCCTGGTGTGGGCCATGCTGAACCAAGTGGCCGACGATGCGCGGGTGCTGGGCATGGAAAAAGATGCCCTGATCGAAGACTTCATGATCACCTACGGTGAAGCCCTGGCCAACATCGGCTTCTCCAGCCGAGAAGTGATGAAGCTCTCGGCCCAAGGGCTCGCTGCCGCCTAGACCCTTCGGTCAAA
>JAYKHF010000156.1:0-18153 GCA_035285305.1 Leptolyngbya sp.
AAGATGCCCTGATCGAAGACTTCATGATCACCTACGGTGAAGCCCTGGCCAACATCGGCTTCTCCAGCCGAGAAGTGATGAAGCTCTCGGCCCAAGGGCTCGCTGCCGCCTAGACCCTTCGGTCAAATCCCCCGCCCTAACCCTCGATCCCTCTCCCTGGGTGCCACTGCTGATACACATCTTGCGGATGGCCTGACCCCTCGCCAACGTAGGTTCAGTCTCCTTTGGGCGGTTTTAGCCCCCCTAGCCCCCCGATTTCGGGGGGCTAGGGCTTCAAAGTCCCCCAGAATTGGGGGATTGAGGGGGCCAAAGTGGGGGAGATAAGGTCAAACAGGACTGATGTGTACTTAGTAGAAGCCCCTAAGGGGATTTAAACCGACTGGGAAAACTGCCGAATGGTCTTGCCTCTTAGATAGGTATCGAACACAGCGGCAATATTGCGAATTAACAACCGTCCAGCGGGCAGAACTTCGATATGATTCGGTGTCAACCGCACTAAACCATCGGCTTCTAGAGCTTTCAGATCCTGGCGTTCGCGGGCAAAATAATCGTCAAAGTCCTGATCAAAGCTGAGGTGATATTTTTCCTCGATGGCCGTTTTGGATAGCTCAAACTGACACATCAACTCCATAATCACCGTGCGGCGCAGAATGTCATCTTGACTCAGTACCACACCCCGTTCGATGGGTAGAACATTGGCATCCATGGCGTTGTAGAAATCCCGCAGACCCTTGTGGTTTTGAGCATAGACATCGTGCAACATACTGATGGACGTCATGCCAAAACCCAGCAGGTCAGATTCGGGCTGGGTGGTATAGCCCTGAAAATTGCGATGCAGTTGGCCTTGGCGTTGGGCAACGGCGAGTTCATCGTCGGCCTTGGCAAAGTGATCCATGCCAATGAATTGGTAGCCGCCAGCAGTAAGCCGATCAATGGTCATGTGGAAGATTTCTAGCTTTTCCTCCGGGCCGGGAAGGGTAGCGGGGTTAATGTGCTTTTTCTGCACAGGCTTCAGCCAGGGCACATAGGCAAAGTTAAACACCGCAATCCGGTCAGGATCCAGCCGCAGAGTCTTCTCAATGGTATTTTGGAACGTGGCTAAATTCTGGTAGGGCAGGCCGTAGATCAGGTCTACATTGACGCTTTCAAACCCTGCTTCCCGCAGCCATCCCATGGCGTTAAATAGCATGTCTTCTGGCTGAATCCGGTTCACCGCCGCCTGCACTTTGAAATCAAAATCTTGCAGACCAAAGCTCACCCGCTTGAAGCCCAGATTCTTCAGAAAATGGACATAATCCCGATCTAAATCCCTGGGGTTGACTTCAATGGAAATCTCCGCCGCTGGGTCAAAATCAAACTGTTGATGCAGGACAGTCCACAGTCGTTCAACTTGGGCTTGGGTGAGATAACTCGGCGTACCCCCGCCCCAGTGCAGTTGGTTGACTTTACGATTGCTGACCCTATCTGCCATCTGAATAATATTACGCTCCAGATAATCCAAATAGGGATCGGCCACCTTTTTATGGCGCGTAATCACCGTATTGCAACCACAGAAATAACAGGCTGATTCACAAAAGGGAATATGGCAATAGAGCGAAAGGGGCGTCTGTTTATAATTTCCAACGGCAATGGACGCTTCCAAATCCTGAGCGCTAAAGCTCTCCGTCATTTCCGTGGCGGGCGGATAGCTGGTATAGCGGGGCAGTGCTTGGTTGTACTTATGCAGCAGGGCAGAATCAAAAACAACGGAATTGGCAACAGAAAGCATAGTTATCGGGAATTATGAAGGGTGGATAGGGGGGTGGTGCATTGCGGCCCAGGAGGTACCCGCAGGGGCAAGGCATGACGGGGCCGCGAATGCACCCTACGAATCTATGGCTATGTTTGATGACCCCCAACATACAAGGGGCCATTCACGAAGCAATGCGCCAGCCGTAGGGTGCATTCGCGAAGCAATGCACCGATCTCGCGAAGCAATGCACCGATCTCGCGAAGCAATGCACCAATCTCGCGAAGTGGCCGGGGGGTGGTGCATTGCGGCCCAGGGGGTGCCCGCAGGGGCAAGGCATGACGGGGCCGCGTATGCACCCTACGAATCGACGGCTATGTTTGATGACCCCCAACATACAAGGGGCCATTCACGAAGCAATGCACCAGCCGTAGGGTGCATTCGCGAAGCAATGCACCAATCTCGCGAGGCAATGCGCCGATTATTCCGTTGCCATGAGTGCCGCCATGCCGTGGTGGTGGGGGTGGCGTTCGGTGCTGCCCGGTCGGTCTTGGCGGGTAATGAGGTCAAACACATGATCACCCACGGCGGCGCGAACATCGGGTTCTAGTTCGTGGAAAACATCGCGGTTGAGGGCAAAGGCGAGGTTGGTTTCGTCGATGAGGGCTTGGATCAGCGCCTCATCCACGGGCAGGGCGTTGAGGGTTTCCCGGTAGCGAATTTTGAAGTCACGCTTGGCTTCTACGGTGGGCAGTTGGTCAAATTCATGGAGCCCCGTGCCTTTGTCGGGGGGCAGGTTCAGGGCTGATCGCACAATGTGTCGCAACCCCTGACCACCGGACAGATCGCCCATATAGCGAACGTAGGCATGGGCCACCAGCAGCGCTGGATGGCTACGGGACACCTCTCGAATGCGGCTGACGTAGTGGGCACCGGCGGGGGTGGCTTGAATCAGTTCGCGCCAATTTTTCCCATAGTAATAGGCCAAATCCTCCTCCAGTTTGGCCGTCCGCAGCAGTTCGCCAAACACCAGCGGCCCCACCACGGGATGATTGCCATGGCGGGCCATTTCTTCCTCAAGGGCGCTGTAGAGAAAATACAGGTCAGCCGTGAGCTTTTTGAAGGGTTCCAACTCCACTACGCCCTTGAGAAAGCACTTCATAAAGGCGGTATTTTCCGACAGGGTATGGGAGACTTGGCTGCCTTCCCGCAGCCGCTGGGCCAGATCAGTCATGGATGTACCTCGCAAAAACAGTGCTTCGAGAAAAATCTTTTCATCACTATACAGCTATGAAGCATTAAGTCTAGAGTAGCAAGTTAAGTTTTGTGTCCCCTAGGACATCCCCGCAGGGGCAGAGGGGATCAACGTCATGATCTTCCCTAGCCCTTGAGAACGCGCCTGTTGAAAAACGTTACAAAGCCTAGAGAAACCCCTCACTCGCCTAATTCCTAGCCTTTCCTGGGCTTCCCTGGGGGCATGGGAACGGCGGGAAAAGCGAATTTTCCCTAACGGGTAGCCCAAAGAGCCAAGGGCTATGCTATGGTTGATAGCCATAAAGCGATAAAGCAATTTTGAATCCCAACGCCCTGTCGCTGAAATTTGTAATCTTCTCTCTCAACCCATCCCCTCTCCAGAGGGGACTTTTATCGGAGCCTATACTCCCCCTTTCACTGCCCTTTCTAGATTCCGAAATAGCCCTATGGTGACTGCCCTCCCCAAGCCCGCGCCGCAACCCGGCAACAGCCAGGTCAAGACAGCCATTGAAGAAAATCTGCTGTCTCCCCGGTTTTACATTACGGATTTTGACAAAGCCGCCGACCTTGATCTTTCCCTAGAAGCGGAAGGAATTCAGGCCATGATCGAGGAAATGCGGGCTGACTATAACCGTCACCACTTCATTCGCGATGATTCCTTTGAGCAGGTTTGGGATCACATCGAAGGGGAAGAACGCAAGGCTTTTATTGATTACCTAGAGCGTTCCTGTGTTTCCGAGTTTTCGGGGTTCTTACTATTTAAAGAACTGTCTCGTCGCCTCAAAGGTCGTAATGCACCCCTGGCCGAAATCTTTCACCTGATGGCTCGCGATGAAGCCCGTCATGCGGGATTTCTGAACAAATGTATGCAGGATTTTGGTATTTCCCTAGACCTGGCAAAACTGACCAAAAACCGCACCTATACCTTCTTCCCGGTAGAGTGGATTATCTACGCTGTTTACCTCTCAGAAAAGATTGGCTATTGGCGTTATATTCTGATTTTCCGCCATTTAGAACAGCATCCAGAACACAAGTTCTATCCACTGTTTAACTACTTTGAAAGCTGGTGCCAAGATGAGAACCGTCATGGCGATATTTTCAAAGCCCTGATTCGTTCTCAGCCCCACATGTGGGACACATGGAAGGGTCGGTTGTGGAGTCGCTTTTTCCTGTTATCTGTCTTTGCCACCCACAGTTTGACCGTGCATGAACGGGCCAAATTCTATGAAATGCTGGGCCTAGACGCCACGGCATTTGATACCCAGGTGGTGCGTAAAACCAACGAAACCGCCGCCCGTGCCTTCCCAGTGTCGCTCAATGTCGATCATCCCCAGTTTTTCCCCCGTTTAGAACGTTCCGCCGCCCGCAACCTCAAAATTAAGCACATCAGCGAAGGGGCTGGCCCCAACTGGCTGAAGTCTCTGCGGAAGCTGCCCCTGGTCATGGGCATTGTGGGCGATCTGCTGCGCCTGTATCTGATCGCGCCCGTCAATGCCGAAGACCTACGCGGTGTGGTGCGCTAGTCGCTGAGTTAAGATCCCAGGGTTCTGGCGAGGGAAATCCTCCATCCCTCAGCGACGGGTTAAGAACCCTGGGATCTTACCAGGACATCTCGCTTTCAAGTTTGGTTACGCAACCCGCAAGGGTTTTCCTCTGAAGCCCCAGGCCGTCCCGGTCTGGGGTTTTTATTTCAAGCCTAGGAGGCTGGGGGATAATAGAGGCAGCGGTACGGAGACCCCCTGTGACCTTGCGCCCACCCAAGTACGACATTGATGCCATTATTGACGGCTACTCCCAGGGCTATTTTTTGATGGCCGATGACGACGGCGACAACCTGGGCTGGTATGCCAGTCGTCAGCGGACGGTGATTCCCCTAGATCAACGGTTTCGCTATCCCACATCGCTGCGGCGGGTGCTGAATCAAAATCGCTTTCGGGTTGCGGTTAACCAAGCCTTTCAGGCGGTCGTAGAAGGCTGCGCCGACCGAGAGACCACCTGGATTTCCGACGAACTCAAGCAGGTTTACTGGGAACTGTATCAAACCGGATGGGCCTACAGTTTTGAAACTTGGCAGGGCAACGAGCTAGCGGGGGGGATACTGGGCTTAGCCATTGGTGGAGCCTTCATTGGCGAGTCGATGTTTTTCCGCATTTCGGAAGGCTCTAAGGTGGCCATGGTGAAACTGGTGGAGCATCTGCGGCGACAGCACTTCATTTTGTTTGATGCCCAGATGATGAACCCCCACCTGGCTCGCTTTGGGGCCTACACCTTGCCTGAGCGGGAGTATAAAACCCTGCTGAAGGTGGCCCTGGCCCAAAATTGTACCTTTTAGGGCACCAACGCTTTAGGGCACCAACGCTCCCCCAGGTTGAGAGGTGCCGAAATGGCCTAGGCCTCGGGCGGGGCACAGTGGGGGCAGGTTTGGCCCGGTTGGTAGAGCGGGGAAGCCTGGTCTTGGGGGCTGAGGGGATAGCCACAGCCGCCGCAGAGCACATAGCCCTGGGGCTGAAGCTGATGATCCACCGCCACCCGATCATCAAAGACAAAGCAGTCCCCTTGCCACAGGCTTTCGGCGGGGGGAACCTGTTTTAGGTAGTTCAAGATGCCGCCCCTGAGGTGATAGACCTGATCAAAGCCCTGTTCCCGTAGGTAGGCTGTGGCCTTTTCGCAGCGAATGCCCCCGGTGCAAAACATGGCCACCTTGCGATGCTGAGCCGGATCGAGATGCTGGGCGATGTAGTCTGGCAGTTCACGAAACGACCGGGTATGGGGATTGATGGCCCCTTGGAAGGTGCCCACCTCCACCTCAAAGTCATTGCGGGCATCAATCAGCACCACCTCAGGATCTTGGATCAGCGGATTCCAGTCCTGGGGATCCACGTAGGTGCCCACCTGCCGATTGGGATTGAGGTCTGGGCGACCTAGGGTGACAATTTCCGGCTTAATTTTCACCTTCATACGGCCAAAGGGAGCGGACTCCGTGGTCGATTCCTGCACCGTCAGCGGGCCAATGGCAGGGTGGGCCTGGAGCCATCCCAGCAGGTGATCGACCCCCTCTCGAAACCCGGCAATGGTGGCATTGAGCCCTTCCTGGGCCAGCAAAATGGTGCCGCACAATCCCCAGGGTTGGCTTTCTGCCAGAAGGTCAGCTTGCAACTGGGGCAGATGTTCGAGAGGAACGAATTTGTAGAAGGTGGCGATAGTCCAGGTCATGGGTCGGGGGTCGGGGATCGAGTAGGGGCGAGGTCTCCTCGCCCGTGGGCATCCGGTAGGGGCGGGGTCTCCTCGCCCGTGGGTACCCGGTAGGGGCGAGGTCTCCTCGCCCGTGGGCACCCGGTAGGGGCGGGGTCTCCTCGCCCGTGGGCACCCGGTAGGGGCGAGGTCTCCTCGCCCGTGGGTACCCGGTAGGGGCGAGGTCTCCTCGCCCGTGGGGGTCGGGCGTTATTGGGGGAGGGGCTGGGTGGCGATGGCGATCTGGATGCCCTCTAGGGTGCGGAGCTGATCCATGACGCTCACCACACGACCATGGGAAACCGCTTGATCCGCTTGGATGATCAGCCGATGGCCGACGGTGGCGGGAAGCTGGGACTGAACCACCGCTAGGAGTTGGTCGTCGGTGACGGGGCGATCGCCCACCGCTAGGCCACCGCTGGCCGCCACCGTTACCACAATGGAAAACTGGGGCTGGGCGCTGCCGGTCTGCGCTCCCGGCAGCGCCACCGTTAACCCTTCATGGCGGCTGAAATAGAGGCTGGATACCAGAAAAAAAGCCAACACGGCAAAGACCACATCAATCATCGGCACGATGTTGATCTGGGGGGTGGGTTCGGATTCTTCGGGCCAACGCATAGGCTACTTTTCGCTGGGGCAAGGGGAGTCGTCCAACGCCCGTGTCCTAGCTTATCCCATCCCGACCTAGGCCGAGCGGGCCAGGGCCAGCAGGCGTTCGGCCACGGCGTCGGCCACAGGCATCACCGAGAGGCGATTGCCGCGCCGCACCACCCACAGGTCTTCGGGGGTAAAGGTGTCCTTCAATTGGTCGAGGGTGATCCCGGTGGCAAAGGTTTCCACGTAGCCCACTACCACGGTGCGCCAGCGGGGCTGGTCGGGGGGAGATTTGGGGTCATAGTATTTGTGGGCCGGGTCAAATTGGGTTGGATCGACCACATTCGCCTCCACAATGTGGGCCAGCCCCACAATCCCCGGTGGCTTGGTGTTGGAGTGGTAGAAAAAAGCCAGATCCCCCACCGCCATGCTGGTGAGAAAGTTGCGGGCTTGGTAGTTGCGCACGCCATCCCACAGTTCGGTTTGGTCGCGGGCCAGGTCGTGGATGCTGTACACATCGGGCTCAGACTTCATCAACCAATAGGCCATGGGGTAGCACCTCCTGCAAAAGGGACAACTGGTCTGGGGTAGCGGCAGATAGGATGGCACAGCGACCACCCCCCTCGGCATAGGCCAGGGCAATGCGCAGGGCGGCGCAGGGCGGATCGGTCAATCGCTCCGCCCATTCAATGGCAACAATGCCAGGGACGGCTTCCCGATCATCCCAGTAGGCCTCCAGGTAAAGGTCTGTTACCTCTTCCCCCGCTAGACGGTAGAGATCAATATGATACAAAGGTACCCTACCCTCGGGATACTCATTCACCAGGGTAAAGGTGGGGCTGCTGATGGGATCGGCAATGCCCAGCCCCAGCCCCAACCCTTGAATGAGAGTCGTTTTGCCGCTGCCTAAATCCCCCGACAGGAGCACCGTAGTTCCTGCCGGAAGTTGTTGCCCTAGGTGCCATCCCAGGCGCTCTGTGGCCCTGGCATCAGGGAGATTAAGGCGCAGGGCGGGGCAAGGGTCGGCGTTAAATCCAGGACTGTCCATCACCGTTTGCTATCCATACTCCGTGTCATTCACCGCGCTGTGAACTAATCTATCAAGCTATCGCTCTTCCACCGATGTCCTCTCCCCGGCTGAACCATGATCATCACCGTAGCCAGCTTCAAAGGCGGTGTCGGCAAAACGACGACCGCCATTCACCTGGCGGCCTTTTTCCACGGCGATGCCGAAACCCTGCTGATCGACGCCGACCCCAACCGATCCGCCCTAGCCTGGGCTCACCGGGGTGCCCTGCCCTTTGCGGTCACCGACGAGTGGCAAGCGGGGGATCACCTGCCGGAGCAGGGCCATGTGGTGATTGACACCCAGGCGCGGCCCGATCCCGATGACCTGGCGATGCTGGCCAAGGCCTGTGATTGGCTGGTGCTACCCACCACGCCAGATGTCTTGGCGCTAGACGCACTGGCCTTAATGGGCGTTTACCTAGGGGAATCGGCCATCGAAAACTACCGGGTGCTGTTGACGATGATGCCCCCCAGTCGGCGCATGGCCCCATCCCTTCAGCCCCTGATCACACCGCTTCAGCCCCGCCTGTTTCACCACAGCGTGCGCCGCTATGCTGTCTACCCAAAGGCCGCCCAGCAGGGCCAGGTTGTATCGGCGGTGAAGGCGGCCAAGGCCGCTGAAGCTTGGCAAGACTATGGCAGGATCGGCGAAGAACTGCTGTCGCTCACCGTCTCCCGCCCCCATCCGAGCTATCCCCCATCCTAGGCTTATCGGGAACGACCGTCGCCTGAGTCCGGCGATGGCCGTAGACATTTTGCCTGCGCCATGGCCCACGGGACTTTAGTCGTCAGGGATGTGGGTGGAGAAGACGTAAATGCGTTGGGTTTCCAGGGTTTCGGTCAAATCTGAGGGTTTGACATCCGCCGTTGGACGACCGCGATGGAAGACCTGTCGGTTGAGGTTGACCTGGAGACCGCTAAAGGGATCGCTGCCGTTGGAAATTAAAAACGCCATTTGGTTGAGGTCGGGCCAGGTTGCCAGATCATCCAGAATGGCGGTAATCGCCTGGAGTTGACCATGGTGGGCATGGCTGTACCAATCGGTGTCCACGGCCTCGGCGGTTTCCAAACCCAGGTGGATAATCTGGTCGGCTTGGCTAAACAGCGCTGCCGCCACGGGACGGGCCTCCTCTTGCAGTAAAAGCCCTTGGGACTGGGCGAGGTGGCGTAGTTTTTCGAGCTTTTCGTATCGATCCGCCGCCTCCAGTGGCCCCCGGTGCCAGTGGAGGGCCACCGTCACCAAGTAGGTTTGCAGCATCAAGTGGCCCAGCTTTTGGGCCTTCGTTGAGAGGTAGCTGGAGTTGTAGGGGGTGGCCTCGATGATGAGCGGCACCCGAGCGACCATGTCTAGGCCATAGCCCTTGAGACCTGCGATTTTGCGAGGGTTATTCGTAATCAGGCAGAACTTTTTCACACCGATGTCGTTGAGAATTTGTGCCCCAATGCCGTAGTTGCGCTGATCCACGGGCAGGCCCAATTTTTCGTTGGCCTCCACGGTATCGAGGCCCATATCTTGCAGGGAGTAGGCCTTGAGTTTATTGACCAGGCCAATCCCCCGGCCCTCCTGGCGCAGGTATACGATCACCCCGCGCCCAGCGGATTCAATCATTTTCAGCGCCGCCTGAAGCTGCATACGGCAATCGCAGCGCAGGGAACCAAAGGCGTCTCCGGTTAAGCACTCGGAATGCACCCGCACCATCACGGTATGGTCGGCAAAGGTGTCGGGGTCGCCTTTCACCAGGGCCACATGTTCGGAATCGTCGAGCAAATTGCGGTAGGCATAGATGTGGAACAGGCCAAACTGGGTGGGCAGTTCCGCCACCGCTTCCCGCTGCACGAAGCGCTCGTGCTGGAGCCGGTAGCGGATCAAATCGGCAATGCTGATCAGTTTGAGGCCAAAGGTTTTGGCGTAGTCCACCAGTTCCGGCAGTCGCGCCATGGAACCATCGGGATTTTGGATTTCGCAGATCACCCCCGCTGGATAGAGCCCCGCCAGCCGTGCCAGATCGACCCCGGCTTCGGTGTGGCCCGCCCGTTTGAGCACGCCCCCCTCCTTGGCCCGCAGCGGGAAAATGTGCCCCGGTCGGCGCAGGTCGCTGGGTTTGGCCTTGGGGTTAATTGCCACCTGAATCGTCCGCGCCCGGTCTTCGGCGGAAATGCCCGTGGTCACACCCCAGGAAACGGCGGCATCAATGCTGACGGTGAAGGCGGTTTGCTCGTTTTCGTCCTCAAAGGCGCTGTGGCTCACCATCAGGGGCAGGTCAAGCTCATCCAGCCGCTCCCCGGTCATGGCGAGGCAAATCAGCCCTCGGGCCTCCACGGCCATAAAGTTGATGTTGTCGGGGGTGGCAAACTGGGCGGCACAGATCACATCCCCCTCGTTTTCCCGATTTTCGTCATCTACCACAACAATGGACTTCCCCGCCGCCAAGTCTTGCAGAGCCGACTCGATGGAATCAAACTGAAAGTCCGGTGGAGACGTATCAGCGGGTTGTTGAGCAGCGGACGACCAATTCCCCGATTCTGGGTTAACCACAGTACCAATAAACCTTCTAAAGAAAACGCTAGGACATAGGGCGGAAACCCAGCGGTCACCCTCAGGCCAGTCGAGCCCACCGCGCATCGTTCCCATCGCCAATCATTTATTATACGAGCCCCCGCCAATGGATCGCGGGCCAGCCAAGCCCGGTGCACCTGTCCCAATCAATCCTCAGTGGCCAAGGCGTATCAAGAATTCCACGCCGACGGCACCATGAAAGACTCCCCCTACCGTGACCGGGTGGTGGATGTGATGGAAGAACTCTACCGCTTCACCCTGGTGTTGCGAGATCGGGTAGACGAACTCACGGATCGCTACAGCGAACGCAAGGCGGCGGCTCAGGAGATCGAACAAACCGCTGAAAAAGCCCAAGGGTGAGGGAATCCTGGCGAACTGAGCCGATCCCTCCCCCGAGGGGTGGCCGTATAGGCTCCCTGGGGGCCATGACAGGCCCTAGAGCTTGTAGCCAATTTGGCGCAGAAAACCTTGCCGCGCCCGCACATCCTCTGGGCCTTCCACGCCCTTGGGCGAGAAGCCGTCGATGACGCCCAGAATCCCCCGGCCCTGGGCTGATTCCGCTACCACTACTTCTAAAGGATTGGCGGTGGCACAGTAGATCTGGCACACCTCCGGGCATTGTTTGATGGCGTTGAGGAAGTTGATGGGAAAGGCATCCCGCAGCAAGATGATAAAACTGTGGCCAGCGGCGATGGCCTGGGCATTTTCCACGGCGGCAGCGAGTAGGGCTTCGTCATTCCCTGCCGTGCGGATGAGGCAGGGGCCGGAGGCTTCGCAAAAGGCGATGCCAAATTTCACCTGGGCGGAGGTGCCCACCATAATTTCGTAGAGATCTTCGATGGTTTTAATGAAGTGGGTTTGCCCCAAAATGACGTTGCTGCCCTCCGGCAACGTTACGGCGACGGTCTTCAATTCCATGGGTTTGCCCTCGGCCAAAACCTGGCCCTAGATCGGTATCCTAAATCTGCTTTGCACGATAGCTTAACGACCTACCTAGGTGCCGCAAAACGTGAAAAATCTTGAGCTGTCCAGGCCGACTGGCCTAGATTCCGCCTGTGTCCTACGGCCCCTAAACCGATAGTGGGCCACAAAATTGTTCTAGCCCCCTTGCTAGGATGGGCCTACGGCTGAGATTATTCACCCTCAACCCAGGCCCCCCATGACCTACACCACCGAACAACTGCTAGCGTTTTTAGACCAGGAACTGCGGGCCACCTGGCGGGGCGAACGGGTGGTGCTCTCCTCCGTCGAACGGCTGGACAACCCCGTGATTGCCAAGGCCCTGGGTGCTGACAAACTCAGTAAGGTCTTTGCTTTCCAAGACTTTCAGGCCCAAATCCACGCCTATCAACGGCAGCATGGGGTGTCTGGGCTGGTGTGGCACACCTGCTATTTTGCGGGCCAACGCCTGCGGGTGCCAGAGTTGCATCCCCAACTGATCGCCATCCCCGCTGACAAGCTTGCCCTCACCGCCGCCAAACCCGCCATGGTTCAATTTTGGCAAGCGGCCACCCCCAACCTACGCCTTTGGCAAGCGGGGCGTCCGCCCCAGCCCATCACCGCCGACCAGGTCAACGCCCGAATCGCCACCTGCGAATGGGCTGAACTGTCTGCGGCCCAGACCGAACTGTACCTCAGTCTCTGCTGGGGAGATCCCAAGGATTGCCACTACGACTGGGCACAGCCGGATTCGGGCTGTACTCGCATCATTGCGGCCCCCGGAGAACCCAGTGGTATTAAGGTCTAGCCCTCGGGGTATAGTTTTTATACCGTTCGCTTTATCCACTGTTTTCTCCACCAAGGACACCTCCCATGACCATTGCGGTTGGCGTGATTGAAACCCAGACCTTTCCAGCGGTATTGGCCGCTGCCGATGCGATGGTCAAAGCCGGACGGGTGACTCTAACGAAGTACGACCGTTCCGAAAGTGGTCGGCAATTTGTGGCGGTGCGTGGCCCCATTGGCGAAGTCAACCGAGCCGTAGCGGCGGGCCTAGAAGCGGCCAATGCCTGCCCGGGCTACGCCGAAGTGACCACCCATGTCATCATCCCGAACCCCCAAGAAAACGTGGAAGCGGTTCTTCCCATTGAATTTACCCCCCAATCTGAACCCTTCCGGGTCTAGGGCGCAACGGAAATTTCCGACTCCCCTCTCCTGCCGGGAGAGGGGTTGGGGGTGAGGTCTTCCGCAGCCCCACAAAAAAAGCGGATGGATTCGTTCCATCCGCTTTCTTGCTAGCCGGAGCAAGCCCTAGGGCCAAGCTCTCACGTCGGGAACCCTATTTGCCTTCGGGTTCCGAGAACTCGGCGTCAATCACGTCATCGTCGCCGCTGGAGCTACCGGAAGCCCCAGCATCCGCTGCGCCTGACGCATCCCCGCCCGCCTGCTGGTACAGGTTGGTGCTAATGCCGTAGAGGGTTTGCTGGAGTTGTTCGGTGAGGGACTTGATGGTGTCGAAATTGTCGGCGGCAATGGCGTCCTTCAGTTCCTTGATTTGCTCCTCGGCCTTGGCTTTGTCGGCGGCGGGCACTTTGTCGCCCATGTCAGCCAGTTGTTTTTCGGCCTGGTAGGCGAGGGAGTCGGCTTGGTTCTTCAGGTCGATGCGTTCGCGGCGCTCCTTGTCGGCGGCGGCGTTGGCTTCGGCATCCTTGACCATTTTTTCCACGTCTTTTTCATCCAGGGTGGAGGCCCCGGAAATGGTGATGGTCTGCTCTTTGCCCGTCCCTTTGTCCTTGGCGGTGACGTTCAGAATGCCGTTGGCATCGATGTCAAAGGTGACTTCGATTTGGGGAACGCCACGGGGAGCCGGGGGAATGCCGGAGAGCTGGAAGGTGCCCAGGCTCTTGTTGTCGGCGGCCATTTCGCGCTCGCCCTGGAGCACTTTGATTTCCACGTTGGTTTGGCCATCCTGGGCGGTGGAGAACACCTCGGACTTTTTGGTGGGGATGGTGGTGTTGCGCTGGATCAGCTTGGTCATCACGCCGCCCAGGGTTTCCACACCCAGCGACAGGGGGGTGACGTCGAGGAGCAGAATGTCCTTCACTTCCCCGGCCAGCACACCGCCCTGAATCGCGGCACCCACGGCCACCACTTCATCGGGGTTCACGGTTTCGTTGGGTTCTTTGTCCAGCGTCCGCTTCACCACCTCTTTGACGGCGGGAATCCGGGTGGAACCGCCCACCAGCACCACTTCGTTGATGTCGCTCTTGCTCAGCTTGGCATCCTTCAGGGCTTGCTCCACGGGGATGCGGCAGCGGTCGATCAGGTCGGCGCAGAGTTCTTCAAACTTGGCGCGGGTGAGGGTCATTTCCAGGTGCTTGGGGCCGTCCTGGGTGGCGGTGATGAAGGGCAGGTTAATTTCTGCCTGGGTGACGTTGGACAGTTCAATCTTGGCCTTTTCAGCGGCTTCAGTCAGGCGCTGGAGGGCTTGCTTGTCCTTGCGGAGGTCGATGCCTTCCATTTTCTGGAATTCGCCCGCCAGGAAGTCTACGATTTTCTTGTCGAAGTCGTCACCGCCGAGGTGGGTGTCGCCGCTGGTGGCCAGCACCTCAAACACGCCATCGCCCACTTCCAGAACGGACACGTCGAAGGTACCACCGCCCAAGTCGAAGACCAGGATGGTTTCGTTGCTCTTGCGGTCTAGGCCGTAGGCGAGGGCGGCGGCGGTGGGTTCGTTGATGATCCGCAGCACTTCCAGTCCGGCAATTTTCCCGGCGTCTTTAGTGGCTTGGCGCTGGGAGTCGTTGAAGTAGGCGGGTACGGTGATCACCGCCTGGGTCACTTTTTCGCCGAGGTACTTGCTGGCGTCGTCGGCCAATTTCCGCAGCACCTGGGCCGAGATTTCCTCTGGGGCAAACTGCTGACCCGCCTGGGGACAGTCAATCTTCACGTTGTTGCCCACGTTCAGCACTTTGTAGGCCACCTCGGTGGACTCGTTGCCCACTTCGTCGTAGCGACGACCAATGAAGCGCTTCACCGAGTAAAAGGTATTTTCGGGGTTCATCACCGCTTGGCGCTTGGCGATTTGGCCCACCAGGCGATCCCCATTTTTGGCATAGGCCACCACCGAGGGCGTGGTACGAAACCCTTCGGCGTTGGCGATTACGGTGGGTTTTCCCCCTTCCATCACAGACACCACGGAGTTCGTGGTACCGAGGTCAATCCCAACAACTTTTCCCATGTTTTTTGCTCCGGCTTAAGAACTATCTCTATAGTGCGTGGTTCCCCCCTTTCGCTAAAGGAGAGGATACCGAACCGCCTTAGGCGGGGTTTGCGCTGTCCCTGGGGGTGTTTGCCAGTGAATGGTTAAGCCGAGGGGGCGGTAGCACTGTCCGGTAGGGCTTCTCCATCCGGGCCTTCCAGGACAAAGCCAGCATCGCGGATCATCTCAAAATCGGCCTGGGCGGCTTGGCCGGGGGTTGTCAGGTAGTCGCCAATGAAGATGGAGTTGGCCGCATAGAGGCCCAGGGGCTGAAGCTGACGCAGTTGGACTTCACGACCTCCCGCAATGCGAATTTCCTGGGAGGGCAGCAGCAGTCGGAACAGGCTGAGAATGCGTAGACACTGGCGCGGGGTGAGTTCTTGCCGCCCCTCGAAGGGGGTGCCGGGGATGGGAATGAGAAAATTTAACGGCACGCTGGTGACGTTAATTTGGCGTAGGGTGAGGGCCATATCAATGATGTCATCATGGCTTTCGCCCATGCCAAAGATGCCCCCGGAGCAGGTGGTGATTCCCGCCGATTGCACCGCCCGCAGGGTGTCCATCCGGTCTTGGAAGGCGTGGGTGGTGCAGATATCCCCGTGGTGGGCCTCGGAGGTATTGAGGTTGTGGTTGACCCGGTCTACGCCAGCTTCGGCCAGTTGCTGGGTTTGCTGCTCATCCAGCAGGCCCAGGCAAGCACAGAGTTTCATCGGGTAGCGGGCCTTCACCTCACGCACGGTGTCGAGCACTTGGTTAAAGACCCGTTCTGAGGGAGAACGCCCGGAAATCACCATGCAAAAGGTGCCCGCTTGCAGGCTGTGGGCGCGTTCGGCGGCGGCGAGGATTTGATCCTGGGCCATGAAGGGATATTTTTCGATGTCGGCGCTAGAAATTTTGGACTGAGAGCAGTAGTGACAGTCCTCTGGGCAGAGTCCGCTTTGGGCGTTCAGCAAAAAGTGCAGCCGCACCCGATTCCCCCAGTGGTGCCGTCGCACTCGGTAAGCCGCCGCCAACAGTTCCAGCAACTCTGCATCCGCCGAAGCCAGCACCCGATGGGCATCTTCTCGGCGGATGATATCCCCAGCCAGGGCTTGATCGGCCAAGGCAAACCAGTCTGCTGAGCGGGATGGGACGGTGACAGAGGGAGTAGAAGACAGAGGGGCAACGGTCATAGAGCGGAATTCCTTGGGGTGAGAGACAGCCGCTAGGACGGGTTATCTAGGATGCGGACGTCCACGGTGCTGGTATTGAAGTTATAGAGATCGCCATCCAGTTCGATGGGGGTGCCCACCTTCACCTTGCTGTTGCCAAAGACGGGGCCAGTATCGGTAATTTGGGCCTGCCCTTCCAGGGTGATCAGCATATCGATGGTGTAGTTCAACTCTGGGCGAGGATCGGGCAGGGCGATGACGCTGCCATCGGGCTGGGGCACCGGGGTAGACCGAGGCAACCGCTCTACGGACTTCACCTTGACTTGGCCGTAGGGCTGGTTGCGAATGATGATGTTGACCATGTCCGCATCCTGAATGGCCGAAAACAACTGGTCGGGGTTAGAGGAGGACAGCCCCCGCACCATGACATCGACCTCTACCGGACGCACCGTAGCCCCAACCTGGGCCACGGAACCAGAGGTGCCGGGGTAGAGAAAAATGCCGCCCAATACCATCAGAATAATCAGGGCTGCCCCCACATCTAGGAGGCTAACTTTGCCAAACAGGCGTCCTTTGGAGTCAAGAATGGTCATGCAGGTGATGCCCCTCTGGGCCGACAACGGGATGCGAAGCAGGCTGGAGCCGTATCGCGGCTAGGCCGATACCATTGAAGCATAGGGTGGGCACTTCTGGTCGGGTTGGTACGTCTGGGGCCAGAAATGGGCATGTTGATATTACGTTGATACGGGGGATTCTCCCATGCTTTCACGACTGATTACCCTTTCCCACGGGCTTGCACAATACCTCTATCGTCGAGGGCGCTATGGGGTGATGGCGCTCCTGTTGGCCGTTAGTTTGGGTCTCGCCACTCCGACCCCTTCCCACGCCAATTTATTAGACTTGCTCTTCCAGGGGGTTCGCTACATCCAGCTTAGTAATTTGTCTGATCGCGATGAGGTGGCCCTCGGTACCCAGATTGACCAGCAACTTAAGTCCGAGGGCGTCACCCTGTATCGCGGGAATCCCGCCATCAATGACTATGTCAATGCCATTGGTCAGCGCTTGGCTAGCACCAGCGATCGCCCGAATTTGCCCTACACCTTTCAAGTGGTTGCCGATGATAACATTAACGCCTTTGCCACCACGGGCGGGTTTGTGTATATCCAAACCGGGTTAATTCGGGCCGCCGCCAACGAAGCCGAACTAGCTGGGGTGATGGCCCACGAAATTGGCCACATTACGGGGCGGCATGTGATTAACCGAATGCAACAAGCCGCCATTGCCAATGGCATTACCGGAGCGCTGCGGGTTCGCCAAGACACGCTGGTCAATCTGGGGATGCAGCTAGCCCTGGATCTGCCCAACAGCCGCGAGGCCGAATTTGACGCTGACCGTCGCGGCTTTGTGAACCTGGGGCAAGCAGGCTACGACACCACCGGGTTTATCACCTTTATGCAAACCCTAGAACGCCAGGGGGGCAACCCACCCGAGTTCCTCAGCAGCCATCCCAACCCGGGGAATCGAGTCAACAACCTCCAGGCTATGCACGACCAAGGCACCTTCGCCGCCAATGCTGGAGTTGGGCTGGATAGCGTCGCCTACCAGAACATGATTCGCGGCCTTTAGGCGGCATCCGCGCTCTGGCCCCTGTTCTAGGGCTGTATCTACCCATTCATAGAACAGGGGCAGGTATTGATAGAACCGTTCCCCCTGCACAAACATGGCGTCGATGGTGCAGCTACCGCAGCTTTGCACAGAAAGCAGGCGGGAAATGTCGGCCCAACTCACCCCCACCCAGGGCAGATGGCCCCTAGGCGCGGCTAGGGAATGGGTCAGTTCCATTTCGGTCAGCCATTCCCCGGCAATCAAGGTAGGGTCTGCCATGCCAGCGGGGCGAGTCCAACCGACCCGCTGGCCAAAGGCTTGGGTCGCGGCTCTCGAATCCATGGGTGATCGGGCCAGTTCTTCGGCCCAGATTTGCTGCTGCACCCCGAACCCAAACCGGCCATCACTGGCCTCAACCCACAGCCGATCCAAGGTTTGCAAGACCTCTGGGGGCAGGTTAGTCGCCAAGGGGGTGGTCACAATATTGCCCCCGGGATGAATCCAGGGGTCTAGAATACGGCGGGTTTCGGCATCCGCTGCCGACCAATTTTGGGCCGCAAGATGGGCTTCTAGCACCGTCATATCCACTGCCTGCGCTCCGTGCATGGGCGCTGCCGCTGGGCCGATCTGGGCCTGGGCCTGGGCCTGGGTCACGGGGGGCAAGAGAGGGCCAAGCAGGGCTACTCCCACCACAAATCCCATCCTCAGTCCTAGTAGCATGGCCATCACGGGTGCCTCCTTGGGATCGCTTGATCCAAATCAG
>JAYKHF010000157.1:0-2578 GCA_035285305.1 Leptolyngbya sp.
TGGCCCCTGGGCTTTTCGATGGCAACCTTAAGAAGCAGGCCCGGAAAAAGCGTCACAGTGAGCCCCGGGACGATTACGGAGTCCGGTCATAATAGGCAACGATGTCACCCTCAGTGGATCAGCACAATACCGTAGGGCCGAGGTGAGAGGCCTGCCACAGCCATAGCCGTCTGATCTGTTCTACGTTGCCTCGATGATCCACTGCCCCGCCCACGACGCTTGCTGGCCTTAACTATGCCCCTTTTTCATCTGTTCTTCGGCTTCCTGGGGATATCTGGCCTCGCCTATGGGCTGCTCTGTCTGGGGTTGCGGCTGATTCAGCGGCGGATGATGTACCTCCCCACCGCCCTCGGAACGGCCACCCCTCAAGATTGGGGACTGATCTACGAAGACGTCTGGATTTCGGTGGGGGGATCGGAGGATGCGGGACAGGTACATGGTTGGTGGTTGCCTAGCCCAGCCGACCCCGGTTTAACGGTCTTGTATTTCCATGGCAACTCGGGCAACATGGCCAGCAACATGAGCCAGGTGCAGCGGCTACATGCCCTCGGGGCCTCTGTGCTCACGGTGGATTATCGGGGCTATGGCCGCAGCTCTGGCCCCTTCCCCAACGAAACCCGCCTCTTTGCCGACGCCGTCGCAGCCTACCATTTTCTAATTCAGGAAAAGGCCGTTGATCCCCATCACCTCATGGTCTACGGGCATTCCCTGGGGGGGGCCATTGCCATTGATCTGGCGCTGCGGGTGGGGGCTCTGGCCGGGTTAGTGGTGGAGGGATCCTTCACCTCCATGGGCGATATGGCCGAACAATCCGCCTATCATCCCTGGTTTCCGGTGCGGCGCATCCTCACCCAACCGTTTGAATCCCTCGCCAAGGTGCCCCACCTCACGGTACCTACCCTCTATATCCATGGGCTGGCCGACGCCTCAGTGCCCGCTACCATGGGTGAAACGCTCTACCGGGCAACCCCTGCCCCCAAGGAACTCTGGCTGGTGCCCAACGCCGACCACAACGATCTGACGGCCCAAGCGGGTGAGGCCTTTGATCAGCGTCTGCGCCAATTTATTCAAGATCACATCCTGGCCTCCCGATCCATGCTCTAGCCTGGGGGCCTGCCTCAGCCTGCCTCGGCCATGGTAGACCTTGGCCGAGGTGGCCGATAATGGGGGATGCTCCCTAAACCTTGGTTGTCTATGGTTCCTGCTGGTTTGCCTGTCCATGCCTTTGTCCATCCCCTGGGGCAGAACCGGGAGGCGGTGGCGGCGTTGATGCAGAGGGTATCCGAGGCGATTGTGGACTACCTGGGGGCGGCGGGACAGCGGGGGCCGATGCCGTCGGAGGCTGGGTTTTCCTACCGATCCATTCCTGACCAGCCGGGGGATTTGGCCCCCTTGGTGGATGGCCTGAAGGGGGTGATGGCGGGGGCGATGAACCCGGCCCATCCTGGTTATTTGGGGCATATGGATCCTTTGCCGACCACGGTTTCTATCCTGGGGGACTGGGTGACGGCGGCCCTGAACAACAACATGCTGAGCGTGGAAATGTCGCCGTGGCTGTCGCGGCTAGAGCCGTTGCTGATGGCAGAAATCGCCCAGATGTTTGGGCTCGGGGAACGGGCTGGGGGGCTCTTGGTCAGTGGGGGCACCCTGGCTAATTTGCAGGCGTTGACGGTGGCTCGCAATGGGAAGTTGGGCGCTTTGCAGGGGGGCATTGCGGCCCAGGCGGCTCCGGTCATGTTCGCCTCGGAGTTGGCCCATACTTCGATCCAAAAGGCGGCGATGGTGATGGGGCTGGGGCTGGAGGGGGTGATCCTGGTGCCGAGCATCCAGGGGCGAATGGATGTTGCGGCCCTGGATGCGGCTATTCACCAAGCCCGGGCGGAGGGCAAGCAGCCCTTTGCGGTGGTGGCCACGGCGGGAACCACGGTGACGGGTAACATTGACCCCCTGCCCGAGATTCAGCACCTCACCCAGGCCCATGATCTCTGGTTCCATGTGGATGCTGCCTACGGCGGAGCCCTGGCCTTTTCCCCCAGTCACCGCCATCGGCTGGCGGGCATTGAAGGAGCCGATTCTGTGACCTTTAACCCCCAGAAGTGGCTGTATGTGACTAAAACCTGCGCGTCGGTGATGTTTCGGGATATGGGGCTGCTGCACCGCCACTTTCGCATCCCGGCCCCCTACATGAACACCGAGGCAGACTGGGTCAACCTCGGGGAAATTTCTGTCCAGGGTACCCGCCATCCCGATGGGCTAAAACTGTGGCTGTCCTTGCAACACCTGGGTAAGGCGGGCTGTGCGGCCCTGGTGGATCATGGCTATGCCCTCACGGCGGCGATGATGGATCACCTGCGCCAGCGTCCCTACCTGGTTTTGGCCACGGAACCCGAAATGAATGTGCTGTGTTTTCGAGGCTGCCCACCGGAATACCCCGCCGAGGCCTGGGATGACTGGAACGTGGGTCTCCAGCGGTTTTTACTGGCGGAGGCAGAGGTGTTTCTGTCGCTACCGATCTGGCAAGGGCAGCGCTGGCTGAAGGCGGTGCTGCTGAATCCCTTTACCACGGTAGACCACCTAG
>JAYKHF010000158.1:0-14918 GCA_035285305.1 Leptolyngbya sp.
GTCCAAATCCATCGCAGGCCAAGGGCTCTGGGGTCGAGTAGGGTGGGGTCGAGGTTCATGCCCATCAGCAAATAACGATTGGCTTGGCCAAAGGCCGCTTGGCGTTCTGCCTCGTCTAGGGCCTGCTCGCCTTGGCGGTGGTAGGCCATGGCCAGCCCCGCCAGGGCATTGGTGGTGAAGGCGTTGGAGATTTGGGGAGGACGGTCGGGGCTGCGATCGCGGAGTTGGGCTTGGTCAATCTGGAGGGCCATTTCCCAGGCGGCGATGGCCTGGTCGTTATCAGCGAGGACGTAGTGGGTAAATCCCAGGGCCACCCAGGCCTCCAGGAAGTCTTCCCGGGCCTCAATGGCCTGACTCCAGGCCCGACGAGCATCGTAGGGGGTGGCTCCCTGGTCGCCTAGGATAGCCTGTTGCCAGAGCAAGCGCCCTCGGACAAAGGCCAGATCGGCGGTCAGGAGTTGGTCGGCCTCGGCAGCAGCTAGCACCGACTGGGCCGCCGCGAGGTCTTGGGCATCCAGCAATTGCTCAATGGATCGACGGGCTTGGGCCGGACGCCCCGTGGTCAGGTGCTGGATGGCTTGCAAGACCACCACCCCATTCCCACGACTCGACAGCGGCCCCTCCGATGGTGAGGATGTCCAGCCCCCGGAAGCCACGGGAGACATGGGCGAAGGGGCACGGAGGGCGACCCCCACCGCGATCGCCACCGCCACCGCCACGGATCCCCCGAGGCCCCAGCGCCAAGCGGCGGGCACCGCCGCCAGGGCCTGCCGGAGGGAGGCGGTTTTCTTGGCCGGTGTGGGCTGGGCTTGAGGCGAGGCGGGGGAAGCCGGGAAGGATCCGACCAAGACCCGACGGGCAGAGGGGGCGGGCGTGCCAGGAAACGGCCCAGGGGCATCGGCTACGGGGGGCGTTCCCAGGGCAAAGGGCTCTGGCAAGGGAGGGGAATCTAGGGGTGGAGCCGCCTCAACGATGGGGGCGGTGAGTTGCTGGACAAGATCGGCTACGGGGTCAGTATCGGGGGAGGCGGAGGCCAAATCGTCGATCCAGCTATCCTCCCTGGGCCATCCATAGGGATCGGGCCGGGGGGGCTGAATCATGGGTGAACTATGACCCGCAAAAACTTCCTGGGCCAAACTAGAAATATCGGGATCGGTGCTGTAGTCCGGGGGAATCAGGCCAGCGTCTCGGGCCTGGTCTGTGAGGCTCGCCGGTTCAAACAGGAGGCTGGGCGGAAGATGGGCCTCTGGAGTGGTAAATAGGTAGCCATCAAACCCAGGCCGCAGGTACAAAATCGGCAGCATCCAGAGGGGTTGGCGAGACCCATGGGCCGCCATCAACCCTTGGCGCACTCGACTGAGGCAAACATCCGCCGGATAGCCCTGGCGCAGGTTGCGGTAGAACAGTTGGGTGAAGGTGATGGCGACATCGTCGGAGATGCGGTCGGCCATGGCGATGACGCCAGGAACCCCCCGGGTGACGAGGGCTTGAACGAGATTTTGCAACCGCCAGTCAGCGGTGGCGTCGGGGTTGGGGGTATAGGCTCCTCGGCAGGAATTGAACACCGCCAGCCAAATGCCATTATTGACCAGCAGCCCCGCCAGTTCCTTCCCACTCAGGCTTTCGGTGAGGCCGTTGTGGCGGTTCACCAAGAATAGATCGCCGCCGCCGGATGAGGGGTCTAGGCTGGCGTCGCTGTGTCCGGCGTAGTGCAACACCTGAAAATTTCCCTGCTCTAGGGCCTGCACCAGATCGGCCCGTCCCGGTTGCTCTAGCAGGGTGACTTGAATCTCTAGGGGCTGACGAAGGCGGGTGCTAGGATGGCTGGCCCCGCTCAGACGCTGGGGGGGAGTGCGTAGGTCGGCCAGCAGGGGCTTAATTTCGTGGGTGAGGGCGAGGCGGTGCTGGTCGCTGGGGGCAGAAACCACCATCAACACCTGGAGGGGCTCGGAGGCGAGGGCCAAGGGGGGGAACGTGGCTAAGTCAACGGTGTTGGGGCCTTGGTAGTAGCGGCAAAGGGTGATATCCATCCCCGTGGCCAAGGGCCGATCCTCACCATAGAGCAGTTCCCAGGGCACCCCTTGCAGACGACTATCCTTGAAGCCTAGGCGCAGCCGTAGGGGTTGCTGGAGGTGCTGGGCCACCCCCTGGGCCGCCAGCCAGCTATCCCGCATTCTCCCCTGAAACAGGTGGTGGTAGAGGTCTTGGCCGAGGCGAATGGCCGCCTCGGCACCCAGGTCTTGAGGCCCATCCGGGCCGATTCCGGTCAATAGCTGCTGAAGTGGATCCTGAAGAATGTGATCGGCCTGGGCCAACCAATCCGCTACGGGCCAGGTCACTTGGGTTTCCGCCAGGGGCACCCCCGCCGCCACCGATTCGGTGCGCAGGAGATAGGTATCCTGTCCGGCCACGGGAGTAATCGAGATGTGGAACTCTTGAATCACCAACGCCAACCCTTAATAAAGGCTTGTGAAGTATACGGCCTGGAACCCGCTGGGTGGCTGTCAGGGATCGGTATGATAGGGAGGTTTTTCGTTCCCTATGGCACTTCGGGAGTTAGATCCATTTTTTTACCACGCAGCGGTTCCCGTTTCTTCAACGGTAAAGCATTCAGCCCGATCCTGCGATCGCCGTCCGATCCGCGCCCGTCTTGGCTCGGCTGGGCTGTCCTGGCTGGGGTTTCACTGTTGGCCGGGGTGGGCCTTTCCCTAGGGGCGGAGGAAGCCGCCGCCACCATTGTCACCGTGGGGCTAGAGGCCACCGCCACCGACGACGGGCCGCCCCTGCCCGCCGGGGATCAAGATCGACTGGCGGCGCTGCAATCGGTACAGCGTCCTGAAATTCTCAGTACCCTCAGCCCCAATGGCCGCACCCTGTTAATCGGCGTGGCCTCTCCCCTCACTCCCGAGATCCGAACCCTCCATTTTCTCGATCTCACGACGGGCACCCTCACCGAGGCCCCGGAACTGGAGTACGACGTGATCAGCCCCGTGGGGCCTGTGCGCTGGCTCAACAACGACACCCTTCGGTTCTTGCAGCAGGAACCCTTCGGCCCCTGGGAAGTGGTGACCCTGAACCGCACAGCGGGGGTGGTGTCGCGGTTGCAGATCGGCCCCCTTGGGGAGGAGTCTGGGGAAATTTTGGGCCTTTCCCCAGACTTTTCACGGCTGGTTATCCGCGTCTACGGATCCGAGGAGGCGGAGGATATCGTCTTTCTGGTGGCCCTCGACGGCCTCCAGCGCCTAGAGGTGGCCCGCCTGCCCCAAGATACGGTGCTTCAGTCCCTGGCTTGGTCGTCGGATGGTCAACGGTTGGCCCTCGTGGCCGCCGCCATCGATAGTCAGAAAAGCGATGATCGCAGTCCCCTCAGCCCTAGCCTTGCCAGCACGACGGTTCAGGATGCCCTAGGCCGTATCCCCCCCGCCGACAACCCCCTACGGCAACGCAATTGGGTACGCGTGTTTGATCTAGCCCAGGCCGATCCCCTGAAACTGGAACTGCGAGCCGATCAGGATAATGGCGACAGCTTTGCCGATGCCAGCCTCAGCCCTGATGGTCGTCATTTGCTGGTAAAACGTACGCGCCCTGCCCACCTGGCCGGACGCCCCTATCCCACCTATCTCTTCCCAGATTCGGCTTACTACCAGGTCTATGACCTAGACGGCACCCTCCTTCACACCATCGACGATCCGGCCATCCAAGGCCCCCAGGATTCCCAGGGCTGGTTTTTAGGGCCGGATCGCCTACTGTTTTGGGCTGCCCATGGCCATAATCGCCCCCTCTGGGTGTACGACCTGCCATCGGTCTCCCAGGCTGATTTTTCCTCAGCGGCGATCGCGGATCCCAGCGGCGACCTCCATGCATCGGCCCTACGGCCCCTACCCCTGCCCCCGGGTTCGGTCGATCCGGCGGCCCTCGCCCTCAGCCCCAAGGGAGACACCATCATCTACGGCTTTTCCTCCGTGACGCAGCCCCCGGAGATCTTTCGTCTACGGATCAGCGACAGCCAACTCAGCGACAGTCAACTCAGCGACAGCAGACCACCGGAGCCCCTGACTCAGATCAATGCGGCCCTCCAGGAGGTCAACCGGGTGCGGTATCAGCCCGTGGAATTTAGAATCGACGACGGGCTCAGGTCGGGGTTCCTGGTACAGCCAGCGGGCCAAGCCTTCCCGCCCCAGGGGGTGCCCATTGTCTTCTGGCAGGAGGGGGGGCCTGGATTTTCCATGGCCAATGAATTTCGGGTAGACGTAGAAGCCCCCCTCAACCTGCTGCCCAATTTTGGCCTTGCCGTCCTCGTCGTCCCGCTCACTGGGCGAGAGGGCTTTGGCCCAGCGTTCTACCGTCGTCAGGCCGAAGGACAGAACTTTGGCTTCATTGATCTGGCGGAGGGGCAAACCATTATTCGCCAGGTCGTACAGCAAGGCTGGGCCAACCCCGGCCAAGTGGGGATCAGCGGCTGTTCCTACGGAGGGTACTATACCGCCCAGAGCCTACGCCTCTTTCCGGGTTTATTTGCAGCGGCTAACCCCCAATGTTCTCTGCTGGATACCCTGACCGAATGGCAAACGGGGTACTCGGGCTTGCTCTCCTACCTGATCGGCCACCCCCCCACAGAAGATCCCGCCGCCTACCTTGCGGTGTCTCCCCTTTACGGATCAACTTCGATCACAACCCCCACGATCATGTTCCACGGCACGGAGGACTTTCTTCCGATTGATGTGGCCCGCAACTTCCACGATATTCTAGAGGCCGCTGGATCTCCGGTCACCCTCTATGAATTTGAAGGAACCGGTCACGGGATTAGCGATCCCCAACTCCAAAACCTAGCCGCCCAACTCCAGATTCAATTCTTTCGTCAGTACCTCACCCCCACCCGCCTCCCCTAACCCCCTTGACTATTCAGGGACAGCGTCTTCCCGGAGACGCATTATCCTGAGGATTCAGGCGAGGATTTAGGCGTCTGAGAACCGTTGGGCAATGGCCTGAAATTCCGTCTGAGTGGCGAGAAAAGCCTCGACAATATCCGGGTCGAAGTGCGTCCCGCGCCCTGCTTTGAGAATGTCCGTGGCCTCATCGTGGGACATCGGTTCCTTATACACTCGACGGCTAATCAGCGCATCGTAGACATCGGCCAAGGCCATCAACCGAGCGGAGATGGGAATATCATCCCCCGAGAGGCCTTCCGGATATCCGGTACCATCCCATTTTTCCTGATGGGAATAGGCGATTTCCTTCGCGAGCTGAAGGAAATCGACGGTCATCCCCAAACTTTTTTCAGCCTGAATAATGGCATCCCGGCCTATGGTCGTGTGGGTTTTCATGATTTCAAACTCCTCGGGCGTTAAACGACCGGGCTTAAGCAGAATATGATCGGGAATGCCGACTTTGCCAATATCGTGAAGGGGAGCGGATTTATAGAGGTGCTGAATAATCGCGTCGCTCAGAAAATGACGAAAACGGGGATGATCTTTGAGCTGTTCGGCCAGAATTTTTACATAGTTCTGGGTGCGACGAATGTGATTACCCGTTTCGTTGTCGCGGGTTTCGGCCAAGGAAGCCATGACCTGAATCGTGACATCCTGAATGGCCTGGATTTCCTGGGTTCGGCGAGCGACTTCCTGTTCTAGGAAAGCATTTTTATCCCGCAGAAAGTCCGCCGAGGCTTTCAGGGTGAGCTGAGTTTTCACCCGGGCAATTAAAATGGGAGGACTAACGGGCTTAGTAATATAGTCGGCTGCACCGAGTTCTAGCCCCTTTTGTTCATCTTCAATTTCTGACTTAGCCGTTAGGAAGATGATCGGGATTTTAGCGATTTGGTGATCAGCCTTCATCAATCGGCAGACCTCATAGCCATCCAGACCGGGCATCATAATATCTAGCAAGACCAGGTCTGGCGGATTCGCTGATCGAACAATGGTGAGGGCTTTTTCACCGTTGTTGGCCACCTTGACCCGATAAAGATCCTTGAGTAGACCACTCATAAAAGCGAGATTTTCTGGGGTGTCATCTACAACTAAGATGGTCTCTCGTTCCCCTAGACTATTCATTCGCTGGTTTCCTTTGTTGGAACTACAATGGTAAAAATAGATCCCTGGGGATGATTTTCCTCTACAGTAATATGGCCTCCATGGGCTTCTACAGCCAATTTGCAAAAGGCTAACCCCAATCCAATTTGACTGACTCCCCGCATGAGGGTGCCAATTTCATACTTGTCAAAAATGTGTTGGCGTAGATTTTCGTCAATTCCAGGCCCTTCATCCGTCACTTGAATGATGGCTTGTTCATCTGGAGAATAGGTAAGCTTGAGATGGATATTACTCTGGCTAGGAGAGTATTTAATAGCATTGGAGATGAGGTTTTCAATGGCTCGACGAATCAGCACCGAATCCACATAGGCTGGGAATGAATCGCCCTCCGGCAGATCAAGATGTAGCGATAGTTTTTTATGCTCCGCTAGTTCCCGAACCTCATCAAGAGCCATCCGGCATAGTTCGCTCAAATCTGCCTGCTGTCGATCTAGGCTAAAATGCCCTGACTCAAGTTTAGCCTTGACAAGCAAGTCATCCACTAGGGTGCGTAGCTTTTGACCACTGCGCCAGATAATATCGAGGTTTTTTCGTAGTTTTTGTGGGGGCATATCGGCATTTTCCAGAAAAAATTCCGACAGCAGTAGGATATTGGTAATTGGGTTGCGAAGATCATGGACAATCATGTTGACCATATCTTCTCGAGATCGGAGGAGATCCTGAAGACTGTCATAGGACGCTTTCAGGTTGAGTTGGGTTTTTATCCTTGCCATCAAAATGGGCGGGCTGATGGGTTTGGTAATATAGTCTGCGGCCCCCAAATCTAAGCCACGATATTCATCTTCAATGTCTGACTTCACGGTCAAAAAGATGATCGGAATAGATCGGGTTTTGGGATCAGCCTTCAGCCGTCGGCAGACTTCATAGCCATCTAAGTCAGGCATGAGGATATCTAACAAAATGAGATCGGGCTGGGGGTCGGTTTGGGCAATGGCAATGGCTTTTTCGCCATGGGTGGCAATCTTAACCCGGTAGTGTTCTCGCAGGATCCCACTAATAAAGGTGAGGTTATCGGGGGTATCGTCAACAACTAAAATCATTGGTTGATCAGCGTTCTCCGAGAGGGTCTCATCGGTATGGGTCATGGCTTCTAGGAGGGTGAGGGGAAGGCGGCTTGGGCCGCTTTCAAGGCGGCATGGGCGGTTTCAAAATCAAACTGATTAATCGCGGCCTCAAGTTTGCCATAGTCCTGGGGGAAAGCCTGACGCAACAGCCCTGCGTGGTCTTGCAAGACATCGGCGGCTTCAGCGTCGTCATCAACGAGCAGTTCGGCGAGACGACTACAGACGGCATCCAGTTGCTGGCGATCAACGGCCACGGGGTCAGGGCGCTGTTCTAGGGGTAGCTGCGCGTCCAAATCCCCGACGAGTTCCCCTAGGGAGAGGCGCAGGCGCTGAATCAGGGTTTCCGTGTGTTCTTCAGAATCCTGTTCCCGAATGGCGGTTTCCACATCGGTGGCTAAGCGGTGAATCTCCATGGCCCCAATGTTGCCCGCCACGCCGCGCAGGGAGTGGGCCAAGCGTTCGGCATCGGCCCGTCTTCCCTCCGCAAGGGCCAACACCAGTTGATTGGGGGTATCCGCCTGTCCGGCGACAAATTTTCGCAGCATGGAGAGATAGAGCGCTTGTTTGCCTAAGACCCGCCTCAGTCCTTCCTGAACGTCTAGACCAGGAATATTTTGGGGGATAGTGATCGCCTGCGCCCGGTCGATCAAGGGCGGGGGGCTGGGCTTCGGGGGGGGGGACAGGGGAGCGGCTTGGGGCGGAATCCATTCCAGTAGAGCTTTCCAAAGCTCATCCGGTTCAATGGGTTTAGCGAGGTGTCCGTTCATGCCCGCATCGAGGCAACGCTGGCGATCCTCCAGCATGACGCTGGCGGTCATGGCGAGGATGGGCAAACTGGCTAACTCGGGGTTGCGACGAATTTCGACCGTTGCAGTCACCCCATCCATCTCTGGCATTTGCATATCCATCAGCACGAGGTCATAGTGTCCAGTCATGGCTTTTTCTAGCCCAATGCGGCCATTTTCTGCCACATCCACCCTAAAGCCTGCATCTTTCAACAGTTCCGTGGCCACCTCCTGATTGATTTCATTATCCTCTACCAGCAAAATTTGGGCTCCCTGGATTGGACGCAGGTGATCCATCCAGTCGTCGGTGGGGGCATAGGAGGGGGCCTCGTCGTCGGTCGCCCGTTCCCCCATCAGGCGTACCAGGCTGTCAAACACGGTGGAAGCATTGACGGGCTTGATCAGGACATCCCGAATGTCTAAGGCATGGGCCTGTTTGAAGACCTCCTCCCGACCATAGGCGGTGACAATTAGGTGGTGGGGTCGGTGGCTGAGGGGCATTGCCTGGATTCGCCGCGCTACTTCTAGGCCATCCCAACCGGGCATTTGCCAGTCTAAAAAGATCAGATTGTAGGGGCGCTGATCGGCATCGGCTTGGCTCACCTTGGCGATGGCTTCTTTGCCATCACTGGCCAAATCCACCTCTAGTTTCATGGGTTCCAGCAAATCCTTCAGCACCCGTCGGGCCGATTCAATGTCATCGACCACCAAAACCCGCTTGCCATGGAGATCGCGGCTGAGGATCAGGCGGCGAGGCGGCTTGGTGCTCCGGCCCACCCGCACCGTGGCCCAGAAGGTACTGCCTTTGCCATACTCGCTTTCCACGCCCACATCGCCGTCCATGAGGGCCGAAATGCGCTTGCAGATCACCAGCCCCAGCCCCGTGCCGCCAAACTTGCGGGTGGTGGAGGTATCGGCCTGCTGGAAGCCCTGGAACAATTGGCCCAATTGCTCTGGCGTGAGGCCAATGCCCGTATCCCGCACCGCAATGTACAGCAGGACGTCATTGTCTCGATATTCCTGGGCCTTAACGATAATGTCAATTTCACCCTGTTCGGTGAATTTGACGGCATTGTTGGCGTAGTTAATCAAAATTTGCCCCAGCCGCAGGGGATCGCCGAGGAAGTGGGAGGGTAGATCTGGATCGACGTCAAAAATTACCTCTAGCCCCTTGTGGGCGGCTTTTTCTGTAATTAGGGTGGCGACGTTATCCAAAACGCGATCTAGCTCAAATTCAATGTATTCAATATTGAGCTTGCCCGCCTCAATTTTGGAGAAATCAAGAATGTCGTTGATGACGCCTAGGAGGTGCTGACTGGAAGACTGAATTTTTTGCAAATAGTCTCGCTGGCGGGGGGTGAGTTCGGTCTTGTTCATCAAGTGAGCCATCCCGATCACCGCATTCAGTGGCGTGCGAATTTCGTGGCTCATATTGGCCAAAAAGTCGGCTTTGACCTGACTGGTTTCTTCTGCCAATTCCTTGGCGCGGCGCATTTCGTCCTCGGCGGCTTTAATTTGGCTAATGTCTGTCAGCCAGCCCAAAACACCGGATTTTCCTTCGTATTCTATGGCTAGAAAAGTCGCCATAATATCTCGAATATCCCCCGTGGGGCCATACATTTCAAACCGCTGATTTTCCACAATTCCGGTTTCGGCCAGGGTCTTCAACATGGCTTCCCGGGATGTTGGATCGGCGTAGATTTTGAGGGGAGAATCCCCCAGGCTCAGCCCCACTAGTTCTTGAATGCGAGGGTTGGCGAAGTGAACCACGCCCTCCACGGTAATGGCAACCCCCACCGGGGCTTTGTCGAGAATGGATTGTAGAATTTCCCGCTGGCGATCCATCTCCTGGGCGGCCCGCTGGCGTTCGGTGACATCCCGCACCGCCACAAACAAACTGACGCCATGGGTGCCAATGGCTGGTAGCCGCGCCACCCCCACCTCCAGGGGAAATTCACGACCGTCTTTGCGCCGCCCCCAGATCACTTGACCACGCCCAGGCCGATTGGCGAGGGAACAGGATGCGGCAAGGGCGTCATCGGGCTGCGCCAGCGCATAGATGTCGTATAGGTTCCCTAACCCTAGGCTAGCCATAGACTGCCCCAGTAGTTCCTCCCGGGTATAGCCAAATAGCACCTCTATGGTGGCGTTGCTCAGCACAATCCGACCATCTGCATCCACCACCACCATGCCGTCGGGGGCCTGTTCAATCATGGCTCGATACCAGGCTTCGGTTTCGGCCAAGAGACGCTGCTGATCTTGCTGGCGTTTGGTTTCCCGCAACACCACCAGCATGACCGCCCCGGTGAGGAGCACTGTGGTGAGCGTCACCGCTGTGGCGAGCTCGTGGAGGGCTAGCCCTGCCCTGAGATCCGTCGCGTCGGTATTACACCAAAACTGAGCGGCGATCATGCCGACGTAGTGCATCCCGGCGGTGGCCAACCCCATCACCACCGCCGATCCCCCGAGGCGATAGCGCTGGGCTAGCCCGATACAATGGCCGCCATAGAAGCGAAACCATAGGGCTAGGGTGGCCAGCAGAACCGCCAACCCCAACGACAGCACGATCACCAGCGGGTTATAGCGAATCAGCCCATCCAACTGCATCGCCGCCATGCCCGTGTAGTGCATGGTGCCAATGCCCAGACCAAACAGCGTGCCCCCAATCCACACCACCTTGGCCCTAGGACGATTTTGGGTAATCAGGTGCATGGCATAGATGCTGGCCACCACCCCGGGCACCATAGATACCAGCGTGAGTTTTAAACCGTAGGTAATGGGGCAAGGCAGGTGAAACCCCAACATGCCCACGAAGTGCATAGCCCAAATGCCCACGCCTAGGGAGACCCCGCTCAGGGTAAGCAAGGTGTGACGCAACCACCGATCCTGCACCGGCTCGGCAAACTGCGCCATCAGGAAGCCCGCATAGGCGGTGAAAATGGCGATAGCAATGGACAGAGCCACCAAACTGGGGTGGTAATGGCCGAGGTGGGCAGAGACACTTCCAAGCCTCAAAGCGCTAACGGAAAGAAAAAGAGCGAGCATGGTGAACCAGTCTGGCTATCCCTGATAACGTCAAACCTATTTCCCGACTATAGGGGGCTTTCTGCCGTGGCCTAGGGGAATTTTGTGAAAAATCCGGATTTCCTTGACCGGCTCCTTCAGTGTACCGTGGCGCTTTCGGTGCGTCCGAGGGCTTGGGCGTGACGGATATCCCGTTCGGGCTGAGTCCCGTTCAGGATGTGCCGTTCGGGCTGAGCCTGTCGAAGCCCAGGGGAGTCATGCCTTTTCCCCATGGGGGACGCTTGGCGAACGACCAGCTCAAGGCGAACGGAGGAGGACTCAGGGTGAACGGTGACGAGCCAAACTGAGAATTGCTGGACGGAACCTAGACCGGTGGCGGGAAGGGGAACCTAGCTTGGTATTCTAGAAAAGGCCCGATAGTTGCATCCGCTGCGGCTGGGGTCAGTTTTGCTTTCCCTATCGTTGTATTTGTTGGCCATGGCCCCTAACGAGCGCAAGTCAATTTTGTTGTCCTTTGAAAAGCCCCTAGCGGAGTTGGAGGGACGCATTGCCCAAATCCGTGATTTGGCGGAAAAAAATGATGTCGATGTATCCGCTCAATTGCGTCAGCTCGAGGCCAGAGCCGCCCATCTGCGGCAGGAAATTTTTTCCAGTTTGACCCCGGCCCAGCGGTTGCAGGTGGCCCGTCATCCCCGCCGCCCCAGCACCTTAGACTATATCCAGTCCATCTGTGACGAATGGATTGAACTGCACGGCGATCGCAGTTCCGGCAAGGATGACCCGGCCCTCGTGGGCGGGGTGGCCCGTCTAGAGGGGCGTCCGGTGGTGATTTTGGGGCACCAGAAAGGCCGCGACACCAAGGACAACGTAGCCCGCAACTTTGGCATGGCTTCCCCCGGTGGCTATCGTAAGGCGATGCGGCTCATGCGCCATGCCGATCAATTTTCAATGCCAATCATTACCTTCATCGATACCCCTGGGGCCTATCCCGGCTATGAGGCCGAGGAAATGGGCCAAGGGGAAGCCATCGCCTATAACCTGCGAGAAATGTTTAGTCTACGGGTGCCGATTATTTGCACCATCATTGGTGAGGGCGGTTCCGGCGGTGCCCTGGGCATTGGCGTGGGGGATCGGCTGATGATGTTTGAGCATTCCGTCTACACCGTGGCTAGCCCCGAAGCCTGCGCCGCCATTCTCTGGAAAGATGCAGGGCGTTCCGCTGAAGCCGCCGAAGCGTTGAAAATTACCTCCTGGGATCTGAAAAACCTAGGCATTTTGGATCAGCTTTTGCCAGAACCCGTGGGCGGTGCCCATGCCGACCCCATCCAGGCCGCAGACATTCTCAAGCAAGCCCTCGTCAAGAACCTTGAGGAACTCTCGCTGTTACCCGCTGAAGCCCTCCAGCAAATGCGCTATCAGAAATATCGCAAGATTGGCGTATTTGCCGAAGCCGCTGCCTAATGGCAGGATGGCGGGGTGCCATAATAGGGTGTTCTCGGGAATCACCATCGAAGACTTTTATCGTCCCGATTCCTGAGAGAATGGCTTTACGTTTGTTAACATAGATCTGGGCCTGACCTTGATTTGCACCATCGCCCCGATCCGGGAACGCTTAAAGCCGCGAGCTTAGCAGCCCTCCCTCCATAGGTCTCGCCTAGCCCCTGGTTCGCTTTTTGTTGGTTTTGGGTATTCAGTTTTGGACAATTCCCCCCGTTCCGACCTGCTGCGTCGCGCCCTAATTACAGGAGCCAGTCGTGGTATTGGCAGAGCTACGGCCCATGCCCTGGCCCAGGCGGGGTATGACGTAGCGCTCTTGGGTCGATCCCTCGAGCGATTGCAACCCGTCGTCGATGAGATGGCCGAGTATGGTGTGGTGGCCAAGGGCTATGCCATCGAACTCGCGGATATTCCTCAGGTGCAGCCCCGCATGGTCGAGATCATTGAGGATTTCGGCCCCTTTAGCGTGTTGATTAACAACGCGGGCATGGGCTACACCGGATCCCTCGCCACCACGCCCCTGCACCACTGGCAGCAGGTGATGGATCTCAATCTCACGAGCATCTTTCAGTGTATCCAGGCGGCCTTGCCCACCCTGCGTTCTGGCGGTGGCACCATCGTCAATATTTCCTCCATTGCCGCTAAATCTGCCTTCCCGGATTGGGGAGCCTATAGCGTTAGCAAGGCTGGATTAGTGTCTCTGTCCAAGGTGCTGGCTGTGGAAGAACGCGCCCACGGCATCCGAGTGGTGATGGTAACGCCCGGTTCCGTGAACACCCCCCTGTGGGACACGGACACCGTTCACGCCGACTTTGACCGTAGCCAAATGTTGACCCCCGAACTGGTAGCCCAAACCATCTTGAGCACCATCCTCCTGCCCACCTACGCGGTCATCGAAGACATCGTGCTGATGCCCGCTGGGGGAGCCCTGTAGCGGGTTAACCCCTGAAGTTTTTACCGTCCGTGCCGTTTGACCGTCTCAGAGAGCGGTCTCCATTTTGTTGAACACCTGAAGTTTGGTTAAACCCTATGACTATCGCATCCTCCAATGGCCTCAACGACAAAGTCGCCCCCAACGGTCTGAGCGCCTTGGGTAACGCGCCCTCCGTTCTGCCCGACCGCACCCTCAGCCATGGCAACGAGGCCAAGCCCTACGCTATCCCCGAAACCAGCCATGACGACATGAAGGAGGCGGTGCGCACCATGCTGCTCTCGGTGGGCGAAGATCCCGACCGGGAAGGGCTGCTGAAAACCCCCAAACGGGTGGCCGATGCCATGCGATTCCTCACCAGCGGCTATCAGCAATCCCTGGAGGAACTAGTCAATGGGGCCATCTTCGACGAAGGCCACAACGAAATGGTGCTGGTGCGCGACATCGACCTATTCAGTATGTGCGAACACCACATGCTGCCCTTCATGGGCCGTGCCCACGTCGCCTACATCCCCAATCAGCGGGTGGTGGGGCTCAGCAAACTGGCCCGCATTGTAGAAATGTACTCCCGCCGTCTTCAGGTGCAAGAGCGCCTCACCCGCCAGGTGGCCGAAGCGATTCAGGAAATCCTAGAACCCCGGGGGGTGGCCGTGGTGGTGGAAGCCAGCCACATGTGCATGGTGATGCGCGGCGTCCAAAAGCCTGGTTCTTGGACGGTGACAAGCGCCATGCTGGGCTGCTTCCAGGATGACCAAAAGACCCGCGAAGAATTCCTCAGCCTGATCCGCCACCAGCCCGCCTTCTTCTAACCCCATTCCGCTAGGGAGGTGTGCCATGGATTGGATGATTGTGCTCGGAGCCATCATCCTCGCCCTGTTGATTGTGGGCTGGGTGTTTAAGCTCATTAAAAACACCGTCAAACTCATCTTGATCGTGATTTTCCTGTTCATTGCCCTCTATGTGGTGGGGGGAATTGGCCCCATTGATCTCTGGGAGCAATTCCAACAGTGGACAGGTCAAGGTCAAAGCTAAATCCCACGGAGTACGGATTTCCTAACCTAGACCCCCCGAAATAACGTCACTCCATAGACCTGCAAGGTGAACCTTGCAGGTCTTTTTTGCTTGTGTCAAGGTTTAGTCTCAAGATAAGACTTATTTGCATCAAAGCAGGTCTATCAAATAGACGACTGATTCCCTAAAAAAGACTCTTCCTGACGAACCCCTTTATTTCCCAGCGGTATTCACCCAACCGTCTGCTTGCTGGCTGACTGACAAAAGATTCTGCGTCGGGCGCGGTTTTCGCGCCCCTACAGTGTTGGTTCTAGGTAGGGGGCAGGTCTCCTGTCCCTTTGACCCAGGTCTTCTTGCCGCCCTCTTTCTGGACTAATTTATCTCATAAATAGACTTACTATGGTTAACTCAAGTCTATTTATGAGACAATCTCATTTATTGACCATGCCGCCAACATTGCACCCTTGGCGTGGTATCCCTAGCCCTCTGCCTTGGAGTGTTGAGTTGAAATCAAGCG
>JAYKHF010000159.1:0-6998 GCA_035285305.1 Leptolyngbya sp.
AAGGTTTTGGTCGAACAGTAGTTTCAAGCAGCACTCACCGACGCAACTAAACGATGTTCGCGATCAGCGGCAAACTCCAAGCAAGCCCTAATATCGGTTTCTGTCAATTCTGGAAAGTCATCAATGATCTCAGCGGTAGACATGCCAACTGCTAACCACCCCAAGACATCGTAGACCGTAATGCGCATCCGGCGGATGCAAGGCCTGCCACCACGCTTATCAGGTTCAATCGTAATGATGTCGCGATAGCTCATAGTACAGATAGATGGGTTGTGTATACCTAAGTTTAAGGCAGGCTAACACTGCGCTGCCCCAGTACGGGGACAAACGTTGCAGGGCCTGGTCGAATTCGGTAGACCGTAGGGTCAAATCGCAGCAGATGCGGCGGAGCAAGTCACAACCGTAGCGAAATAGGCGGGACTGGCCAGAGCGGGCACTGCTTTTATCGCTCTGGCGCAACCGAAGACGGAAGGGCAGAGTCTTAGGACGATGCCCAGCATGTCGTTGACCTTCAAAGGCAACCGCCCCACCGTCAGCCTCGTGACCCACACCTATGAAACCGGTGTTCGGTGATTTCGCGGCCTAGTCCCTGACCCCGTCTCGCCATCTCAATGGATCAGATGATCAGAGTAGGTGATCCACTAGATCGAAGTGGTCAAGAGGGTGGTGGCCACAAACTGTTGGATCGCCGTTATTGTGGCGGCTTCGGCTAGCCCCAGGGGGGTATCGGCGGCGGGAATGGTGGCCGTTTGCAGCGAAGTGAAATCGGGTGGCCTTTGGGGCAGGTTAGACCCCTCTGTGGGGGACGGCGGGTTGGGCATGAGTTGTAGGATTGGCCCGGTTTGGGGCCATTGGTTGGGGTCTACCTGTTCCGCCACAATATCGGCTAGGCGACGACGAAACAGCATTTGACAAGCCGCCGGAGACTGCCGCAGGAGATGCCGTCGTCGTTGCCAAGTCCGCTGCCGCCCCTTGCCGCCTAGCCATGCCGCTAGGGTGATCAGGGGCGAAATCGGAGAAACGAGCCAGCGATCCAGCCGCCAGCGTTGGGCTGTCTGGGGATTGGCCCAGCCCTCGGGTTCCACGAGGACTAGGCCCCGCACCTGCTGGGGATAGTTCTGGGCATAGCGTAGGGCCACCCACGCCCCCAGGGAATGCCCCACCAGCACGCAGCGGGAAATTCTCAGGGCTTGCAGCAGGGTATGCAGGGCTTCCACCTCTAGGGCAACGGAATGAACGGGGGCCGTACTGGCCGATTCTCCGAAGCCAATCAGGTCAGGGGCAAGGCTGTGGTAGTCGGCGGCCATGGCCTCCATCACCGGGAGCCATTGGCCACTATCTTGCCAGGAACCGTGGAGAAAAACGAGGGTTTCTCCGCGTCCGGCCTCGTGCCAGAATAGGGTGCCGCTGGGCACCTTCAGACGACCTGTGCGCGGGATGATGGCGGAGGAGGGTTTCATAGCCCGGACGAAATCGATACAACCATGATGTCACTGTAGCCCTGACCCAAAGGCAATGCCTGCGGTCTTTGGGTCAGGGCCTTCGGTTATTCCAGCTTAGGCTAAAACCGTTTTGCCCTGGAAAAAATCCTCAAGGTGCTGGCGGTGATCGTGGGCGAGGTGATCCCAGGGTAGGGCATCGCGGCAGAAGGCTTTCACCGCCAGCACCTCGCGGGGGTCGGCCACGGTGGGCCAGTCCTGCACCCGCATGGCTACGGCGACGCAGACCGAGTGAAACCTTGGATCACGACCGGGCTGGGAATAGACCCCTACGAGTCGATCCAGTTCAGCGGATGACAGGCCCGTTTCTTCCCGCAACTCACGACGGGCGGCGGTAATCACATCCTCACCCCAGTCCACCATTCCACCGGGCAGGCCCCAGCGGTGGTTGTCTCGGCGCAAGGCCAACACAATGGTGCCATCGGGCCGCACCGGAATCACACAGACACCCAGAAGAGGCCGTCGAAACAGGATCCCCATCAGGGTCTTCAGCCCATGGGCAAGGTAGGACATGACCGCTCCTCCGGCATAGGCGATTCATTGGGCATAGGTAATTTATGGGACGGGCGATTCATCGGGACGGGCCTCAGCTAGCCCTCGGCCAAGTCCGCCAGAATGGTCTCAGCATGGGTTTCGGCCTTAACCTTCAGGTAAACCCGCTCCAGGATACCCTCAGGGCTGATGACGAAGGTGCTGCGGGTGATGCCGAAGTATTCCTTGCCCATGAACTTTTTCAGGCCATAGACCCCAAACCGACTGGCCACCTCGCCGCCCTCATCCACCAGCAGCGGAAAGGGGAGGTGGTGTTTGGCGGCAAATTTGGTGTGGGACTTGGCATCATCTGCGCTCACCCCCAGCACCACAATGTCCTGGGCTTGGTAGGCGGCATAGGCATCGCGAAAACCGCAGGCTTCCTTCGTGCAACCCGGGGTATTGTCGCGGGGATAAAAATACAGCACAACCCGCTGACCCTTGAGGGAATCTAGGCTGTAAAGGGTGCCCTCGGCGTCGAGCAGGGAAAAATCTGGGGCGGGATCGCCAACGGTTAGGGGCATGGGTAGATCGCGGTTGAGCAACCGGCGTGATAGGAATACGAGAAAGTAGGAATACCCAGTAGATCGCAAAGTCCTCGTAGCCCTCACCCCCAGCCCCTCTCCCAGGGGGGAGAGGGGGGCTAGAAAAATCCTCAAAGTCCCTCTCCCACATTGGGAGAGGGATTTAGGGTGAGGGCCACATCAGGGCAATAGAGCAAGTTTGTTATCTACTGATACTAGAAATATAGAGAACTCTGGACAACGGTGCCTACCCCTAGGATTGGGGCGGGGGCTAACGGTTGGCTGGGGGCGGGTGTATAGTAGAAAGCTACAGGATTTGCGATTTGCTGAGCTTCAGGAGAACCACGCTTGACTTTTTCCACCGAAGACTTTGCTAAGGCTCTGGCTGCCCATGACTACGATTTTCAGGTGGGTAGCACCGTTCGCGGCACCATCATCGCCCTCGCCAACGATGGCGCAACCGTAGACATTGGTGGCAAGTCCTCGGCCTTCTTGCCCCTGCGGGAAGCCGCCGTGCGGGCGGTACACACCCTGGAGGGACTACTGGAGGTGGGGGAAGAATACGCCTTCCAGGTGATCCGCGACCAGGATGCCGATGGCCAGGTGTTGCTCTCCATCCGCAAGCTAAAGGTGAAGCAACTCTGGGACAAGCTGGTGGAAATGGCGGATCAGGGGGCCGTGATGGAGGTCAAGGTCACGGGCTTTAATAAGGGCGGCGTGACGGTGGATGTGGAAGGGCTGCGTGGGTTTGTGCCCCGATCCCAACTCAGCGGCACCTACGAATCCTTAGAAGAAGCGGTGGGTCAGCGGATCACCGTTGGATTCCTGGAGGTGAGCTCGGCCAAGAACAAGCTGGTGATGTCTCAGCGAGCGGCGGCCCGTAGCCAGGTGATGGGCCAGCTAGAACTGGGGCAACTGGTGGAGGGCACCGTGGCCAGTCTGAAACCCTTTGGGGCCTTTGTAGACTTTGATGGCACCACGGGGCTGTTGCACATCAAGCAAATCAGCAAGAACTATATCGAGTCCCTGTCCGCCGTGTTGCAGGTGGGCCAGCCGATCAAAGCGGTCATCATTGCCCTCGACTCCGAACGGAATCGCATTTCCCTCTCCACCCGTGCCCTTGAGAAATATCCCGGGGAGTTTTTGAAGGAGCCGGAAACGGTGATGGCGGAGGCTGAAAACCGCCTGGGCGACGTGGGCCGACTGTTAGCTGCAAGCGAGGCCTAGACACCATGGCCACCATTTGGGAACTGGATTTCTATTCTCGCCCCCTGCTGGATGAAAACAACAAACGCCGATGGGAGGTGTTGATCTGCGAAGGGGCGGTGGATATTCAGTCTGAACCGGATCAAGGGTTTCGCTACAGCAAGTTTGTCGCGAACACGGAGGTCAACTCGAATACGCTACAAACGGCCCTCGAGGAAGCTATCGCCCAAGCCCCAACGCCGCCCTCGACCATTCGCTATTTCCGCTACCAAATGCAGAACATGATCCAGCGGGCCTGTGAGGGGGTAGGGTTGCCCGCTCGTCCCAGCCGCCGCACCCTGGCGCTGCACCACTGGTTAACGGATCGCAACCAGTCTTTCTATCCCCAGCAGGAGGGCTATACCACGGCCCCCACCCCCAGCGTGGCCGCGCCTCCACCCACCCCCCGGGCGCTGCCCGATGCGCTAATGGGCCAAAAGTGGGCCTTTGTCACCTTAGATGTCAAGTCTTTGCGGGATATGCCCGATTGGGAGATTGGCTTTGGTGAGGCGTTTCCCCTAGCCATGACCCGGGTGGAAGAAAGCATGGCGATCCCGGGATTGCTGATTTTTTCCCCCCGCGCCAATGCCCTAGCCGCCTGGATGTCGGGGCTAGAACTGTCCCACTGGCGCATTGATATGGGAGGAGCCCCGCAGCTCGTGTTGGAAACCGGAGCCGCCGATAGCTGGATTTTGGCCAGTCTGGCGAATCCGTCCCTGTTGGCCGAGGCCCAAATGTTTGAAACGGCCAAACGCAAGGCCAGCCAAGTCCACTTTTTGGGCGTCCAAGCCAGTCCCGGCAGCGAGTCCTTTGAGGGGTTCTGGCTCCTGCAAGATCTGATGTTGGGCTAGGGATGGCGATGGCAACCCTGTCCCAGCGCATTGTTCACTGGCCCCACTGGCGCACCCTCCTGATCTACGGCATCCTGCTGATCATCGCTCTGGTGATGGTGTTTCCCATGCTGTGGCTGGTCAGCACCTCCTTCAAAGGGCCAACGGAAAACCTGCTGGCCACGCCCCCCCAACTGATCCCCCAAAGCCCTACCCTGGCCAACTATCGCCAGGTGTGGCAAAGCAACCCTTTCCTGCAATATTTCCTCAATAGCACCATCGTGGCGGGGCTAACGGTGGCCATTAATCTGCTGCTGTGCTCCCTGGCCGCCTATCCGTTGGCGCGGTTATCCTTCCTGGGGCGTGAGGCCATCCTGGCCCTCATCGTCGCTACCATCATGATTCCCTTCCAGGTGGTGATGATTCCGCTGTATATCCTGGCGGTGAATTGGGGGCTACGCAACAGCTACCTAGGCCTTGTCTTGCCCTATTTGGCCTCCGCCTTTGGCATTTTTCTCATGCGCCAAGCCTTTCAGAGCGTGCCCAAGGAACTGGAGGAAGCCGCCCGCATGGATGGCTGCTCTGACCTGGGCATTTGGTGGAATGTCATGCTGCCCGCCACGCGACCGGCCCTGGTGACCCTGGGTATCTTCGTCTTTATTGGCACCTGGAGCGAATTTCTCTGGCCACTGATTTTGCTCGACCAGCCGGAACGCTATACCCTGCCCCTGGGGGTAGCCCGGTTGGCGGGCAGTTTCTCCCTAGATTGGCGTTTAGTTGCAGCGGGATCCATCCTCTCGGTGCTACCGGCGGTCTTGGTCTTTGTGCTGCTCCAGCGCTACATTGTCCCCACCGAAACGGGCAGCGGGGTCAAGGGCTAGCTCGGTGAGATCAAGCCCGATAAAACGGACGTTTGACCACCTGGGCGGGGCGCTGCTGGCCACGAATATCCACCGCAAGGGATTGTCCGACTTTGGCCAGGTGGCTGGGAACATAGGCCAGGGCAATGGGCCGGTTTAAAGTGGGGGACAGGGTGCCGCTGGTGACGATACCCACCGCTTCGCCGTTGTGAAGAACGGGATAATCGTGGCGGGCAATGTGGCGTTCGGAGAGGGACAGCCCCACCAATCGACGGGACACCCCTTCAGATTTCTGCTGTTCTAGGACGGGCCGACCGATGAAATCCCCCACTTCATCCAAATGCACCAGCCAGCCTAGACCTGCTTCGAGGGGGCTGGTGGTGTCATTGATGTCTTGGCCGTAGAGGGCCATGGCCGCCTCAAGCCGCAGGGTATCGCGGGCACCGAGGCCGCAGGGGGCAACCCCGGCTTTCAGTAGGGTATCCCACAGTTTCCCAGCGGCGGCGGGGTCGAGCATGATCTCAAAGCCGTCTTCCCCGGTGTAACCCGTACGGGCTAGGAAGGCCGGTTTTCCGAGGACGGTGCCGTCCACATGGCCAAAGCGTTCCACCGTGGCAAGGTCTTCGGCCACGCAGGTTTGCAGAATCTCTAGCGCCTTTGGCCCCTGTATCGACAGCAGGGCAAAGTCGCTAGACTGATCCACCAGTTCTACCCCAGTTCCGGCGAGGTGTTCCAGAAACCAGGCTTTGTCCTTATCGGTGGTGGCGGCGTTGACGATGGCAAATACCTGTTCGGTGCCCGAGGCATCCCGATCCTTCAGGTAAAGGATTAGGTCGTCAATAATGCCACCCTGGGGGTTGAGCAGCACCGTATATTGCGCCTTGCCAGGGGTCAGCCGTCCTAAATTGGAGGGCACTAACCCTTGCAGGGCTGCCAGGGCTCCGTTGCCGCGAAATAGAATTTTGCCCATGTGGGAAATATCAAACAGCCCCGCCCGGGTGCGCACGGCCTCATGTTCCTGCTTGATGCCGCCAAACTGCACGGGCATTTCCCACCCGGCAAACTCGGTCATCCGGGCCTTCAGGTCTAGACAGCGAGAATAGAGGGGCGTTTGGCGCAGGGACATAACAATACGTTGGTTGGATGATTCAGCTAGTATACAGACTATTTTTGGTCACAATATGCGCAGGGCAAGATATGTGCAGGGCAAGGAATCAATCCAGCGATGAAATTCCCACCGATCGCCAGGGACGATGGCTGGAAAGATGTAGAAGATGCTATCGGAGCGGAAAAACGGGTTGGGGGTAGAAAGTTATCAAGGCAAGCCAAAATTCTGAATAATCAGAGTCTTAAGCCTCTTGTCTGCCCATAACTCAGCTAGGATCAGTAGATCACAAACTTGCTCTATTGCCCTGATTTAGCCCTCACCCTAAATCCCTCTCCCAACGTGGGAGAGGGACTTTGAGCACTTTTCTAGCTCCCCTCTCCCCCCTGGGAGAGGGGCTGGGG
>JAYKHF010000160.1:0-3448 GCA_035285305.1 Leptolyngbya sp.
AAATTCCAAGAAACTGACCGCAAGTTCAAAGAAACTGACCGCAAATTCCAGGAGACCGACCGCGAAATCCAGAAAGCCGCCCGCGAAATTCAGGAAACCGCCCGCCAAATACGACAGGTCAACCGACAAATTGGCGAACTCGGCGGGGCCTGGGGGCGTTTTGTGGAAGACCTGGTAGCTCCCGCCTGCGAACGACTCTTTTTAGAGCGGGGCATCCCGGTTGATCGCGTCAGTCAGCGGAATAAACGCCGCCACGCGGGCGACACCCTAGAAATTGATGTCCTGGTGGTGAACCAGGGGCATGTCCTAGCCGTGGAAGTCAAAAGCAGCCTCAGCGTCAACGACGTCAAGGACTTCATCGCCGATCTAGAGCGCTTTTCCAAGTTTTTCCCGGAATACGCGGAGATGAAACTCTACGGGGCCGTTGCGGGTATCGGCATCGAATCCGGGGCCGACCGTTATGCCTACCGTCGAGGGCTGTTTGTTATGACCCAATCGGGCGACAGCGTCACCCTTCTCAACGACGATCAATTTCAACCAAGATCCTGGTCATCCATAGAACAGCAGGGATAACTGGATTTGTACCATCCTGAATTCCCATGATCTATCTCCACAAGATTCTTCCTATTTTGCTGCTGCCCACGGGGCTCATTTTGGGGTTGCTGATCTTAGGACTGGTGAGCCGTCGCCATTCGCCGATTTGGGCGGCGTTGATGTTGTTTTGGCTGTGTAGCACCCCGGTGTTGAGTGATCGTTTCATGGCAGCGGTGGAAGGTCATGGCCAACGCCTTGACCCTCACGCCCTGCCCAACGCTGAGGCCATTGTTGTTCTTAGTGGAATGCTGACCACGGCCCCTGGTTCGGCTGCGGTTCTGGAGTGGGGGGAGGCCAGTGACCGGTTTTGGGGTGGTCTGGAGTTGTACCGGGCGGGTAAAGCGCCCCGGCTGATTTTCACCGGGGGCTGGGTGCCCTGGAAGCCCGATCAGAGGCCCGAGGGGGAACACCTACGGCGGGTGGCCGAGGATCAGGGGGTTCCTGCCGCTGCCACGGCCGTGACGGAACCTGTATCCAACACCGCCGCCGAGGCTGAGGCCGTTCAGGCGTTGCTCGGCTCAGATGGAAAAATCCTGCTCGTCACATCGGCGTTCCACATGCCCCGTGCCCAGCGGCTTTTTGAGCGGGTGGGCTTTACCGTTGTGCCCTACCCCGTGGATTTCTATGCCAATCTCTCCCAGCCCTTAAGCCTTCTGGATGTTTTGCCCAATGCCAATGCCTTTCAGCGCACCGAACTGGCTTGGCGAGAATTAATTGGCCGCGCTTACTATGGGCGTTTATCATGATGGGGCATGACCAGGAATCAGGTTCCTCGGCCCTTGACCCGCGCCCCTAGACGCCACCGCCGTTTTCCATGCCCATTCTCCTGCTCCTAACCACCCTTGTGAGTGCCCTGCTGGTGAATCTTATCCGCCAGCGCCTCCGGGCCGCGCTGTTGGATATCCCGAATCAGCGCAGTTCCCACACCATTCCGACCCCCCGAGGGGGTGGGCTAGGGTTTTGGGTGGCGTTCCTCCTGGCTTTGCCTTGGCTGCGGTGGCTCCAACCGGATATTTCTCCGCTGACCATAGTCTCGGTGGTGCTGGTGCTGGTGCCCCTGGCGCTGATTGGCTACCTAGACGATCTGCACTCACTCCCAGCCCGCACCCGCTACGGGGTTCAGATACTGAGTGCGGGCTTGGCGATCTATGGGTTTGGCCCCTTTCCCCAGCCCTGGTTGGCGTCCCTGGGGCTGGGGGGCACCGTCCTAGCGGTGTCCCTAACCCTGGTAGGATTCACCGCCCTGGTCAATCTCACCAATTTCATGGACGGGCTCGATGGCCTGGTGGGCGGCGTTAGCCTGGTGCAGTTTTCCTTTCTGGCCTGGTACTTGCCCCAACCCCTATGGGGGCTGCTGGCGGCGGCCTTGGTGGGCTTTCTATGGTGGAACTGGCCCCCCGCCAAGATTTTTATGGGCGATGTCGGCAGTACCACCCTAGGCGGAGCCCTCGGGGTAGCGCTGCTGCTGGCTCCCAGTCAGCAATGGAGCCTCCTCGCGATCACGCTGCCGATTACCGGGGATGCCATCTACACCCTCTTTCGACGACTATTCCGCCGCGAGAATTTATTCAAAGCCCACCGCACCCACCTGTACCAGCGCCTTCACCAGCGGGGCCTGCCCTCCGTCGCCATTACCCTAGGGTATATGGGGCTGACGGGGCTGATTGCCTTGGCCCTAGCAACCCTAGGCCCCCTAGGATCCTGGGTGAGTCTGGCGGGCACCTTGGGATGTATTGCCTTGACTGAAGGCTATCTTCTATCTTCAGCGCCATCAGTAGAAGATCCTCAGTAGATCGCCTAGGAAAGGGCACCTCAGATGGCGACTGAGGTGCTATGCTAAAGGTGACTCGGACCCATGCGGTCGCAACGCCCAAATTATGTCAGGACCGGAAGGTAGCAGCATTACGGGATGCTTGTGACAGGCGTGGACTCCGGGTCTTTTCGGTTTTTAGGGCGTTTGAGCACAATATCAGTCGCACGATATCGATAGAGTCTCGCTAGGATAATGCCTAGGATGCCTGAGCGATATCTGAAGGAGGCTAGCCATGGCGGTTTTTGGGGATGTGGTCAAAAAAGCCTTTTATCTAGGGGTTGGGGTCGCCTCCTATGCTGGGGAAAAGGCCGGACATACCCTAAAGGATTTGCAAGAGCAAACCCAGATGGTGGTCAATGAGTTGGTGGCCCGTGGCGAAATGACCGCCGAAGAAGCCCAGCGCCTCGTCAACGATATGGTCTCGAAGGCTCAGTCTGCCGCATCCGACAACGCTCCGTCGCCAGAGCCTCGCCAGATTGAAATTTTAGAGGATGAGCCCAGCCCTGCCACCCCGCCAGCAGACCAGGCGGAGATGCTCCGACAACAGGTCACGGCCCTCCGGCAAGAACTCGAGGCCCTCAAGCGCAAAGCCAGCCAGCCCTAACGGCGATGGAGTCCCCGGGCGTCACCCCCGTACCGGTTTGTTGATTGCAGGCGTGCTCTCTGATATCTGCGATCTGTCCGTGACATTATTCCCTAGCGAGTCAACCCGAATGGACGATTGGTCTAAACAAATCTTGAACGCCTTTGGTGATGCGGTACAGGAGTTTGCCCAGCAGCTTTCCCTCGATACCGAACGCTGGTTTGAGGACTTGTCCGACCAGCTTGCCCAAGCCTCCGACCCCCTCGTGCAGGCCGCAGACCAATGGGTCGATCAGGTGCAGGAAGCCCTAGAACCGGAAATTGAGCGCCTCATTGATGACCTGAACCAGGCCATCCAACCCCTAGAAATCACCATCAGCCATCAGGTGGATGAGGTGGCCGAACAACTCGATACGCTGATTGAGCCCCTAGTGGCGCAACTGATGGCCCTCGATCCCT
>JAYKHF010000161.1:0-14710 GCA_035285305.1 Leptolyngbya sp.
TCGCTAATGTTGGGGCCAACGGCGGAGCCATAGAAACGCCCCGTGTCTTCCCAGGTGACATTGAGAATATTGAGATCCAACGCGGCTGCCAACCGCTGTGCCACGGAGTCAGACACCATCGCCTTGGTGCGTTCGATCACTTGGCCGTAGGGGTCGAAGGGGGGACGGGGCATGGGCGGGATCGGCATGGTGGAGGGCGGAGGCTCAACGTCACTGGCGGGGGCTTCGGGTAAGGGTACCCCGGGCTCAATGGCCTGCAAACTCGCCATCGACAAAGCCAGGGTGGCGGTCACGGTACCGAGGGCTAACCAAAGGCTGAGGGGGTATTTCATAGTTGGGGTCTCCCTACGTTGTACCCCCAACCTACGCAACATTTTTGCCAATGCTAGGGCGGTTACGAAAAACGTAACTCCCCACCCGCGTCACGGAGGCGTTTGCCCGTAACCCGTTTGGGGAAAAGGGATCCTGTTCCCAGATCTACCAAGCCTCAGTAGATCACAAACGTGCCCTTTTACCACGATCTAGCCCACCCTACGGGAAGCAAGCTACACCCTAAATCCCTCTCCCCAAGGGAGAGGGACTTTGAAGGCCGTTTCCGGATCCCCTCTCCCACGAGGAGAGGGGCTGGGGGTAAGGGCTTCGGGGACTTCGTGATCTACCAACCATAGCTTGCAATCTCTGACCGATGACGCTCAGTCAGAACCCTGGTGGGTCATACCTATGTCGCCGTTTTCTGTTTACCTATTCGCCCTATGGACGTTGAGCTAGACATTAAAACTCTATTGGGCAGCTATGCCCAGTTCACCCTGTTTGTGCTGATGTTGTCCATTGGGTTGTCGGTGGGCTTTACTCGGTTGTCGATGCTGTGGCGTCAGCCGGGATTGCTGGCCCGATGTCTGGTGGCCTCCTTTGTGCTGACCCCGATGGCAGCGATGATTATCAATCAATTGCTGCCCCTGAGCTTTCCGGTGAAGGCGGGTCTGGCTCTGATGGCAATTTGTCCGGGGGCACCCATGATTTATCGTAAGCTGCTGAAAGGGCGCACCTTGCCAGACCTGGCTGGGAGTTTTCAGGCAACGACGGCGCTCCTCGCGGTGGTGATTGTGCCGCTGTGGCTGAATATTTTTGCGGCAATTTACCCCAACGACGCCAGCTTTGACCCTGCCGACATCTTCCGACAGGTAGCGGCAGCGCAGCTTGTGCCCATTGCCCTTGGGCTGGCGATTCATGGTTGGTTCCCGGAACTGGCCGACGACCTAGAGGAGCCCGTGTTTAAGCTAGGCAGCTTTTTGCTGCTGGGGCTGATTTTTGTGATTCTCATTGCGGCCCTGCCCAAGGTGATCACCATGGGCTTCATTCCGGTGCTGGCGGCGGTGCTGTTCGCGGCGGCTAGTCTGGTCATTGGTCATGCCCTCGGTGGCCCTGAGCCCGAAGGTCGGTTGACCGTTGCCGTGGCCAACGTTAGCCGCAATGCCGGGTTGGCCCTAGCCATTGCCACCGCGAACTTTCAAGATCCAGGGATTTTGCCAGCCATTGCCACCTATGCCTTGTTTGCGGGCATTTCCGGCAGCATCTACTCCAAAAAATATCAGAAAAAGATGCCCCCAGTGGTTACGAACCCGGTAGCGGGTTAGCGATTCAACACCGCAGTTAGTCAGATCCTTGAGACCCATGATTCCAACCCATGCCGCCATCGACTCGATACAGTTCACTGCCCTTTTCTGTGGTGTTCTAACCCTAGAACTGGCCAGTCTGGGGGGAGGTTCGGCGGCAATCGCGGCTAGCACCCCTGACGCTTGGCTGACGGCAGATCCTCTGTCCAAGGGTGACGAAAAAATCCGAGTTAGCCCTGCCGCCTGGGATTATGGTTTGGGGGCAAGGTGGCAAACCGCCTCAGCGGCGGATCATCAGGCTGAAGTCGATTCAGCCATGTCCGCCCCCAGCCTAGATGCCAGCGACCTGCGGATCTCCTCCGTCAGCGAAGTTACCCAATCCCCAGCGCAACCGTGGTGGATGGCCCAGGTTTCAGATCCAAGGGCCTTGAACCCAACCATAGCTCAAGCCGAGGCCGCCGCCGCCTCTGCCTCCTCCGACCAGGCCGACCTAGCCAAGGCTTCCCAAAACCCCATTGCCAGCCTGATTTCAGTCCCCTTCCAAAACAACACCAACTTTGGTGTCGGCGATTTTGATCGCACTAGCAACATTCTCAACGTGCAGCCGGTGATTCCCACACCCCTGAGCGACCACCTCACCCTGGTGAATCGCACCATTATCCCCATCGCCTATCAGCCGGAACTGTCCGCCGGGGTAAATTCCGCCTTTGGCCTGGGGGACATCAACTACACCGGGTTCTTTGTGCCTGCCACAACAGGCAATTTCACCTGGGGCGTGGGGCCTTCCCTGGTGTTGCCTACCGCGACGGATACGGTGTTGGGTACCGGCAAGTGGTCGATGGGGCCAGCGGCAGTCGCCTTGGTTACCCAAGACCGCATTGTGACCGGGGGGCTAATCAGCCAGATCTGGTCTTTTGCGGGAGATAGCCGTCGTGCCGATGTCAGCCTGTTTACGTTTCAGCCCTTCTTTAACTACAACTTTGACGGCGGCTGGTTTGCCACCACCTCCCCCGTTATCAACGCCAACTGGGCAGCCGAGGGCGAACAATGGACGATCCCCATCGGGGGTGGATTTGGGCGCGTTTTTGCCATCGGCAGCCAGCCGGTGAATGCCCAGGTGCAGGCGTATTACAACGTCGTGAAACCGGCGGGCGGTGCCGATTGGACCTTACGGGCGCAGCTTACGTTGCTGTTTCCTTAACTCCCTCCTGGGAACCGCTGTAGGGGCGAGATGCCCCCGTCCCTACGTGACCATATCATCAAACGGATTTCCGATAAGACCATGACCGCAGACGGCGCAAAATCCTCCAACCAACTGGCCCAAGACCGCACTGACCTGGCGGTGGAGCGCACCCTGATGGCCGCCAGTCGATCCCTGATGGCCTGGGTGCGCACGGCACTATCGATGATTGGCTTTGGCTTCACCATCTACAAATTTCTCAGCGCTGAGGGGGCTGGATTAACGGCCAGAAACCCCGGCACTGTGGGGTTCGTGTTGCTTGTGCTGGGCAATCTGTCGCTGCTGTTTGGGGCGATCGAATATTGGCAGACCGTCAGCCAACTGCGGCGCATCTACCACTGCACCTACCGCAAATATCCGTTAATTTTGGCCGGACTGATGGGCGGTTTAGGCATTGCCCTGCTGTTGGAAGTGTTGCTGAATCGCGCCTGAAAGTCGTCTATCCAGCCCAGCTAACCCCCCGGTTTCCCTCGATGAATGCCGATCAATCTGGTTGATTAACCGCGAATAAATCGAGTTTCTGCACCGATCCGGCCCCATCCAACGTTTCCACTGAACCAAAGGAGAACATCATCCCATGAGCACTTTTCAAATTACCGACCAGCAATTGGAACAGGTCGTGCGTCACTGCTACCAGTACGTGGCCATGTACAACACCATCAACAACTTTGCCATGCAGGAGGCCAACCCCTTCAGCACCCACGGCTGGAACAAAATGTACATTCCCAGCGGCCTAATGAATGCTTCGGTGAAGGCCCTGCCGACCCCCAACAACGATACGCTGTATCTCATTTCTTGCGTGGATCTGCGGGATGATGCGGTGGTGATTGAGTTCCCCGCCTTTGACAGCAACTTTGTCTCCCTAGAGACCTCCGCCTACGACCACTATGTCAACATCCCCCTGTCCACCACCAAGGGGGATTTTAAAGATCGCACGACCATGCTCTTTTACACCGAGCACACCAAAGGCTATCACGGTGAACCCGTCGAAGGCGTTGATCAAACCCTGAAAATGAGTGGGAATTTCGCCATCGTCTTTTTGCGCGTCGCCCCAATGGCGGTTGATCCTGATCGGATGAAAAATAACCTGGATGCCATGCAGACCCAGAAGTTAATGACGCTATCTGAGTATCAAGGCAAGCCCAAGCTGCCCACTTCTCCGGTAGAATTTCCCACCTTTGGTCTAGATCAGACGGTGTTCAAAAACAACTTCCTAGAAGTCATTCAGTTTGTCTTTAACCAGGCCACGTTTGACGCCAATGATGCGATGGATCAGGCGGTGCTGGAGATCATGAAGCCCCTGGGCATTGAGCCGGGTAAGGCGTTTGACCCCCAGGCTGTGGCACAACTGGATGGGGAACAAGTGGCCAGGGTGGCCAAAGGCGTTTATGAAGATTCGGTCAAAGTCTGGAACGATCCCAACGGCAACCCCTACCTAACGCAGTGCTTCCAACCCAAGGGCCAAATGACCCTGGAGCCGATGGTGCTTCAGTCCTGCATGGGGCCAGTGGGGCAACCCTATGACCAGGCCCAATATCCCGGGGTGGGTACCGCCGATGGTCAGCCCATCCGTTCCACAGAACACTACGTCATCCGCATGACCAAAGACCAGTTGCCCCCGGCCCATGCCTTCTGGTCAATCACCATGTACGACGCCACCAACATCTTTTTTATTCCCAATGCCAACAATAAGTACAGCGTGGGTGAAAACGGCGGCATGAAGCTGGATGAAAACGGTGGCATTGAAATTCACATTGCCCCCACTCAACCAGAAGGTGTTCCGGCAGAAAACTGGTTGCCCTCTGGTGAGGTCGATCAAAATCTGGTGTTGTTCATGCGCGTCTATGCCCCCGATGTTGAGGCCATGAAAACCTACAAAGCGCCCAAGGTCGAGAAAGTATAGGTGAATCAACGGCGTGCATAGGCTTGGATTCTAGTAGGGCTCTTGGCGGCGGCTGGGTTCGACCCAAATTTGGGTGCGGAGGGGGCCATACTGACGGCGCAACAGGGCTTCGATCTGATCGCTCAGGTCGTCGGCTAGTTCCAGATATTCAGGGTGCAGGGCCAGATGCAGCTCTATCCACACCTGTCGCCCCACCATCCCCCGCGACCGAATCCGCTGACAGTGGGTGACGCCCTCCACCTGGGTCACGATCTGGGCGATGGCTTCCGGGGCGATGGCCGTGGGTCGCAGCAGCATCGGGAGTTGTTCGTTCAACACCCGCCACAGGCTGCGGGCCACGGAGGCTAGTAAGCCCAGGGCAAAGACGGGATCGAGCCAGTGCTGGTTGTAGTAAATCGCCAACAGCACCGCCACCATCACCAGGCTCAGCCAAACATCGGCCAGGAAATGCTGGGTATTGAGCCGCAGGGCAAGGCTATTCAGATGGCGGGCCTGGTGGTGGGCATAGACCCCGAGGGCCACGTTCACAATCACCATCAGGGCCGTCAACCGGAGCACCTGGATATCGAGGTCTACGGGAAAGGGATGGTCGAGGCCATTGAACCCAGCCCAAAGCTGACGGAGGGCAATCAAGACCAGACTAAGGCCTGTAAACCCCAGAAACGCGCATAGAATCAGCGTCGTCGCCACCTCAGATCGCCCGTGGCCCCACACCTCACGGCCCAGTTGGCGCTGGGGCGATGTGACCGCCACGAGGCTGAGGACGGTACTAAAGCCGTCGATGAGGGTGTGTAAGGCTTCGGCCAGCAGCGTTAAAGACCCGGTGGCCCATCCCCCAATGACCTCCACCGCCAGCAACAGCAGCGTCGCCCAAAGGGTCGCTAGCAGCAGGCGATAGCTTGTGCGACGTTGATACGCGCCCTCGTGCATAGACAGACGCCTAGGGGGACTACTCCAGCCTGACAGTTTATCGCTGTGTGGTCGATCTGGAGCAGCCAGTTCCGAGGTTGAGATCTTTCTGACCCATCTGGCCTGACAGGGATCCCTATCTGGCCATGGATCCCTGGAAGACCAACTGGGCGGGGCCAGTCATATAAATTCGGTTATCCGCCGCCGACCATTCAATCTGGAGGGGGCCACCGGGTAGCTCCACCGTGGCCACCCGATCGCAATGACCATTCAGCACCCCCGCCACCAGGGAGGCACAGGCTCCGGTGCCGCAGGCAAGGGTGATCCCTGCCCCCCGTTCCCACACCCGCATTTTGAGATAATCGGGCCGCACCACCTGAATAAACTCGGCATTGATGCGCTGGGGAAAGGCGGCGTGATGCTCGAATTGGGGGCCGATTTTCTCCAGATTCACCGCAGCCACATCCTCGACGAAGGTGATGCAGTGGGGGTTGCCCATGCTGACACAGGTCACGGCCCAATCTTGCCCCGCCACGGAGAGCGGTAGGCTAACGACCTGGTCATCGGGGGTACCGAGGGTCGTCGGAATGTCCTGAGCCCGCAAAATGGGCATTCCCATATCGACGGTGACTTGGCCATTGGCTTGTAAGGTGGGGGAAATAACTCCGGCGAGGGTGTGAATGCGGTAGGTGTGGGGAGTTTGGGGAGTCTTCCCGTCAGCGATGTCTAGGGCTTCTAAAAACTTGGCCAGACAGCGAATACCATTGCCGCACATCTCCGGTTCCGAGCCGTCGGAGTTGTAGATCCGCATGGTGTAGTCGGTGCCGTTTTGGCCAGGGAGGGCAAAAATGACCCCATCCGCCCCAACGCCAAAGTGGCGATCACACCAGGCAGCGGCGGTTGCCGGGGTGATCAGCGGATCGGGCTGATGGCGATTGTCCACCAGGATAAAGTCATTCCCCAGTCCGTGGTACTTGCTAAACTCCATGCGTTGGCCCACCCATCACGTGATGACATGCTCTTCAAATTAAACCCTGTTCCTGGGCGGAAGGGGAGATTTCCTAACGATTTTCCACCGTGGCATTCTGAACTTCTGAGTTCACGGTAACGTAAAGGCAGCAGATGTCGATGGTCTTTAGGTGCCATGTCCCAAGAGTTCGCAACCGGATTCCCCAGTGTTCGCCAGCTTCAAACCCTGATTCGCGAGAAAAAGACCATTGAGGTTAAGCTTTTGACGGGTGACTTGATTTCTGGGCGGTTGCTCTGGCAGGATCCTCACTGCATTTGCCTAGAGGTAGACCATCAAGGCAAGCACCAAATTTGGAAGCAAGCCATTGGCTTTATGAAATATTGAGGACTGTTGTATCGAGAAAGGCATAAATCATCATAGATTTTTCTTGCCTCCCTTCAGCGTTTAGGGCACACTAACTCCCGTAGGCCCCCTCAGCCATGTCCCCAGTTCCCCCGCAGCAACGGCTGCCCACCCTCTCTATCAGAATGGAGCATTTGGTCACATGACGATTGAAAAAATTGTTGAGCAGGCCCTACAAGACGGCTACTTAACACCCGCTATGGAGGCGGAGGTTGGGCGCATTTGCGATACGGCCTCAGAGCTATCCATTGAAGAATATATGGCCCTCGACCGCCTCATGGGCGCGTTGCTGACTGGGGAAGTGGTGGCCGTACCCCGGAAGCAGTTCATCAATGTGATGGAGGAACTCGTGCTAACGGAGGCGATCTCACGGGTGGCCGAAATCGAGGCGGCCTCCGATACCACGCTAGATTTGGGCGATATCGCCGCCTATGCCCTCAACCGACTGCCGCCCCTCTACGCCACCACGGAGGAAGGGGCCAGCTTCCAGCGAGACACCGCCCGGGGGGAACTGGCGGATCTGATTGCCGAACAGGTACGCCAAGCGATCACCCGCAACCTGGACAAACCCGAATTTTTCCCCGAACGCCAAATCATCCAGAAGAAGACCGACGACAGTGTCTTAAATCAGGTGAGCAGTCTATTACAAGACCACGCCTACAAGTTTGAAACCTCGAATCCCCAAGACTAGCGAATCAACAGACAGCGTTGTCCTGGTGGTCGTTCCACACCTCGGCGCGGCCCGATGGTGATGGGTCTAGGGCCTAGGGCCTACCTTCGCGCAAGCCTAGCCAGTGCTGAAGCACCCGCCAACGATGGTGAACCGTGGGCAACCGCAGCCAATAGCCCCAGCGACGGGCGATCGCCCCCCATCGTCCGGTGAGGCAAATCCCGAAGCCATGGACGACGGCCTCACCCTTGCCCAGGGTGAGCATATTGCCTAGGTGATGATAGTGGAAGGGGCGCAGGGGGCGGCGGTGAATACTGGCCCAGAGGTTATGGGCCACCACAGGAGCGGCCTGGTAGGCGGCTTGGGCGGTCATCGGGGCGTGGTGGTCTCCCTGGGCTGGCATTTCGGCCATGTCTCCCACCACAAAGACATTATCGTGGTCTGGCAGTTGCAGGGTGGGCCGCACCACACATTGGGCCAGGGGAGATTGCTTAGGAATCTCGATGCCAAGCCAGGGCTGGGGAATCGTACCCACCGTCCAAACGACGATATCGGCAGGGCAATGGTGGAGGTGGCCAGCACGATGGTAAACCACCTGATCCTCCTTCACCGCTTCGATATCCACATCGGTAAACACCTGAATGCCCCGTTTTGCCATGGCCTTAGAGGCCGCCCGCTGAATGGCGAGGGAGTGGGAACGCAAAATCACGGCACGTCGATCCAAAACGGTGATTCGGCCCCGCCGTCCAAGCCGATCCGCCAATTTACAGGCCAGTTCCACCCCACTTGGCCCCGCCCCTGTCACCACCACATGGATGGGCCGATCCTCCGTGGCGGTGGGTTCTAGATCGGCCAGTCGCCCTTCTAAGGCCCAGGTGTCCTCTAGGGTGGTAAAGGGCAGGGCATGGTGGCTGCCCTCGGTGGTCGGGGGCTTGAGGCGGCTCCCGGTGGAAACCACAAGGTAGTCGTAGGACAGCATTTCCCCGTGGCGTAGGGTAATTTGCTGATGGTGAACATCAATGTGCTCCACCCAGTCTTGGCAATGGTGGATGGGGTAAGGGCTCAGCAACTCACGGTAGCTCGGGGCAATTTCCCAGGGCTTGAGTTCGTCCGTTAGCACCTCGTAGAGTAGGGGGGTGAACAAAAAGCGATCCCTCGGCTCCACGAGGGTAATTCGCAGGGTAGGGGCCAACCGCCGCTGGTAGCGCTGGAGCGCCAGGGCACAGTACAGCCCACCAAACCCACCGCCCACAATACAGACATGGGGCTGGGGGGGGCGATGGGAATCGGCAGAGAAGGACGACGATGGCGCGGGCAAGGCGATACCCTGATTCAGAAATGGAAAATGCAGCAGACTCCTTCTATCCTAACTCCGTAGGAATGCCGAAATTCGACCAAGGCCCAATCCTGATCCCCACGGAGGAAGGGGGGCTGTCCTGTCTCCGTAGATTCCACGGTGATCGGCTGTTTCCTCTCGATCTGGCTCCAGCGGCCCAGGTGTGGCAGGTGGCGGATAGTGTGGTGATGGCTGTGCCCCTAGCCGCTGTGACTCCCGATCCCCAACTCCTCAGCCCAGCGGAACAGACCCAGGCCGACCGGATTCATCACGATCAGCGACGACAGACCTTTTTAGCGAGTCGCACCCTGATGCGGCAGTGGCTGAGCCAGGTGACGGGAGAATCTGCCAACCGCCTCACCCTCGGCACTGGCCCCCACGGTAAACCGTTTCTGGTAGAGAATCCCAGCCTTCAGTTCAACCTGTCCCACGGCGGCGATTGGCTGGCCATCGTCCTAAGGGAGGGGGGGGCCGTCGGCATCGACATCGAGCCGATTCAGCCCCGGCAGCGGCTCGCCCAACTCTGCCGCCGCTACCTCAGTGAAGGCGAATCCTTGACCCTGTTGTCCTTGCCACTAGACCGGGCTCAGGTACAGTTTTTACGATACTGGACGTGCAAAGAAGCCTACGTCAAAGGGCTGGGGGTAGGGCTGACGATTCCCCTCAATACCGTAGATCTGACCCTATCCGCCGACCTTCATCCCGCGAACCCTAAATTGCTTCAAGCCGCCCAAGGACTAGAGTCGGGCTGGCAGATCTACCAATGGCAACCCACGGCGGGTTATGTCGCGGCCCTCGCATTGAAACGCCACGATCAGGATGGCGGCTAGAAACCCGGTTTCTGTATCAGGTAGCAGACGAGATTTGGTCTTCGCCAAGGCAGAACCCGGATTTCTGAACCGACGTTCTAGTTCTTTTCCAAGTCAGCGGTTTCGGCGGCCAGCAAACCCTCATCGGCCTGGTTCCAGTCGATATCGGGCATACTGGCGGAGGCCTCCCGGAGGGAGACTTCCCAATGCTTACGCATTTTTAGCAGGTAGGGATCCCCAGCGTGGAACTGAGCCCGGTGCTTTACCTCGAAGCTGTCCGCCTCATACATCATCATGTTGATCGGTGGCCCCACGGAGAGATTAGACCGCATGGTGCTATCCAAAGACAGCAGGGCACATTTCGCAATGGCATCTAGGGGCGCATCGAAGTGAATGGTGCGGTCTAGGATAGGTTTGCCATATTTGGTTTCGCCAATTTGCAAAAAGGGCGTTTCCGGGGTGGCCTGAATGCAGTTGCCCTGGCTGTAGACCAAAAATAGGGCGGGTGCTTCCCCGACAATTTGCCCCCCCACCAAAATGCTGCACTGAAAATCAATACCGTCCTTCTCCAGCCAAGACCGATCCACCTCTTGCATGGCCCGGATCTGCTGCCCCACATAACGCGCCACGTCGTACATGGTCGGCAGGGTGTGCAGGTTGGCAGCTTGGCTCCCTTTAATGTCTTGGCTAAGCGTATGGACAACGCCCTGGGTAACGGAGAGGTTGCCTGAGGTACAGAGCAGGATGACCCGATCCCCCGGCAGCGAAAAATCAAACAGCTTGCGGTAGGAGGAAATATAGTCTACCCCGGCATTGGTTCTAGAATCCGCCGCCAGCACCAGACCCGACCGCGCCAATATCCCTAAGCAATACGTCATGGCACCTACGATGGTTTCGTACTCCTTAAAAAAGCGCTGACAACCGCCAGCGCCTCTATACAATCACCGGATAACCTGAGTGGTCTGGTTGATCCAACCTGCCATGCCAGAGCTAAGCCCCAGTTTGCTTGCTGGAGGTTTGGATGTACAGAATTAGCAGGAACACCGTGGGCACCAACACAAACAGGATGCTGGCCACAAAACCGAGCTTGTTAACTTCCATGAGCGCTTGCCTCTACTCTCAACCAACGGGATGCTCGACCAGGCGATCATCAATAACGCCTTTAGAATATCACTCTCCCCGCCAGGAAAAATAGGGATACGCCGACAACCGCAATTCTCAGTATGACTGTGAGCCTGTCGAACAGCCAAAGCCCGTTACCCGTTCGCCCTTCCCGTGGGGTGCATTCGCGGCCCTACCATCCTTGGCCCCTGTGGTAAAAAATGGTGGTGCCGCAATGCACCGCCACCTCGGCCACCCTACACCCCACCCATCGCGGGTTTCCCTGTATATAGGTTTGGTGCTGGGGGTGCGCAGGCGAGCCATCGGGGTGCCGGTTCGGCAACCATTTTACCCATCTCCGTCTAGCAGACCAGGATGGTTCAGAACCCAGGGTTCTTTAAGAACCCTGGGATCTTGACATATCCCTAAGCCAACTCTGATCGCACATTCTCTTCAATAATGGCTACCTGCTCATTGGTCAGGCCCAATTCTTCCTGAAGTTCCAGCAGTTGGGCCTGTTCTTCTAGGTCAATGTCGCCATCATTTTCGATGAAAGCACGGAACATTAGGGCATATTCAGCGGCGGCTTGTTCGATGGTATTTTGGGGTTGGTATTGGGCCGCAATGGCCGTTGCCTGTTCCACCGAAACGCCATACTTCACGCGGAATTTTTCCAGCAGTTCTAGCTCCGTGGGGGAAGGATTGCCGCGACGGTAGCAGGTTTCGACGAGTTTGGCATATTTACCCAGGTTCTCATCGGCGGATGGGACGGATGATGGGATCGGTGCTGAGGTAATCGGGGTCGGCATCACAGGGGTTGGCGTGACTGAGGTAGGTGTCACGGGGGTTGGAATGGCGACGGCGGGTTGGGGGTTGTCGTCGGGAATAAACAGGCGGTGGGTGGTGACGAAGTTGGAAATTGCCGCCTGGATGCGTTTGTAATCTTCGCTGTCGGGGCCACCGGGGAGGGTCTGTTCCTGCTGCTTCAGGTAGGTCATCACCTGGGTATAGAGGGCTTGTTTTTGGGGTTTGGTGGCGGCCTGTTCGCCGATGGCGCGAATGCTGTTGTCGAGGGTTTCCGCCAGTTTTCGGTTTTGGTCGGTGAGGAGGAAGTCTTCGGCCTCTTCCCAGGTGGCCCCCATCACGTCGGTTTTGTCGAAGCCCGTCAGCTTGTCGCGGTAGGTAAATTTGATTTCCCCAAAGCCCGTCACCCGGTTTTCTTCTTCGCGCACCAGGCCGAGGGCGTTGGCCAGCATCAGGTTGTAGCGGGCCTGCCGTTCGTTGCTGGTTTCGGGCATGATGTCGCCGAATTGGCGGTAGTCTTGGTGGGTGTGGAGGGGGTTGTGGTCGGCCTGGGACACGGCGCGGTAGAGGGAACGCATCCGTTCCATGCCCTCAATCATCCGCAGGGGAAAGGCCCCGGTTTCTTGCACAAAGTAGATGTGGTAGGGGTCGTTGAGGGGGCGAATTTCCTTGTCGGTGACGGTGCTAGTTTTGCGGATCATCGGCAGCAGGGCCGAGACGGCGGGGTCGGTGGGTTTGCTGCCGCCTTGGATGCCTACCAGCTTTTGGTACTTCTCCAGTTTGTCGTCCCAGCCCAATTTTTTCTGCTCTTGACTGAGGCGCAAAAAGGCTTCGGATTTCTCGAAGGTGGTTTTGATTTGGGCTTCCTGCATTTCCACGGTGGGGTATTGTTCCAGGAACTTGCGGGCGGTGGAAATGTCGAGTTGGCTGCGACGCCGGAACACCTCCATGGATTGACCTAGCAGCCGTTCGTAGAGGTCTTTGCTCTTCAGGGCATCGAAGGTGTAGAGGTCAAATAGGCGCAGGCGTAGTTCTTCGAGCACCTGTTGGGAGAGGGTTTGGCAAAGGGTTTCTTCTTGGTCAGAAACGGTTTTGCTGTAGGCGGCGTCGATTTCCTTTTCGTCGTAGAGCAAAATGCCGTTGACCGTCAGCCCCCCAGTTTCGCGGGTGTAGACGCGCTCTTTATCCTTCAATTCGGCATGAACGTTGGCCAACATGGTTTCAAAGGCGGTGAGATCCACCAAAAGCTGATCAATTTCCTCCCGCAGGCCGTCCAGCAACATTACCCCCAGGGTGCGGGCCTTGACCTCTACTTTGGAGACATAAATATGTTCTAGGGCCTGCATAATGGACTGGAAATCGTCTTCAATTACCTTTTTGCGATTGAGCATCAGCATTTGCTGAGCGTGGTTATCGATTTGCTTCAGCAGCGTTTGTAGGGTATTTTGGGCCGAGCGTTCCTTGGGCAACCAGTTTTTTTGACGGTCTTGATCAAATTTGCTGCGGAAGTCGGCAAACACTTCGATTAAAACTTCCAAAAATTGTCGGGTAAACTTCGGCCCTCGGAAGCGATCTTCCACCATTTGATACACCGTGGCCCGCAGTTCCTTGCGCTTTTCAGGAATTAGCCAACTGAGATTATCCCACATTTTTTGAAAATAGTCGCTCCAGCGCTTGGGGTCGGTGCCGGTGTCGTGGAAGTGGGGGGCGTATTTTTCCTGCTCGTTGGAAATGAACCGCTGCAAATTCTCGAAGGGGATATTCAGATCATTACGACGCTTGCGAATGCTGGCTACCCAGTCAGCGACCTCCTTGGCGTAGGGCTTTTTGTTATCGCCCATGCTGATACTGTCGATGATCTGGTGGTCGTGCTCGGATTCGGCCAAAAACAGACCGGGCAAAATCTCGGTGCGGATCAAATCTGACATCGCTGAAGGGGCCGGGGTGGGATTGCTCCACCAGTCCACCAATTTACCCGCCAGTCGCGCCGAACAGGCATTTAGAACTCGCTCCACCGGAAATTGAATGCTGGATAGACCAAAGCTCATAAAGTTTTGGGGATAGCCCAGGGCATCAGGGCTGGCCCAGTGTTTGCGAACGTTGTCGCGCACTAGCTTTTTGTACTGACTGAATCCAGAGGTGAAATCCAAAAACACGTTTTGGGACACCATTTCTAGCACATCACCTAGGGTGGGGAATGTCACCTTATCGTTACTATTACCCACTAGATAGGTGAAGTTAAAGGGCATATCGAGACCGCTTTGGGAGGTGATACGGTCGCTCTGACTGTCGCTATACTGCACATCAAAACGGGTGTCAGTACGAGAGAAATGGTTCAGTTCCATCATCGCCGCATAGGCATTGGCAATCACCCGATCTCCTAGGCCCGAAAATGCTCCTGGCAGCACCAAAAAAGCGCTGGTCTGCGGCAGTTCCGAAATCGGCACCCAGTCCCGCAGGTTGTAGGCCAAATCTAGCACCATGCCTGACCCTGTGCCGCCGGATAGGGAACAGACGACAAAAATATTGATACCTTTATCGAGCTGCACCTTCCAGCGATCTAGCATGAACTTTTCGTGGCCAACAATGCGCCCCTTAGCGTTATTGAAATAGTCTTTAATCAGCGGGTAGTTTAAACTAAAGGCAAACCGACCCAGGGCACGAATTTGCCCCGCCCCTGCCAAAATGGAATCTGTCCCCTTCAGTTCGCTGGGGAACCACTCATCCAAATAACTGTAGGCCGAGAGTTTATTGAGAATTGCCTTGGCATCTTCCACCTTGGCCCAAATTTGCTCGATGGGCCGTAGGGAAATGTCCTGTTTCAGTACCGTTTGGGCCTCAGAGACCCGCGCATTTTGTTCGGTATCAATGTGTAAAAAAGATACAATTGGCAACGCATCCAGTGAGCCGTACTGCTCCACAATCATGCGGCGAATTTTGATTAAAATCTCTT
>JAYKHF010000162.1:0-7842 GCA_035285305.1 Leptolyngbya sp.
CCACGGGCCAGCATGGCGGCCAGGAGTGGAATCAGGGCGAGGCCCAGGAGTTCCCCCCGCACGACCCAAAGGAAGCGCTGCCCTTGGGCCGAGGTGAGGGTGGGGGGCTCTCCCTTCCGTAGTCCAGGGATCCAAGTCAGCACCGAAATTGTGGGATAGAGCGATAACACCCCCACCGCAATGAACAAGCCCACCTTGGCATGGAAGACGGGGTTGTGGAGATAGTAATCGGGGCCTTGGCCAAAGTACATGACCCGCAAAACCCCCGTGGTCAGGACGGTGACGGCGGCTAGGCCATAGAGACTATCGGTGATGACCAACCGCCAAGCTTGTTTGAGGGGCAGATCTGAGGAAAAAAGCTGGTGCTCCACAACGAGGGCGGCAAAGGCCACCATAAAACCGAGGTAGTGCAGATAGGCCGTAAGAGTGCTGCTCCACATGGGCTGTTCCGAGGAATGTCCTGATAAACGGTTAACTACCCTAAGGGAGTTTGGGCTCGCCGTCTACCTAGGGGCTCCAGATCCAGCAATTCTCGCTTGTCGAAGCCCATTAGGGGCACGCCTTTTCCCCATGGGGGACGCTTGGCGAACGACCAGCTCAAGGCGAACGGAACCGTGGGGGATACGACGTTCGGCCAAGTTTCTAAGGACTAGTTCAGCCTGGGACGGTGTGGCTCATTAGCTGGTGGATCGTGGTCAACAGTTGCTTAGGGTTCACGGGCTGGATCAGGGTGGCCGTGGCTCCGGCCCGCCGCGCCCGTTGATCTTGATCCGTGGATCGGTCGGTGACGAGGGCGAGAATTTTCACCCCCCGATCTCCGAGGGACTGGCCTAGGGCGGTGATGATGTCGTAGCTGTTGGCGCTGGCGATGCTCAGGTTAATAATCACCGCAGCGGGCTGAAGCAAGTCCACCTGATCTAACACCCGCGATCCGTCCACAATCCAAATCACCTGGTAGTCGGCGGCGGTGAGCATATCGCAGATGATGCTGGCGTTTTCCTCGTTGTCCTCCACCAGCACAATGCGGCCCACCACGGGCTCATGGGCCGGAACCTTGGGGATGGGGGCGCTGCCGTCAAGGCGTTGCATGGGAATACGGACGGTAAAACGGGATCCAACGCCCACCCGAGAACTCACCTTGATCGATCCGCCGTGGAGGTCGATGAGTTGCTTCGTCAGGGCTAAACCTAGGCCCGTGCCCTGGTATTCTCGCTGGCGCACATTTTCGAGCTGTTGAAATTTTTCAAACAGCAGGGGTTGGGCCGCCTCGGGAATGCCAATGCCCGTATCGCTTACTTCAAAGACCGCAACCTGTTGCTCCCGCCGCACCCTCAGGGTGACTTTTCCGGCGGCTGGGGTGAACTTCACCGCGTTACTCAGCAGGTTGCTCAGAATTTGTCGTACCCGGCGCGGATCCGCCACAAAGCTATCTTGGTCTGGGGCCAGTTTCAAATCCAGAACAACATCGAGATCGTTTTTGGAGGCTTCTGATCGGAAGGCATCCACACTCTGGCGGCTGAGGGAGGTGAGGGAAAACTCGCGCAACTCTAGCACCGTGCGCCCCGATTCAATCTTAGACATCTCCAGAATGTCGTTAATCACCGCCAGGAGATGTGCGCCACTGGTGTGGATGGTATTGAGATAGTCCCGCTGGCGATCGCTGAGATCCCCCAAAGACCAGCGCAACAGCGTGGCCGACATCCCGATGATGTAGGTCAGGGGGGTGCGGAGCTCGTGGCTCATGGTGGCCAAGAAGTCACTCTTGGCTCGGTTGGCGGCCTGGGCAGCGGCCAGGGCATCCCGCAAATCCTGGGTGCGCTCAATCACGCAGACCTCTAGGTTTTGGGTTTGCTGCTGAAGCTGCTGGTATAACTGAGCCTGATTGATGGCAATGGAAAGGTGCTCGGCAATGTGACCGAGGAATTCAATTTCCCAGGCTTCCCAATGGCGATAGGCGCTGCACTGGTGAACAATCACCAATCCCCAAAGCTGCTGACCCACTAAAATGGGCACCACCACCTTAGACTTCACCTCGGCCTGAACCAGGAAATGGTGTAAACAGGGCACCTTGGCATAGGTGTCATGGATGTTATCCACGACGACGGTTTGGCCCGATAGATACCGATCCCGGCAGGCGGGCGAGCGATTGAAGCAAAAACTCTCGGTGTAGTGAAGAACGGAGGTCAAGGCATCACTGGCCTTGGCTTCGTAGGTAATATAGCCCCCTGGGTGGATCGGGTTGTCAGGGGGGGCGATGTTGGGATTAGGGGCACCTCCGTCTGGGATGCCCTCCGTCGTGAACTGGGTGTTAAGCTCACCGGGCGACGCTGGAAATTGATAAATCAGCAGCCGATCCGCCTGAAGAAATTGCCGTATCTCCGACACCGTGGTTTGCAAAATTACCGGAAGATCGAGGCTCTCCTGAATTTTTGTTACCACCTGGTTCAGTAAGAGACTGCGCTCTAGCTGGCGATCCAGTCGATCCTGAACGGGTTTGCAGGTCAGGGGCGTCGCCGAGGTAAAAAAGTCCATCCAAGCCAGCATGAACTCGGCCTGGGCGGCGGGGTCAACCTGGATCTCCCCCTGGGTGGCGTGAAGATCAGACGGCGCATCAAGACTCTGGGAATCCGCCTGGGAATCCGCCTGGGCCACTTGGTTTAGAAACCCATTCACCGACGCGGGATCCAGGACAAGCTGGAGGGATACCGCGTCGTCCGGCGTGGCCTCGTCCTCCTGCGGTGGGTCCTCTGGCGAAACGGGCGAGACCACCAACGCCACCGCTAGGGTGGGGCCAAGGATCACCCAAAATGAAGTTTGATCCGAGGTGATCGGTGGATAGGTTGCCTCCGTGATCAAGGTTAGCCCGTGGCGCTGGCTATACTGCTCCAAGAACAGCCCGATGGAATCCAGCACTGTTCGCGCAATAATGTGTTTGGCACTACCAGGGAAAAGCCTCGGCATTCGCTTTTTTCGGGGCTGAAGTCGCCCATTTTAGGTTTTTTCTTGTAGAAAACAGACTGTTATGAAGGGGAACCTATGGCTCGATCATCCTAATCGGTGGCCCGTCTTAACGACCTAGAAAAACTAGATATCTTAAGCGTTGTCCCTAGGATCCCCAACGACCATCTTTCTGGAGATCTAGGGTTCGCCATGGTGGGCTGAACGAAATTTATTTGTCTATAGTAGCTTTGGCCGTGCCCCCTCTTCGGCATACGCTAGAGTTCTTTCAGATTTTGGCTTCCCTTCCCGTCATCCCTGCCCTATGCATCGCTTAGCTGCCACCCCCGGAGGGTGGACTCCCGACACCGACGGCGTCATTTTTGTGGATCAATCCCCCGCCGATTGGGTCTTCCTCACCGCCGCCGACACCGAGATCCAGACCCTCGCCGCCGCCCAACAACGCTTACCCCAAGGGTTTCCGAGTTTGCGGGTGGCGAATTTGCTTCAGCTTCAGCAGCAACTCGCCATCGATACCTACGCCGACACAGTCCTGAGGTCAGCCAAGCTGATTCTCCTGCGCATTCTTGGTGGCCGCGCCTACTGGCCCTACGGTCTAGAGGTGGTTCAAGACACCGTTGCCCAAACCGGAGCCCACCTGATTCTTCTGCCGGGAGATGATCGGCCCGCCCCCGATCTGATCAGCCATTCCACCGTTCCCCTCACCCTGGCCAACCAGATCTGGCGCTACCTGAACGAGGGCGGCGTAGACAACGTCACCCACGGGCTGCTGTGGTTGGGCGATCAGCTTTTTGGCACCGATTATCAGCCCCCAGCCCCCCAGGAAATTCCTCGGGTGGGGCGATATCCTTTTGTCCTAGCCCCGGATTCCCTCACCCCTAGCCCCTCTCCCTGTGGGAGAGGGGAACTGGAGGGGACTACAACCTTAAGTTCTGATTCCGACTCCCGACTGCTGACGGCTGACGCTGGAGGGCGAGGAGACCTCGCCCCTACCCGACTCCCCATAGGACTGCTTTTCTACCGCGCCCACTACCTCGCAGGAAACACTGCGCCCATCGATGCGCTCTGTGCGGCTCTGATGGATCGTGGCTTGCAGCCCGTGCCGGTGTATGTGTCGTCGCTTCAGGATCCGGAGGTGCAGGCGGAATTGCTGGATCTGTTGAAGCCCAAGGATGGCTGTGGAATCGAGGTGCTGCTGAATACCACCAGTTTTTCGGTGGCCAAGCTGGATGGCGGCACCCCCAATCTGGATCTGTGGGAAAAGTTGGATATTCCCGTGTTGCAGGTGATTCTCAGCGGCGGCACCCAGGACGCTTGGGTCAGCCAAAGCCTGGGACTCTCACCTCGGGATATCGCCATGAACGTGGCCCTACCGGAGGTGGATGGGCGAATTATTACCCGTGCGGTGTCCTTCAAGGCGGCCCAGCAACGCAGTGATGCCCTGGAAACCGATGTTGTCATCTACCAGCCTGTGCCCGACCGGGTGAACTTTGTGGCGGACTTGGCGCTACATTGGGCCACCCTGCGCCGCACCCCGGTGGCGGAACGTCGCCTTGCCCTGGTGTTGGCCAACTACCCCAACCGTGACGGTCGCCTTGCCAATGGGGTTGGGCTGGATACGCCCCAAAGTACCATCGACATTCTGAACGCCCTGAAATCCGCAGGCTACACCGTCGAGGATATCCCTGCCGATGGCGATGACCTCATTCAACGCCTCACCGCTGGCCCCACCAACGACCCCGAAGGCCGCGACTTCCGCCAAATTCGTCAAACCCTCTCCCAGTCGGACTATTTAGCCCACTTCCACCACCTCCCCGCCCCCGTCCAATCCGGCATGGTAGAACGCTGGGGCCAACCTATGCCCTATTCTCCTGAGGCGGGCGGGCGAGGAGACCTCGCCCCTACGGGGTTCGCGATGCCTGGGGATGGAGGGCGAGGAGACCTCGCCCAATTCCTGAGGCGGTCGGGCGAGGAGACCTCGCCCCTACCCGACTCCCGACTCCCGACTCCCGCCTTCCCCATCCCCGGCCTCCAGCTTGGCCATATCTTTATCGGCATCCAACCCAGCCGGGGCTACGATGTGGATCCCTCCCTCAACTACCATGCCCCCGACCTCGAACCCACCCATGATTACCTCGCCTTCTACCTGTGGCTGCGGCGGAGTTTTAGGGCTCAGGCCATTGTCCATGTGGGCAAGCACGGCAACCTAGAATGGCTCCCTGGCAAGGGGGTTGGTTTGTCCCAAGACTGCTACCCCGAAGCCATGTTTGGCCCCCTGCCCCACCTCTATCCCTTCATCGTCAACGATCCGGGGGAGGGTTCCCAGGCCAAGCGCCGATCCCAGGCGGTGATCCTCGATCACCTGACGCCGCCTCTAACCCGCGCCGAACTCTACGGCCCCCTGCAACAACTGGAAGGCTTGGTAGACGAATACTACGAAGCCCAAAGCCTCGACCCCACCCGGCTGAAGGTCATCGGTGATCGCCTCCTCGCCCTCCTCGCCGAAACCCACCTCCTGGCCGAAATTTCACCGAAATCCAGCCCTAGTTCCCCAGAATCTCCCCTCGCCCCTGCTCCCCTTCCCACGCTCCTCCCCACCCTGGATACCTACCTCTGCGAAATCAAGGAAGCCCAAATCCGTGATGGCCTCCATATTTTTGGCCGCTGCCCCGCAGGTCGCCAACTGCGGGATTTAATCCTCGCCATTGCCCGCCACCCCGGCCCCGGTCGCCAGGGGCTCACCCGTGCCCTTGCCGAAACCTGGAATCTGGATATCGACCCCCTAACCGCCGACTTCGGTGAACCCTTTGATCCAAAATCCCAAGCGGCATCACACCCCGCCCTGCAAAATTGCCGCATCCTTGGCGACGTAGTTGAAGTCTTAGAACAGGAAGCCGCTCGGTTAGTTGATGCCTTATTGGACGGAGCTGCCCCTGATCCGATCCGCCCTCACCCTAGCCCTCTCCCCGGGGGAGAGGGAACCGGAGGTAAACAGGATGCTCAGGTTGAGGGAAGTTCATCACTTTCTAAACCCCCAACCCCTTCCCCCTCTAGCTCCCCTCTCCTGGGGGGAGAGGGGTTGGGGGTGAGGGCCGAACTCACCTGGATCCAAACCACCCTCCTCCCCGCCCTTCTCCGTACCCGCAACGAAATCACCTACTTGCTGAAGGGACTGGATAGTCGCTATGTGCCCAGCGGCCCTGCCGGAGCGCCCACCCGCAACCGACCGGAGGTGCTGCCCACAGGGCGGAATTTCTTTTCGGTGGATATTCGCGCCATCCCCACGGAAAGCGCCTGGGATGTGGGACGGCGGGCGGCGGCAACCCTAATTGAGCAATACACCCAGGAACATGGCGAATATCCCCAAACCCTAGGCCTTTCCGTGTGGGGCACCTCCACCATGCGGACGGGGGGCGATGACTTGGCCGAAGCCCTAGCCCTGATGGGGGTGCGTCCGGTGTGGGATGGGCCTTCGCGACGGGTGGTGGATTTTGAGATTTTGCCCCTGTCCGCCCTGGGGCGGCCCCGGGTGGATGTGACCCTGCGGATTTCCGGCTTTTTCCGAGATGCCTTCCCTAACTTGATTGATTTGTTTGATCAGGCGGTGACGGCGGTGGCGGATCTGGACGAACCCACCGATCAAAATCCCCTGGCGGCGCGGGTACGGCAGGAAGCCGCGACTTGGGAACAGCAGGGACTAACCCCCGCCCAGGCGGCAGTGCGATCCCGCTATCGGGTGTTTGGATCCAAACCCGGGGCCTACGGGGCCGGATTGCAGGGGTTGATTGAATCCCAAAACTGGACAACGGACGAAGACCTCGCCCGCGCCTACCTGAATTGGAGCGGCTACGCCTACGGTCGGAGGGCGGAGGGTCACGCGGCCCCAGAAGCCTTTGAACAACGGCTACGGCAGTTGCAAATCGTCCTCCACAACCAAGACAACCGAGAGCATGACCTGCTGGATTCCGACGACTATTACCAATTCCAGGGGGGGATGACCGTGGCGGCAAGGACGATCCAGGGCCAGCAGCCCAGGGTTTACTTTGGCGACAACGCCATCACCGCCCAGCCCAAGGTGCGGACGCTGGAGGCAGAAATTGCGAAGGTCTACCGTTCCCGCGTCGTTAACCCCAAGTGGATCGACGGGGTGATGCGCCACGGCTACAAGGGAGCCTTTGAAATGGCCGCTACGGTGGATTACCTGTTTGCCTACGATGCCACGGCCCGCTGCGTGGCCGACCACATGTATGAAGGGGTTGCCCAGGCCTATGTGCTCGATCCCCAGGTGCAAGCCTTTGTCCAACAATCGAACCCCTGGGCGCTGCGGGATATGGCGGAACGGCTGCTGGAGGCGCACCAACGGGGCCTGTGGGCTACGGCCAATCCCCCCATGCTGGATGCCCTGCGCCAGATTGCCCACGAGGCAGAGGGCATTCTAGAGGAGCGACAGGGCTAGTTCTGGCCCCAGATGGCCGACACCAACGCCCATACAGGAACAACCCGCAGGGGCGAGGACGGCTCATCCTAGGAAATGTTTTCGGTGACAGATGGGCTACCGGAGGCTGGCAACTCTAGGCAGTAGCCTGCGCCGTAGACGGTTTTGATGTACTTAGGATGGCGCGGATCCGGTTCGAGCTTGGTACGCAGGTGGCGGACATGGACGCGAATGGTCTCAATATCGTCGTTGGGTTCGTAGCCCCACACCTCTTGCAAAATTTGGCTGGGGGAAACGGTTTGGCCGTGGCGTTGAAGCAGGCAGTGCAGCAGTTCAAACTCTAGGTGGGTGAGTTTGACGGTTTTATCAAACCAAATGGCCTCGTAGCGCTCAGGAATTAGGGTGAGGGGGCCGTAGTTGAGGATTTCGCTATGCTTGGCCGCTTGGGG
>JAYKHF010000163.1:0-11376 GCA_035285305.1 Leptolyngbya sp.
GCTTTTGCTGAGGATTCGCGACGGCTGCAACCATGGGTATCTTCTCCCTAAGTCTGTACAAGCGCCCAAGGCCCATTGTCCGAGGCTAGCCATCCCGCTAGTCGGATCGGGGGCTAGCTAGGCCTAGGCGGCAACAACTGGGTTGTTGATTAATGTAGCTATTCTGACGCAAAACGCTCAACCAAGGGGTCACAATTGCTGATGAACCCAATGGCCAACGCTAATCATATCCGTGGTGCCAACGATGCGCTGAGCCGCCATCGTCCATGCCGCCGGGAATTCCCATACGCCGTCAACTGGCGGCCCTCATCCACGGCCCAAGCTTCCCAGAATCCCCCCAGTGCAGTGTCAAGGTTAAGAATTAGGGCTTCGACAAGCTCAGCCCGAACGTGTCGTTTACGGTCGCCCTGAGCGTTGAGCCTGCCGAACCGTCGAAGGGCCTTGAGGATATCTGCAACCCTAAAATTTAAGCCTGACAGACCACTAGTCATCTTCGAGGGGAAGGCCAAAACGCACCTTGCCCTTACCGAAGTAGCGGCCAAACTGAAGTTCGTAGACCTCGTCTTCGTCCTGGGTTTCCACGCGCAGGTCGCTGCGGGCATAGCTGACGCAGAGCAGGGCATAGCCTTGGTCGCGCAGGTCGGGAGACAACCCCATGGCCTCGGGCTGTACCAGGTCGCCCTCTAGAACCCGCACAGCGCAGGTGGTACAGGCTCCATTGCGGCAGGAGAAGGGAAGATCGACGCCCTGGTTTTCGGCGGTATGTAGGATGTAGCGGTCTTCGGGCACCTGGAACTGATAGGTTTGGTTCGTGCCGCGATGGTGAACGATGACGGTATGGGTAGGGGCCATAGTGCCGATGGAAAGCGAAATAAGTGGGTTATGAATGCCCCTATGGTCTCACGAAAAATTCCTTCCAGGGCAAAGGCCAGAACAAAGGTGGTATTTGGAGCCCTTTTTTGCTACGATAACAACCCGGTAGCGAAATGCTATCCCACACCCTGGAGAGATGGCCGAGCGGTTGAAGGCGCAGCACTGGAAATGCTGTTTAGGGGTGACTCTAACGAGGGTTCGAATCCCTCTCTCTCCGTCCCTAAGGTTGACTAATCCCCAAGGTCTGTCTGGCCTTGCGATTCATTGATGAATTGCAGGGCGAATGGTTGTCTACGGATGATGTCCTGTGCTTCAGTATCAGCCACCGGGCTTTGTTCAGCGGGTGTTGTCCACGCCCCTTGGCGTCATGGCCTACTACACCCATCCCTCCTCGGCGGCGGACGAGGATACCCGTCCGCCGCTGGTGTTCCTTCACAGTCTGGGCGGCGGGTCTTCTGCCTTTGAATGGTCTCGGGCCTATGCCGCCTTTGGCCAAAGCCATCGGGTGATTGCCCCAGATCTGATCGGCTGGGGACAATCGGCCCATCCAGCCCGGAACTACCAGGTCGAAGATTATTGCCAAGTCATCACCCACCTGATTGAGTCCCTGGCGGATCCGCCCGCCCGCGTCATCGCCACATCCCTCACAGCGGGGGTCGTGATTCGGCTAGCCACCCAGCGGCCTGACCTCTTCTGTGGCCTGTGGCTGGTCTCGCCCTCCGGCAATGGAGACTTTGGCCGCGACTATCGGGCCAGTCTGCCCGCCCTGCTGGCCAGTACCCCCGGTGTAGATACCCTGCTCTATCAACTGGGAGCCGCCAATGAATGGGCGGTTCGGAGCTTTTTGTCCACCTTCTTGTTTGCCAACCCCAGCCGCATTACCGATCAAATGGTGCAGGCCTATCTCACCTGCACCCAGCAGCCCAACGCCCAATACGCCGCCCTAGCCTCCCTCAACGGCACCATTAGTTTTGACCTGGCTCGCTACATGGGCCAACTCACGGTGCCCACCCATATCCTGCTGGGGGAAAAGTCCCGATTTACCCCACCCGCCATCACCCGCCGCCTCGCTAGCCTCAACCCCCAGGCCGTGCAAACCGTGGTAGAGGTTCCCGATGCTGGCGTGCTGCCCCATCTAGAACGGCCTGAGTGGGTCATTGAGTATCTTCAAGGCCAAATCAACTAGCCCCGCCGACGGCTAGACACCGGTCGTCCTAGGCCGATCCTCAGCGGCTTGGCCTAGGACAGGAATGATAGGATCAGTAGCCTTAGTAGAGGGCTGATCTTGTCTAGCATTGCCGCCATCGCCACCACCCCTGCGGGCGTGAAAACCCTAGTCCCCATCTGTGCGGCCCTGCCGGCAACGCTGTGGCTATCCCAAACCCTAGCGGACACCATGGCCGCAGACTTAGCCACCGTCCAGCACCGGGTACACACCTACGATGGGCCGCTGCGGCACCAGGTGGAACAGCTTTGGCCCACCCATCGGGGGCTGGTGTTTGCCCTGGCCACGGGGGCGGTGGTGCGGCTGATTGCCCCCCTGTTGCAGGACAAAGCCACGGATCCGGCGGTGGTGGTGGTGGAAGAAACCGGTCGCCAGGTGATTAGCCTCTGCGGCGGGCACCAGGGCGGGGCCGATGGACTCACCCGCCAAATTAGCCAGCTTCTAGGGGCCGACCCGGTGATTACCGGAGCCTCCCAAGCCCAGGCATTCCAGGGCCTTGACCAACTGGGCACCCCCTTTGGCTGGGGGAAAGGGCGCGGCGATTGGACGGGGGTCAGTGCGGCCTTTGCCCAGGGCCAGCCCGTCGAAATCTGCCAAGACAGCGGCACCCCCCTCTGGCGCGATCCTCTCCCCGCCGATCATCCCTTGGTGTTTGACCGATCCGATGCGGCCCTCCCCGCCGCCCGTCTGTGGATCAGTCCCACCGCACACCCGCCCCAGCCGGACTGCCCCACGGCCCAGTGGCATCCGAGGGTGCTGTGGGTGGGGGTAGGCTGCGAACGGAACACCCCTCGCCGGGTGATCGAAACGGCCCTGGAGCAGGTGTTTGAGGAGCATGGGTTGGCCCTAGAAGCCATTGCCGGGGTGGCGTCGTTGGATCTAAAGGCCGATGAAGTGGGCCTAGTGGAACTGTGCAAGGCTCGGCAATGGCCGTTACGGTGCTTTTCGGCGACAGCCCTGAAGGCTATCCCCGTCCCCAATCCCTCGGCGGTGGTGGATGCGGTGGTGCAAACCCCCAGCGTGGCCGAGGCTGCCGCGATCCTGGCGGCGGATGGGGGGAGGTTGTGCGTGGCGAAACAGGTGATGCGCCTGGAGGGAGAACCGGGGGCGGTGACGGTGGCGGTGGCCCAGGCAGCGCGAGAATACACCGGACGGGACGGGCAACTTTTCCTGGTGGGGATCGGCCCCGGTCGGCTGGATCAGATCACCCCAGCGGCCAAGCAAGCCATCGTGCGGGCGGATGCGGTGATTGGCTACGGGCTGTATATCGACCAAATTCGGCCCCTGGGTCGTCCGGGGCAAATCGTGGAGCCCTGGCCCATCACCCAGGAACGGCAGCGAGCCGAGCGGGCCATTGACCTCGCCCGGTGGGGGCTATCGGTGGCGGTGGTGTCTTCGGGCGATTGCGGCATCTACGGCATGGCGGGTCTGGTGTTGGAGCAACTCCAGGCCACGGGCTGGGATGGTAGGACTCCCGCCGTGGAGGTCTTCCCCGGAATTTCCGCACTCCAGGCCGCCGCCGCCCAGGTGGGGGCACCCTTAATGCACGACTTCTGCGCCATCAGCCTCAGCGACCTGCTCACCCCCTGGGAGATGATTGTGAAACGCCTAGAGGCAGCGGCCCAGGCGGATTTCGTCATCGCCCTCTACAATCCCAAATCCAAAACCCGCACCCATCAGATCGAAACCGCCCACCGGATTCTCCTGGCCCATCGCGCCCCCGAGACCCCGGTAGCCGTTGTGAAATCGGTCTATCGCCCCGACCAAGACATTCACCGAACAACCCTAATCGACCTGATCCGCGCCCCCATCGACATGATGACCGTGGTGCTGATTGGCAATGCCAGCACTCGCCAACATCAGGATTGGCTGATTACCCCCCGAGGCTACCTAGGGTTTGAAACCCCCTAAGGCCCATCGGCGACCGAGGCTTGACCCAGTTCCGGGGAACCCTGGCTGGGAAGGAGCGGGGTGGCAAGGCCAGGGAGCACCTCCACTCGGGCAAACTTGAGGCCGCTGACCCCTTGGAGCGGTTCCACATGGCCCTCTTCAATGGCATTGCCGACGAATCCTTCCCGGTGCAGGTAGCGCAGGTATTGCTGGTACTCCTCCCATTCCTCGGTGGTGGAATAGACGATGGTGAGCCTGCCGGGTTGGGTAATGCGATCTTGGGTGACGACATCCCGGGCTTTGTCAATGCGCTTTTTAACGATTTCGTAGCGGGTATCGCGGGTGCCGCGCACGTCAAAGAGGCGCTCCGTGGTTTCGTCATGGACGATATCCACCGTCACCATCTGCACCAGCACCAGGTGGGTAATCCCCATGTTGGTCTGGTGGGTTTCTTTGAGGGCCAACCCCTGGCGGGCGCAGTCGCACATGGCCCGCAACTGCTCGTAGCGTAGGGCCTTGAGCTGAAAATCGGTGAAGTTGGGGTCGATGGCCTTCCCGGTATAGATCATGTGATCGATGCCGTCGGTGGCCTCAAGGTCGCAGTAGTGGGGGGTGATGGCCTGCATCGACTGCTGCCAGCGCGTCCAGGTATCCCGTAGCAGGCTATTGATGTAACCAATGGTTTGGTCGTAGGCGGCCCGAGCGCTGTAGACACAGCCATGGTCGCTGTCCACGGCCTGTTGATAGCGGCGGATGGCTTCGTTGGCGGCGGGGCAGGTCTGGGTAAAGTAGGGGAAATGGGCCTCCACCTCGCTGTTTAAGTAGCGGAGCAGCGTCACTTCGGCCTCCACCGTCACCCCCTGTTCCAGGTCGGCCATGCGATCCTGCACATCCAGCCACAGTTGTTCAATCAGGGCATTGTGAATGGTGCTAGATCGCACGGTCTCGACCACGGCCAGGGCCAGCCGGAACTGAGCCAACAAGTCTTGCTGAATGGCGCGGTTGCGCTCATCGGAGGATCCGCGAATGTCGGAGATGCCGTAGAGCGGATAGACATTCTCAAACACAATGGGGGCCGGGGGTAGCCCCAGGCTGAGGCGCTCGGCCTCCTGCTCAAACCGCCAGCGCACCGAGGGATGAATGTTGACAAATCGATCCCGTACGCTATGGCGAATGGAGGCATTGAGGGCCGGAATGAGGGTGGTGGCCAGACTACAGTCGGATTGATTAAAGGCATAGGGCTTGGTGCTGGTTAGCCCCACGAGCCCAAACATCGGGCCAATGGCTGGCCCCGCCGAGAAATTGCGCATCACCAGGGGGATCAGCAGCAGGGATCTGACCCCTGCCGCCGCCAAGGTCTGCTCCGCCGGGGTGGGGCAGGCAAGGTTGAGGTCAGGTATGGTGATCACCTCGCCTCGGCCTGTGGCCTGCAAAAAGGATGACCCCTGCAACTCGCCTAGGGTATAGGTTTGGTTGTGCCAGTCTGGTTTGTCTAGCTCGGTCCAGAGTTGGGCCTGATCGTTTTCGGCAATCAGCAAAAAGCCATCCTGAGCCCCAAACAGTTGCTTCATGAGCGTATTGGCCCGGAGAAACTGCTCCGTCCCCACCACCGACTCGCGCCCCGCCAGCAGGTGAATGAGCGCCCGCGAGGTTTCCCGCTCGGTCACGTCGGTGCCTTCCACCAACACCTGTCCTTGGATGGCATAGCGGTGGGGATGGAGTTGGAGGATGAGGTGGTTGAGGGGAGATCCCTTGGTCAAAAGTTGGGTGGTCACGGTGGCGGGAGTGGGGGCACTGGGCCAGCAACGGCGCAGGCTGTCCTCGAGTTCCGGATCAAGGGCCAGTACCTGAAGCCCCAATTCCGTGGTTCGCAGCCGTAGCTCAATGTGCCGAATTTGCTCGGTTTCGGGGTGCGTTAAGGACACCATCAGCGGTTCATGGCGGAGCCGAGGGGTCACCCAATCTCCCACCCCATACAGTTTGGTCAGCAACGCCTGGAGGAAATGCAGCCGGAAGCGATGGCGCAGCGCCCGGGACACCGACGGCGTCAGCCAGGTTAAGTTGCCGATGGGCATGGGCTGATCCGTGGGGCTCAGACCCGTCAGGCGAATAAAGTAATCGTTGGCAAAGACAATCCGATGGGCCTGGGGAACCCCATTGAGCCGGGTGCCCACCTCCACCACGGCCATCACCAACTGGCTGTGGTGTTGCAGCAGATTAAACCAGTCTGGCGTTGCTCCCTCCGAGGTGAGCCGTGGGCTGCCCTCAGGGGCGACCCAAACCGTTCCTTCGAGGCTTGGCACCAGAGCCTCTTCGTCCCCTCCACGGTTGTCGTCTGGAGGATACCCGATGGAACTGAACACAGCATCCGTGACCATAGCCCTTTTCCGAGGAACATCCGACCGCCTACCGACAGCCCTCCCTGGGGAAGCCCGCCGAGTACACCACCCCATTGTTACCATTGTTTCCGCCCCCTTGATTGTCTTCCATAAACCATTGCTGTGGCCAGCGGCGGCAAAACCCTCGGGAAAACGACATACTTCTGGTACAAATCGGCTTGGTTTAGGCCACCCTGGAGCGGGATGACCTGATTCGCCATCCCTCAGTCTTAGGATCGTCCTGAAGCCGGGTAGAGATTAAATGCCCAGCCCTGGCTAGCGCTAATTCAGAGGAAAAGAACGTTTACAATGGGAAACTGGCCCTGTGGCTGTCGCTAATTGTTACTTGATCACCCTTCCCTAAATCACTATGTTTGAAGCCCTGTCGGAACGTCTTGAATCAGCCTGGAAGAGCCTGCGCGGTCAAGACAAAATTAGCGAAACCAACATCAACGACGCCCTGCGCGAGGTGCGGCGGGCGCTGCTGGAGGCGGACGTTAACCTTCAGGTGATTAAGGATTTCATTGCCGAGGTCAAGGAACAGGCCCTAGGGGCCGAGGTGGTCAAGGGGGTGAGCCCCGATCAGCAGTTCATTAAAATTGTCCACGATGAACTGGTGCGGCTGATGGGCGACACCAACGTGCCCCTCGCCAGCGCTGATCAGAAACCGACCGTTGTCCTGATGGCGGGTTTACAAGGGACGGGGAAAACCACCGCTACGGCCAAGCTGGCCCTGCATTTGCGCAAGGAAAACCGCAGTACCCTGCTGGTCGCCACCGACGTATACCGCCCCGCAGCGGTGGATCAGTTGATCACCCTGGGTAAACAAATTAATGTGCCGGTGTTCGAGATGGGCACCGACGCTAACCCCGTTGATATTGCCCGCCAAGGGATTGAACGGGCCAAAGCCGAGGGCGTAGACACCGTGATTGTGGACACGGCGGGCCGCTTGCAGATTGACCCCAAAATGATGGCGGAACTGGCCGACATCAAAACCGCCATCCAGCCCGACGAGGTGCTGCTGGTGGTGGATGCCATGACCGGACAAGAGGCCGCCAACCTCACCCGCACCTTCCACGACCAAATTGGCATCACCGGGGCGATTCTCACCAAAATGGACGGGGATGCTCGCGGTGGGGCTGCCCTTTCCGTGCGGCAAATCTCCGGCCAGCCGATCAAATTTGTGGGGGTGGGCGAAAAGGTTGAAGCCCTACAACCCTTCTACCCCGACCGCATGGCCTCCCGCATTTTGGGCATGGGCGACGTGCTCACCCTGGTGGAAAAGGCCCAGGAAGCTGTAGACATTGCCGATGCCGAAAAGCTGACGAAAAAAATCCTGGAAGCCGAATTTGACTTCGACGACTTCCTCAAGCAAATGCGCTTTATGAAGAGCATGGGCTCCCTAGGCAGCATCATGAAGCTGATTCCCGGCATGGGCAAGCAAATTTCCGGTGAAATGCTGGAACAGGGCGAGGCTCAGCTCAAGCGCTGCGAAGCCATGATCAATTCCATGACGCGCGAAGAGCGCAAAAATCCTAACCTGCTGTCTAGCTCCCCCAGTCGCCGTCGTCGGGTGGCGGCGGGATCTGGCCATCAGGAAAAAGAGGTATCTAAGCTGATCGCCGACTTCACCAAAATGCGTAACCTCATGCAGCAAATGGGGCGCGGCGGTGGATTTCCTGGCATGGGCGGAATGCCCGGGATGGGCGGCGGAATGCCCGGGATGGGCGGAGGAATGCCCGGAATGCCCGGAATGCCCGGAATGGGCGGTGGAGCCATGCCCGGGTTCCGGGCTCCCAGCAACAAAAAGCAGAAAAAACAGAAAAAGAAAAAGGGATTCGGCCAACTCTAGTCCCCTGGTCTCGGTGTACCCGTTCGGGCTGAACGGTGAGCTAGTCGAACCGTCGAAGCCCAGGGCGTGATGCCCTTCGACAAGCTCAGGGCGAACGGAGGAGGATGCGGGGTGATGCCCTTCGGCCAGGTCAAGGTGAGTGGCGGCGATACTTGTTCTTGGGCGGTTCGGTGGTGGGGTCGAAGCGTTCAGCAATGCGCAGCTTGGCGGATCTGGCCCTGGGGTTGGCGGCGACTTCCTCCTCCGTGGCGATGATCGGCTTTTTGGTGATCACCTTCAGGTTGGGATTGTCCTTCAGGCGGTGCTTGACCAGGCGATCTTCCAGGCTGTGGAAGCTGATGATGGCCAGCCGTCCCCCTGGGACTAACCACTGGGGTGCTTGGGTGAGCAGGGTTTCCAGCACCTCCAACTCCTGGTTGACGGCAATGCGTAGGGCTTGGAAGGTGCGGGTGGCGGGGTGAATGCGGCCCTGGCGATAGGATTTGGGCACACAGGCGCTAATCGCCTCCGCCAGGGCGGTGGTGGTGGTGATCGGTCGCCGCTCCACAATGGTGCGGGCAATGCGGCGAGACAGCCGCTCTTCGCCGTAGGTGTAGATTAGGTTGGCGAGGTCGGTTTCGTCCCAGGTATTGACAATGTCGGCGGCGGTGAGAGCCTGGTGGGGGTTCATGCGCATATCCAGGGGGGCGGCATGGCGAAAGCTGAACCCCCGTTCGGGAATGTCGAACTGGGCCGAACTGACCCCTAAATCTGCCAGAATGCCGTGGAACCGTTGGGGGCCAGGATCAAACTGGGCAAAGTTTCCGGCCCAAAAGCTGACCCGATCCCCAAAGGCCGCTAGGGCACCCTGGGCCGAGGCCAGGGCCATGGGATCCTGATCGACCGCCACCAGTCGCACCGTGGGATCGCTGGCCAAAATCAGCCCGCTGTGGCCACCGCCCCCCACCGTGGCATCCAAATAACACCCCTGGGCCTGAATCCGCAATCCCTCCACCACGGCTTCGGGCAGCACAGGGATGTGGTGAAAGGCAATCTCGGACATGGTGGGGTCTGGCACGGGGGGCAGGGACGGGGGCTAGTCAGCGGTATGTTGCAGGTACAGTGCCAGGGCATCGGCGATGACATGCCCCATGGAGCGTCCTTCCTTGTCGGCGGTGGTTTGCAGCGTCAGAAAGAAGTCGTGGGACACGCTCAAACGGTGACGCCCTTCCTTGGTGTGGCTGGGGGCGTAGCGTTCGGAGTCGTAGGCGTCGGCAAACTGGCGCAGGGCTTCAAACCCCACCCGGTCGCAGAAATCGCCAAAGCTCTCACCCTTCTTGCGGCCATCCCGGAAGAACACAAACAGCGGTTCTAGCTTGGCTTCCAGGTCGTTGTCATGGAGGCGTTCCATATAGGGACGGGCTAGCCGCGTTTGGTCGGGGGCCCCCCCCAGCCACAGTTGGTAGGACTCGGGCGCACTGCCCACAAAGCCCAGTTCCGCCATGTAGGGACGGGCGCAGCCATTGGGGCATCCGGTCATCCGCACCACAAAATGCTCGTCGGGCAAGCCCACCTTGGTCAGCAGGGCGCGAATCCGGCCTAGGAGGGTGGGAATAATTCGCTCGGATTCGGTGATGGCCAAGCCACAGAGGGGCAAGGCGGGGCAGGCCATGGCGTAGCGCACCAGGGGATCGAGGTCGGTTTCCTTTTGGATGCCGCAGCGGGTGAGGATGGCCTGCACCGCATCCTTATCTTTGGGCTGGATGTCGTAGAACAGCACGCTCTGGTTGGGCGTCACCAGCATGGGCAGGCTGAAGGTCTGCACAATCTCCCGCAGGGCGGTTTTAAGCTGGAGTCCGTCCCGATCCAGAATCCGGCCATTTTCGATGGGCACGCCCACAAACCAATGGCCGTCGCCCTGTTCGTACCAGCCTAGGTAATCGTAGAATTTCCACTTGGGCAGCTTTTTGAAGGGCTTGAGGGGCTTGCCCAGGTAGGTTTCCACCTGTTGCCGAAAGCGATCGACGCCCCAGTCGTGGATCAGGTATTTCATGCGGGAATGGCGGCGGTTGACCCGATCGCCATAGTCTCGCTGGGTGGCCACGATGGCCTTCATCAGGTCGAACACATCGTCTTTGTCCACATAGCCAATTTCATCGGCCACCCGGGCAAAGGTTTCTTCCTTATTGTGGGTGCGGCCCAGCCCCCCCCCGGCCAGCACGTTAAAGCCCTTCAGCTTGCCGGCCCGGTCGGTGATGACCACCAGGGTGACATCGTGGGTGTAGGCGTCGATGGAATTGTCACCGGGCACCGTCACCGCACATTTGAACTTGCGGGGCAGGTAGTGGGTGCCGTAGATCGGCTCTGGGCTGTCGGGGAACAGGGTGTTGTTGACGTTCCGCTGGCGAGCCTCTACCACCTCCGGGTGCTCCTCGGAGGTGAGAAACTTCTCCCCATCCAGCCAAATTTCGTAGTAGGCCTCGGTTTGGGGCCGCAGCAGATCGGCGATGTGGTTAGCGTAGTCGCGGGCGATCTGGTACTCAGGCCGATGCTTAAACGGGGCCGGGGGGGCCATCACGTTGCGGTTCAAATCGCCGCAGGCCCCCAGGGTCGAACCCAGGCTCTTCACAATGGCTGCAATCGTCGCCTTCAAGTTCTTTTTTAGGACGCCGTGAAGCTGAATGCCCTGGCGCGTGGTGGCCCGCAGGGTGTGGTTGCCGTATTCGTCCGACAGCCGATCCAGGGTCAGATAGAGATCCGGCGAAATATACCCGCCCGGGTTGCGGGTGCGGAGCATCATCTGGTAATCCTTCTCCTGGCCCTTGGTACGGGTGTCGCGGTTGTCCTGCTGGTAAGAACCGTGGAACTTGAGGATTTGAATCGCCGCTTCCGAGAAAAAGTTGGCATCGGTTAACAGCTCACTGGCCAAGGGCTCCCGCAAAAAGTTGCTGTTTTCCTTGATGTCTTCCACCTTGGAACGCTTGGCAGACGTGGGAGGGGCGTTGGAGGGAATGGGCTGGAGAGGAGTCTGAACCATGGCAGCAGCAATGAACCGTTGAACGAGAAGGGAGACGGACAAGAACGCTTCACCCGCCATGAACTGATCGGGCTGGCGAGGATACCCCGGTAAATCGGTCGGGATTTGGGTGAATCTCTTTGTATGGTAGCACCGGATCCAC
>JAYKHF010000164.1:0-20610 GCA_035285305.1 Leptolyngbya sp.
ACATCATCGGGCAGATCGGCGTAGTGAATGCTGTCATCACCCGCCTCAATATAGCTAGTAAAGTTTTCACTAATAAAGCGATAAAACAGCGTACCTAAGACATATTGCTTAAAATCCCAGCCATCCACCGATCCGCGCACATCATTGGCAATTTGCCAGATTTGGCGTTGCAGGGCGGCGCGTTGTTGGATACTCGTCATTGTAAAAATTCTGGCTCAATAGATTTTGAATAACGGCCAATGTGACCTCGATTTTGTATTTTAACAAGTATCCGTAGATGGCAAACTCCCTCTTTGGCTACGATCTGAACCTCACCCTAAACCCCTCTCCCTTGGGGAGAGGGACTTTGATGGACTTCCGGCCCCCTCTCCTGGGAGGAGAGGGGCTGGGGGTGAGGTCTTCCAAGGGCTTTGCGATCTGCTGAGGCTAGGGGTTCCCCTGGGTGATGTGCAACAGCGTCCGCTGGTTTTCCGCCGGACTACCCACGGTAATCCGTAAACCACCCCCCGTATGGCGAATGAGCGTGCCCTGGGCCTTGAGCTGTTGGAACCAGTGGGCTAGGTCGTCCTCCATCGCCCGCTGGGGCTGGGTGGGGCGGGCGTAGATAAAGTTGGCAGCACTGGGCCAGGGTTGGAGCGGGGTTTGGTTCACCAAGGCCGTGCTGAGCCAGTCTCGCTGGGCTTGGATTTCGGGAATCACCGCCAGGAGTTCTTGACGGTGGGCCAGGGCCAGGGCTGCCGCCGCCTGGGTGGCGCTGGGTAGGTTGTAGGGCAGGCGCACCTTCTCTAGGGCAGCGGTAAGGTCGGGGTTGGCCACGGCATAGCCCACCCGAAAGGCCGCCAGCCGAAACGCCTTGGAAAAGGTTCTCAGCACCACCCAGTTCGGGCGTTGCAGTACCTCAGCGACGGTGGTCTGCTGACTAAATTCAAAATAGGCTTCGTCTACAACCACCAGGATGTTCTCCGGCAGTTGCCTCAACCAGGCCAGTTCCGCTTCGGTGAGGGCGTTGCCCGTGGGGGAGTTGGGATGCACCATAAACACCATCCGCACGGGCAAGCCTGCGGGCTGGTCAATGGCCTGCTGAGCGGCATCTAGATCCACCGCAAAGGTGTGATCGTCTCGGCCCACGGACACCACCGGAATGCCTAAGGTACGGGCCAAAATGGCATACATGGAAAAGGTGGGATTGGCCACCAGCACCGACCCTTCGCCGCCCACGCAGGTGGCAATCAGCAACGAGCGAATCAACTCATCGGAGCCATTGCCCACCGAAATGTGCTGCGCGGCGAGGCCGGGAGCCGCCTCCGCCCCATAGGCGGCAATGCTGGCCTTCAAATCCGCGTGTCCGCCGTCGGGATATCGATTGGCGGCGATGGTATGCTGCACCGCCCAGGCCAGCTTTTCCTTCAGGTCAGCGGGCAGGTCATAGGGGCATTCATTGGTATCGAGGGGATCGAGAATAAGCGCTTCCGCCTCCCCCGATGCCCCCGGATGGGGCTGGTAGGCCGCCAGTTGCACCACATCAGACCGCAAAAAGGAAAGCACCATTGCCTAAACACCCACTGCTAGTATCGGGTTTGCCGAATTTTAATTATGGCAGGGTTTTAGGTCACTCCCGGGGATCTAGCCACACCCCGGCCATCAGGCCGAGGCTCGCGGACGTTGGTCAATGGGATCGGACGTGGGTCAATGGGATCGATGGAAAATGGGCAACGTAGGCGGTGTGAAAATGCGGTAGTCTTTGAAAGATGCGTATCCCAAACCCCCTTGCATCGGCAGGTTGGGGCGGTGGCATTGACACCTTGAGACGGTCGTTTAGGTTTAGGGCGATGTTTCTAGGGTCAATGATGCACCGGGGATACCGGAAGGAAATTGTGATATTTACCCAGAGGATCGGCCATTGTCTAAGCGCTATTTGTTTACTTCGGAATCTGTCACCGAAGGGCATCCTGATAAGATCTGCGACCAACTTTCCGACACCATTTTGGATGCCATGCTGGCCCAAGATCCCCTCAGCCGGGTGGCGGCAGAGGTGGTGGTGAACACGGGGCTGGTGCTGGTGACGGGGGAAATTTCCTCCCAGGCCACGGTGAACTATGCCAACCTCATTCGCCGGAAAATTCAGGAAATCGGCTACATTGACCCCACCAACAACGGCTTTTCCGCCGATAGCTGTGCCGTCATGGTAACGCTGGACGAGCAGTCCCGCGACATCGCCCAGGGGGTGGATCAAGCCCATGAAACCCGATCCGCCACCAGCGACGAACAGTTTGACGCCATCGGGGCGGGCGACCAGGGGATTATGTTTGGCTTTGCCTGCAACGAAACCCCAGAATTCATGCCGCTGCCCATCAGCTTGGCCCACCGCATTGCCCGACAACTAGCCGCCGTCCGCAAAACGGGGCAGCTTGCCTACCTGCGCCCCGACGGCAAAACCCAGGTCACGGTGGCCTACGAAGACGGCAAACCCGTCGGCATCGATACCATCCTGGTGTCCACCCAGCACACCGCCGCCATCGGCGATATTACCGATGAAGCAGCGGTGCAGGCCAAAATCAAGGCTGACCTGTGGGATCAGGTGGTGCTGCCCGTCTTTGGCGATTTGAGCGTTAAGCCTGACGCCAGCACGCGCTTTTTGGTCAACCCCACCGGCAAGTTTGTCATCGGTGGCCCCCAGGGCGATGCGGGCCTCACCGGACGCAAAATCATCGTGGATACCTACGGCGGCTATTCTCGCCACGGGGGCGGCGCGTTCTCCGGGAAGGATCCCACCAAAGTAGACCGTAGTGCCGCCTATGCCTGCCGCCACATGGCCAAAAACATCGTGGCCGCTGGCCTTGCGGAAAAATGCGAAGTTCAACTCAGCTACGCCATCGGGGTGGCTCGCCCCGTCAGTATCTTCATCGATACCTTCGGTACGGGCAAGCTCAGCGATGATCAAATCCTCGCCCTCGCCAAGGATCACTTTGAACTGCGTCCCGCTGGCATCATCGCCACCTTTAACCTACAAAGTCTCCCCCAGGAACGGGGTGGACGGTTCTACCAAGATGTGGCCGCCTACGGCCACTTTGGCCGCACCGACCTCGACCTCCCCTGGGAAGCCACGGACAAGGCCGATATCCTCGCCAAGGCCGCTGAGGCCCACCTAGCGGCGGTTTAGGGCCGTTCTGACCGAAACCGCAACCCCTCGTCCTGCTCCCTCCGGGGGGCGGGACATCATTTTTGATGGATGGCCATACCCCAAAACGGCATCCCAAGCTCGATCACCGAACCCTAACGGCGGCTATAAAACGAGACTTCAATATCCGCACACCAGCTTGCGGTTAGGTTCTCGTAAAGAAAGACCCGCTCCACCAAGTAATACACCCCATCGCGAAAAAGACAGTCACCAACGCGGGGAATGATGGGATAGGTCGCAAACCAGAGCGCATCCTTGGTCGGGGCGTTGGGGCTTTTGCTGCGGGCAGCCAGGTAAAACACCTGCACCTGAAACCCTTTCCCCCCCGGGGGTGAAGGGGCAGCAGGGGCCGGGGAGGAAGATGGGCTACGTTTTGGAGAGGGTTTTCGTGGGGCCATGGGCTTTCCGCAACCAACGCATCAGCTTGACACAGGTTCTACCACAGCTTACTGCGCAGCGCACTCTAGCAACGGTGAACCCTTCTACCCACGATCCAGTGCCACCCACCGATCACCCGTGCCCCCTGCCGCCACAGCACCTTTGACAAAAGCTTAACAAGGCCAGCCTACGAGTTTACACGGACGATATATCTTTCTCCGCAGAACTGCTTAGAATAGTATCAAGGTTAATAAAATGAACGTCGTTGCCGTGGGTTTCCCCATAGCCCTTGCGTCGGGGCCTTCGCCGCTTTCAGAAGGTTATCTTCAGTTGTTTTCCTAGGTGGTTCCATGATGTCGTCTCTCTCTGCCCGCGATTCCGCCAACGCTGCCCAGGCTGATGCTGACTATATGCTGGGCCAAACGGGGGAAACCGTGGTCTACATTTTTCCCACGGGTGATGCGTTGATGACCCGCGATACCGCCAATGCCGCCGCAGACTTGGCAACCTCTCAGCCAGCATTGATGATCTGCCCCCTGCCATCCCGGGAAGAGTCCGCCTTGATTGATCAACGACTGGCCGCTGGCAAGCTAACGGTGGCCCAAGTTGAGGTGGCCCGCTATGACCAGTCCGTAACGGGAATATCCCTGACGGAGGCTCTCGCCATGCGGGGCTGGATCTAAGACCAGCGATATCCAGGCCCCAGGCCGTTTCGTTGATGCCGAGCAGAATCGGGATCACCATGTATCCTAGTCTCCATGCTAGCGGGTGCGCTTTGGGCCACTATGGTTCTGATCCCCAAGGGCGCTACCCTAGGTAAGTTAACTGAGCCTAGCGCTGCGGAGGAACGGCTATGTGTGGCATTGTCGGATATATCGGAACCCAGGCCGCTACCACTATTTTGATGGAGGGGCTGCGTAAGCTAGAATATCGCGGCTACGATTCGGCGGGCATTGCCACGGTGTTTGAGGGCAATCTGCACTGCGTGCGGGCCAAGGGCAAGCTGCAAAATCTGCAAGACAAAATCGACGGTCTAGACAATCCGGCTCGTCTTGGCATTGGCCACACCCGCTGGGCTACCCACGGCAAACCCGAAGAATATAACGCCCACCCCCACCGCGACAATGAGGGGCGTCTGGCCGTGGTGCAGAACGGAATTGTGGAAAACTACCGGGAACTACGGGAAACCCTCAAGGCGGCAGGCCACCGGTTTGTCTCCGACACCGACACCGAAGTCGTCCCCCATTTGATTTCTTCCCATTTGGACAAACTCGGCAAAACCGGGGATTTCCAGGGTCGATCCCCTTTGCTCGAAGCGGTGCGACTGGCCTGCCAAGAGTTGCAAGGGGCCTTTGCCCTGGCGATTGTGTCGGCGGATTTCCCTGATGAAATGGTCGTTGTCCGGCAGCAGGCTCCCCTCGTGATTGGCTTTGGCCAAGGGGAATTTTTCTGCGCCAGCGACACCCCCGCCATCGTGCCCTATACCCGCGCCGTGCTGCCGTTGGAGAATGGCGAACTGGCCAGTCTTTCGCCCCTCGGCGTCGTGGTCTACACCTTTGCCGGAGACCGTCAGCGCAAGCACCCCATCACCCTGAACTGGAACCCGATCATGGTGGAAAAACAGGGGTTCAAGCACTTCATGCTGAAGGAAATCTACGAGCAGCCCGGAGTGGTGCGCACCTGTCTAGAAACCTACATCGACAATGGGGCCACGGCAGCATCGGGCCGTCCTCCCGTGCAGTTGGGTATTGCCGACGAGGTGCTCGACGGCCTAGACCATGTGCAGATTGTGGCCTGCGGTACCAGTTGGCACGCCGCCTTGGTGGGCAAGTACCTGATCGAGCAACTGGCGGAACTGCCGGTGATGGTGCAGTATGCTTCGGAATTTCGCTATTCCCCCACGCCCCTAATTCCCAACACCCTCACCATCGGCGTCACCCAATCCGGCGAAACCGCCGACACTCTGGCCGCCCTAGAAATGGAGCAGGAGCGCCGCACCGCCCAGGGCGACTCCCGCTTTGCCCCGCGCCTAGTGGGGATCACCAACCGCCCCGAAAGTTCCCTGTCGCGCTTGGTGCCCCACATTATCGATACCCACGCGGGCATTGAAATCGGGGTAGCCGCCACCAAAACCTTCACCGCCCAGGTGATGGCGTTCTACTTCCTGGCCCTAGATTTGGCCTACCGCCGTCAAACCCTCGCACCCCAGCGGATCGAGGAAATCATCGGTCAACTGCACCAGCTTCCGGCCTACATCGAGCAAGTGCTGGAAAGCCAAGAGCGCTACATCGAAGAACTGGCCCACGACTTCAATGACACCCAAGACTTCATCTACCTAGGCCGAGGGGTGAACTTCCCCATTGCCCTAGAGGGTGCCCTAAAACTGAAGGAAATCAGCTACATCCACGCCGAGGGCTACCCCGCTGGCGAAATGAAGCATGGCCCCATTGCCCTGCTCGATGCCAAGGTGCCCGTGGTGGCCATCGCCATGCCGGGGAGCGTCTACGACAAAGTGCTCTCCAATGCCCAGGAGGCCAAGGCCCGCGATGCCCAACTGATCGGCGTGGTGCCCATGAACGACACCGATGCCGCCGAAACCTTCGACAAGCTGCTGCCTGTGCCGCCGGTGGATGAACTGCTGTCGCCCATTGTGGCGGTGATCCCGCTGCAACTGCTGGCCTACCACATCGCGGCCCGACGTGGCCTAGATGTGGATCAGCCCCGCAACCTGGCCAAGAGCGTCACCGTGGAATAGGGGACTCAATCCCATCAGGGCTGCGCCAGTTCCGCCGCGCCCCTTGACAAGGGGGCTATGCAGTTCCGATAATTAAAGACTGTGTTTATTCGCCCGGATCAGGTTTCCAAGGCCGACGGCGTACGTTGGGACGCATACGATTGGCACCTGTACGGCGGTTATGAGGATAGCTATGACATACGCAATTGTGGCAACGGGCGGCAAGCAGCTTCGGGTAGAACCGGGCCGCTTCTATGACATTGAACGCCTTCCCGTAGAAGCCGAAGAGCAAGTGACCCTGGATCAAGTGCTCTTTGTCGATAACGACGGCGAAGCCCTGGTGGGTCAGCCCCTCGTAGAGGGAGCAACGGTGACGGGAACGGTGGTCAGCCACCTGCGGGGCCGCAAGGTGATCATCTATAAGATGAAGCCCAAGAAGAAAACCCGCAAAAAGCAAGGGCACCGTCAGGAACTCACCCGCCTGATGATTGACTCCATTCAGGTGAATGGCAAGACCATTGCCAGCAGCGCCGAAGCTGAATAGTCGCTGAAACCACGCGATGGTAGGCCATGGGGCCTAACCATGATTACACTAAAGTAACAGTACGTAGGGTTTAGGGAAGAACCATGGCACATAAGAAAGGTACCGGTAGTACAAGAAACGGGCGCGACTCCAATGCTCAGCGCCTTGGCGTGAAGCGCTACGGCGGCGAAACCGTGCGGGCTGGCAATATTCTGATCCGTCAGCGCGGCACCAAGGTTCACCCCGGTGAGAACGTCGGGCGCGGCGGCGACGATACCCTATTCGCCCTGGTGGACGGCGTTGTCACCTTCGAGCGTCGCGGCAAAACGGGCAAAAAAGTGAGCGTTTACCCCGTCGCCACCTCGGCCTAGACTCAAGGACTCCGTCCAGCGAATCCATGCAAAAGCCCCTCTGAGTCAGAGGGGCTTTTCTGTTGCTTCCATAGCTTTAGAGTTTTTCGCCTTGGGCGGGCGAGACAACCTCGCCCTGTCTGGGACGAAGAACCCTAGTCGAGGTAGCCCATCAGGATAGAGGGATGGGGATCGATCACGTCGTTGGGGGCGATGGGGCGATCCCCGGGCAGGGTGTGCAGGTCAGCAATGGGCAGGGTGCTGATGGCCACAGGGCGATGTCCGGGCAACAGATCCGTATTGGCGACGGCAAAGGTGTTGGCCGCAATTGGGCGCACCCCAGCGCGATCCAGCGTACCGACTACTTCAAAGGTGCTCAGGGCAATCGGTCGATGGTTCGGCAGAGTATCCGTTTCCACCAAGCGCGTGTCATCGTCTAGGACGAAAACGACCTCGCTGCTACCAGCCTTCACCAATCCACCTTCGGCGGTGTTGCGCTTACCTCGGCTAGAGCGTCGGGGGCTAGTCTCCTTCTCCGGAGTCGCTGCGTTGTCGGTACTCGTGTCGTTGGGGGTGGTCATAGGTATTAAAGTCCTTATCGCAACAAGGGCGTGACCGGGGAGGCCACCGCCAGGGTGAATATCAAGGGCGCACCCTGGGCCAAGGCAAGCCGAGATCGCCGACTCGTCTCCCAGGTCAGGAAAACAGGATGCTTAAGATATCATTATACGTCGAGGGCTGCCCCTCTCAGTTTATGAATGGTTATCAATGCTATAAGGGCGTATCGGCGGCGAAGATCCTGTCCAGGGGCGGCTTTCCCCACCGAAATCCTGGGGCGCCCCTCCCCCGGCACCCAGGTCTTAGCCTATAATGAACGAAAGAGTTCACCTAGGGGGCTGTAACGGTTTCGACGTTTTGACGAAAGTCATGCTGTGATACAGGCCGAGAGGGAGTCTACTCTCGTTAATCCAGGCTCAAAACAAACGTAAGTGCGAACAACATCGTTCCTTTTGCTCGTAAAGCTGCACCTGTTGCCGCTTAATCTAAAACTCTTTTAGCGAGCGTTCATAGTCTGACTCCGTTAAAGGCTATGGACAAACCCCAACGGATGCGCTGATAAACGTTCTCTAGTGAGTTTGTTAGCTAAGTTTTCACTAGAGCATCCCACCGTCCGGGATAAGTGGCGGTTCCTGCCCTAAGGATTATCGGGGCTAAGCCTGTGAATGAGTGGTGTGTTAATACTCAAAGCGGACACGGGTTCGACTCCCGTCAGCTCCATTCCTAACACATGTGTTTGATTATTAAATATTTTTCCAAGTGAGAGACCCCAGGTGGGGTCTCTTTTTTCATCTGTCTATACTGAGAAAGTAGCCTTGGGCTATGGAAGATTACCGACATTGGGATAGGTCGATCTTCCTGGAAGTTGTCCACTTCTATTGTTTTTTGAAGAGTTTTAGGAAAATGCAATTTCCCGTCTGGTCTTACTTCAACCAACCTATCTTTAGCCGCCACCAGCCAGCGATTTACAACCCCTGGCGGTTTTGGCGCACCCACCAAGTCCGTTTCCTCGAGCGTTGTTGGCTGCGAGAATACCGCCCCGAAGAACATTACAAATCTTAGTTTCAATATTGTAAAAAAGCCAAGAAGTCCTGACGTTTGCCCCAGCTAAATCAACCGTTATCATCTCCCTTAAACGGTCGCTGAAAACGGGTGCTGTGCCCCGGGCGACAAGGGTGTAGGTTCATTCGTTCTCTCCAACTTCAAATTTCGCTACATTAGGAGATGAACAGCAAGGGATAGGCCCATCGGCGGCAGCTATGGTGAACGACATCGCACATTGGCAAGAGGTAGCGGGCAACTGGATTTTGATTCCGCCCCAGCCCCGGGCCATGATTCATTTTTTAGGCGGCGCTTTCGTGGCGGCGGCTCCGAATGTGACCTATCGCTGGCTGCTGGAGAACTTAGCGGCCCAGGGATATCTGATTGTGGCCACCCCCTTTATCAATACCTTTGACCATGAGGCCATTGCCGAAGACGTTTTAATTACCTTTAGTCAGGCCCTACGTTACTTGGATCGGCGGGTGGGTATCAATGATCCCTATCTTCCCATCTATGGCCTAGGACACAGCATGGGCTGCAAAGTACACCTGCTGATTAATAGCCTATGGGAGGTAGATCGGGCGGGGAATATTTATATCAGCTTTAATAACTATCCGGCTAAGCGATCCATCCCCTTTTGGGATCAGGTGGCGCAGTTCAGCCCCGCTCTAGATGTGGAGTTTACCCCCAACCCGGAGGCCACGTTGGCCCTGGTGCGAGATCAGTACCCCATTGCCCACAATTTACTGATTAAATTCCGTAGCGACACCCTCGACCAAACCCGCCCACTGGCCGAGGTACTCATGCCGCGCTTTCCCCAAGACACCACCGTACAACTGCTTCAGGGTAGCCACACCACCCCCATCGCCCAGGATATCGGTTGGCAACCCGGGAATTCCTTTTCGCCCTTGGATGCCCTCGGCCAATTTGTGAAGCAGGAATTTTATCGGGATTTGAATCAACTGAAGCAATGCCTGCTCACCTGGCTGGCCCAGCCTAGCCCTGCGCCCCCTGCGCCACCCCTAGCCCTGAAACGCAAGGGCACGACTCCTCCCTAGGGGCAAAATCGGCAAGCCGTTCCCTGGTGTCATGCGGTTGACGGGTTCACCCAGGATGCCTCGGGCGAGGAGACCTCGCTCGGGTGAGGAGACCTCGGGCGAGAAGACCTCGGGCGAGGAGACCTCGGGTGAGGAGACCTCGGGTGAGGAGACCTCGGGCGAGGAGACCTCGGGCGAGGAGACCTCGCCCCTACGGCTGGCTGCGCCCTAGGGCTGGAGGAGCTTCATCATTTTGGCCACCATGGCGAGACTTTCTTCGTAGAGCACGTCTTCGCCCCAGCGCTGGAGCTGTTGGCCCAGCATGAAGTCGGCCTTTTGGTCGGAGAGGGCTGTGACTTGCTCCACCTGGCAAGCCTGGGCACCGCCGCCCGACTCCATTCGCATACAGCCCGTGGTTTCGGAGCAGAGAATAGTACAGCAGTTGGCGTTGGGGTTGGTGGAAATTAACCGAATCCCGGTCAGGTCGCCGATGACTTCGCCGGAGTCGGCCACGGGGATGCCCGCCAGTTCGGCTTCGATATCAATGCCGTTTGGCCCCCGGAAGTGGAGCGTTTTGATGTTATAAATGCCGCCTTCTTCGGTGTAGTCCACGGGTTCCCAGCCTAAACGACTGGCAAACCAACCCAGATACATCAGGGATTGGGCGGCGTTGCCCTGCTCGTAATCGACGCTGATGCGGTCTACGTCCTTGAGGGACTCTCGCCGCTCGGGGGGATCGTAGGCGGCGGCAGTGAGTTCTTGCCACGGAGCCAACCGGTGCCAGTTGAGGTCGGCGATGGTGATGCCCTCTTCAATCAGGCGCTGCATGGTGTGGAGTTCGGCCTCGGCATCACTGAAGTAGCTGGAATCGACGATGATACAGTTGCTAGATTTGGCCAGGTTTTGGAAAATCGGCTGTTCTGGGCTGGGGGTGGCCTTCCACCAGACAAAGCGGGGGAGTTCCGGCAAAATCAAAGACGCCACCAGATCGCTCACCCGCTCCAGGGCCGCCTTGGTGCCGCGCAGGGTGATGTACTCGCAGCAGATGAGATTGCTGGTGCTTTTCTTTTGCACCGGGCAGTAGGCCGACACTTGGGCCGTTACCCCCGTGTCTTCACCAAAGGTGGGGCAGAGGGTGATCACCCGGCAGGGGTTGTGGGCGGAAATAGACTCGCTCAGGTTAAAGCCGCGTAGGTCGGGGTTTTGGTATTCCTTCTGGGGCTGGGCAAGCTGGCTATATTCCTGGCGCACCCTGGCCAAGGTGGGTGGATCCATGCGGCCCGTTACCCGCAGGTCGTAGGCGATTTGGGCCTGACGAATGCCCTCACGGGTGAGGGGGCCGTGATTGCCATCGATGGGGCCGGAGTAGAACCCCAGGGCGGCAAGAACCTGCTGCACCTCTTCGGGTTCGTAGATCACCATCGTAAAGGTGCTGGCCCGGGTGGCCACGGGGGCAGCACCAGAATCCTGCTGCCGCCAAATATTTCGCAGTTCCGACTCAATCTCGTCGATGGAAATGTCCTTGGGACGCTGGAGGGCAACGGTGGGGGTCATGGTCATGGCGGTTTCGGGGGTGGGTGGGGAGTGGGGAGTCGGGAGTCGGGAGTCGGGAGTCGGGAGTCGGGAGTCGGGAGTCGGGAGTCGGGAGTCGGGATGGATTTTCTTGTCCCCCTCTCCCCGTGGGAGAGGGGCTAGGGGTGAGGGCCTACAACCTGCGCCAGCGGCGACCGTCTTTGTTGAGCAGGAACTCGGCCTCCATCGGCCCCCAGGTTCCGGCTTCGTATAGGGGGATGGCGGCGGGGTCGGCGGGGGCGTCCCACACTTGCAGCAGGGGGGTCAGCAAACGCCAGGAGGCTTCGACTTCATCGCCCCGGGTGAAGAGGGTTTGGTCGGCCAGCATACAGTCCACGATTAGGCGGGCGTAGGCATCGGTGTTGGCTTGGCCAAAGGCGGCATCGTAGCGGAAGTCCATATCCACCGAGCGCGTCCGCAGGGAGTTGCCGGGGGTTTTCACCTCAAACCGCATGGAGATGCCCTCGTCGGGCTGGATGCGCAGGGCCAGAACGTTGTGGTTCATCTGCTGGGCGGCGGATTGAAACATCAGGTGGGGCACTTCCTTAAAGTGGATGGAAATCTCGCTCACCTTTTTGGGCATCCGTTTTCCGGTACGCATATAGAAGGGCACCCCCTTCCAGCGCCAGTTGTCGATTTCTAGCTTCAGGGCGCTGAAGGTTTGCACCGTGGATTCGGGATTGGCCCCCTCCTCCTCCCGGTAGCCCGGTACCGATTGGCCCTTCATCCATCCGGCGGAATATTGCCCCCGCACGGCGCACTGGCTGATGTCATCGATATCCGAGAGGTGGGTGGCTTGGAGGACTTTGGTTTTTTCGTTGCGAATGCTGTCGGCGTCCAGGGAGTTGGGCGGCTCCATCGCCGTCAGACAAAACAACTGCATCAGGTGATTTTGCACCATGTCCCGCAGAGCACCGGAGGTTTCGTAGTATCCGGCGCGACCTTCTAGGCCCACGGTTTCCGCCACGGTGATTTGGACGTGATCGACAAACTGGCGATTCCACAGCGGCTCGAAAATGGCATTGGCAAAGCGAAACACCATCAGGTTTTGGACGGTTTCTTTGCCGAGGTAGTGGTCGATGCGATAGATTTGCTGCTCGTCGCACACCCTCTGAACGACCCGGTTCAGCACCTGGGCCGAGGCCAAGTCTTTACCGAAGGGCTTTTCGATGATTAGCCGCTGTTTGTTGGGGTCTTCCAGCATTCCCGCCGCCCCCAGTTGTTGCGTGGCTTCCCCAAAAAAGCGAGGGGCCACGGATAGGTAAAACACCCGATTGCCCCGCGTCCCGCGCTGATCATCGAGATCTGCCAGCAGGGTTTTCAGGGTTTGGTAAGACTCTGGATTGTCAATGTCGCCGGGGCAATAGTACAACCCCTTGGCAAAGTCTTCCCACACCGCCTCATGGCCGATGCCGTTGCCAAATTCCTCAATGCCCTCCCGCAGGTGATCCCGAAAGAACTCGTGGCTCCATTCCCGCCGAGCGACACCCACGATGGTGAGTTCTGGGGGGAGGCGTCTTTCCCGCCGCATTTGGTAGATGGCGGGGACAATTTTGCGCTGGGTGAGGTCGCCGGAGGCCCCAAAAATCACCAGAATTTGCGGCTCCGGGATGCGGTCTTGCTGAAGGCCAACCCGCAGGGGATTTTCAATCAAAGACACCATAATCGTGGGGGGTAGGGGGTAGGGGAGCAATTGCCCGGGTCATCAGACCACAGACGGCCAGGGGCGACGATTCAGATCAGCCTACGTTAGCTATTGTGGCGGCACTGTGAAAATATTGGCAGCACTTTGAACCGATCGGCTCAGACTATAGATGGTCTTAATTAACGGCATGGTTAAAGGTATTGCAGGTTACGCTTTTGCCCGCAACGCTGGACAGGCATGACCCTTGGGAGGATGCCCTGATTTGGCCCCATGCCCTTGATCCATCCCCTACAATGAGCTCAACCCATTGAGGCTAGCCCATGGTTCAGACCCCTACCAAACCCTTGACCCTAGAGGACTTTCTGCAACAGCCAGAGACCAAGCCTGCCAGGGAATATATCGACGGTCAAATTATCCAAAGGCCCATGCCCCAAGGTCAGCACAGCACGATTCAAGGTGAAATGGTGACGGCCATCAACCTAGTCACTAAGCCCACTAACCTGGCTTGGGCCTTCCCCGAGCTACGGTGTACCTTTGGCGGACGGTCAATTATTCCCGATGTGGCGGTGTTTCAGTGGTCTCGGCTGCCCACCAACGAGGATGGCACCCTGGCCAATGCCTTCAACGCCGCCCCCGACTGGACGATTGAAATCCTCAGCCCGGAGCAGTCTGTGACCCGCGTCACCAGCAATATCCTGCACTGTTTGCACCATGGCACCCAAATGGGCTGGCTGATTGACCCCAACGAGCAGTTGGTTCAGATTTTTCAGCCGAATCAATTGCCCACCTCCCTAGAACTGCCCACGGATGCCCTAACGGTGCCCAACTTTGCCCAGGCGCTACAGATCACCGTTGGATCGGTATTTGGCTGGCTGCGGGTGCAACTTTAGCCCCGGCTGGCCACGGAGTCGCGCTGGCTGAGGATGGCTTGGTGAGCCTTTTCCCAGTGTTGGGTTGTAATGCAGATTTGGCTGGGGTCGGTCATGGTCTGGGCGCGGTATTCGCGGACGGCCTCTAGGGCGGCTTGGTTGCTGAGCAGAGCCAAGTCTGCACCGTTCCAGCCCTCCGTCGCGATGGCCCAGTGGGGCAGATCCACCTCATCCAGGGGGCGATCTTGGTTGTGCACTTCGAGGATGGCGAGGCGTCCGGCGGCATCGGGTAGGCTAATTTCAAGCTGTAGGTCAATGCGTCCGGCCCGGAGAATGGCGGGGTCGAGGGCATTGGGGCGGTTGGTGGCCCCAATCATCAGCACGTTGCGGCAGTCTTGCAGGCCGTCCAGTTCCGTCAGCAGTTGGCCAACGACGCGATCGCTGACGCCGGAATCCCCCAGGTATTGGCCACGGGCGGGGACGAGGGTATCAATTTCGTCGATGAACACCACACAGGGGGCGGCTTGGCGGGCCTTGGCGAAGAGTTCTCGCACGGCCTGTTCGGCGGCCCCCACCCAGCGGCTCAGCAGTTCTGGGCCGTTGACGGCGATGAAGTTGGCCCTGGCCTGGGCCGCCACCGCCTTGGCCAAGAGGGTTTTACCTGTCCCCGGTGGCCCCCACAGCAGCAGCCCTCGCGGAGCCTTAGCCCCCGTTTGTTCGTAGAGTTCGGGATAAAGCAGCGCCCCTTCCACCGATTCTTGCAGGGTTTGCTTCACCGCTTCCAGGCCGCCAATATCGTCCCAGGCAATGGCGGGGGACTCCACCTCCACCGACCGCAGCACCGAGGGCTTGATTTCCTTGAGCGCCTGGGCGAAGTCCTCGGGGCAAAGGGTCATGGTGTCGGGCACGGGGGCCGTCAGGTTGGGCACCTGGCGACGCAGGGCTAAGTAGGCCGCTTTTTGACAGAGGGCTTTGAGGTCGGCCCCCACAAGACCCACCGCTTGGTCTGCAATGGCTTCTAGATCCACGCCATCCAGGGGCATCTCACGGGTTTGAATGCGCAGAATTTCCAACCGGCCCTGGCGATCGGGCACCCGGAACTGCACCTCGCGATCAAAGCGTCCGGGGCGGCGCAGGGCCGGGTCGAGGTGGTCGGGCCGATTGGTGGCGGCCAGCACCAGCACCCCCTGGGTTTGGGCAAAGCCGTCCATTAATCCAAGGAGCGTCGCCACCAAGCGCTTTTCCACCTCTCCTTCCACCTTGCTGCGGTCGGGGGCGAGGCTGTCAATTTCGTCAATAAAAATCAGGCAGGGAGCGGCTTTTTTCGCCTTTTCAAAAATGCTGCGCAGGCGTTGCTCGGCCTCGCCGTAGTACTTGCCCATCACCTCTGGCCCCACAATGGCGATGTAGTTCACCCCCAAATCCTCCGCCAGGGATCGGGCGGTGAGGGTTTTGCCAGTGCCGGGGGGGCCAACCATCAGCACGCCCCGGGTGGGTTCCAGGCCCAGCTTCGCCAGCACATCGGGCCGCTTGAGGGGAATTTCCACCAGTTCCCGCAGTTCTCGTAGGGTATCGGCCAAACCACCCACAGATTGCAGGGTGGGCTGATCTGACCCAGGGGTGGAGGAGGGGGCAGCGGCAGTGGAATCGGTGGGGGACGCTGAATCAGAGGGCGAAGCGGCAGGATCCGCTGGGGCTGGATTGCGACTAGGCGGGGGGGTGATGATCACATCATCCACGGGATCCGAGCTAACCCCAGCCCCCGGACGCCCCATGCGGCTGACGCCAATATCGGGAATGTTGCCCTGGCGGGGAATGTTACTCATGCCACGGGCGTTGATCTGAACATTAGTCTTCAGTTCACCACTTTCGGCCTTTTCTTCTAGGGTTTTGGCCAGTTCCAGCAGTTGTTCAAAGCCTTTAAACAAGTCACTCATAGGGCATTCCCAGGCAAACAGCAGCGATGGCGGACAGCAAGATCCCAAGCCTAGGGTTCACCGCTCCCCGGCCCTGATCTCCAGGGTAGCCACAAAACGTTATATCGAGACGTTATATCGAGACGGTGGGGGCAAAAATCCTCGGCACAAGACCCTCCATGCAGAGTTGCCTGAGACCTCAATCCCTGCCTAAAACCGGAATGGGCTGGCCCACCCCCGGCATCCCGTCCATCGTCTCCATCCACTCAATCGCCCCATCCACTCAATAAAATGAATACCCGACGAACCATTTGGCAGAGGTATCCATGGGCTCCTTAGCTTCTCCCCAGCGCTGGCAGTTTTGGATTGACCGGGGCGGCACCTTTACCGATATTGTGGCCCGTCGTCCCGATGGCCGCTTGGTCGTTCACAAACTGCTGTCAGAAAATCCCGACCGCTACGCCGATGCGCCGATTCAGGGCATCCGCAACCTGCTGGGGTTGAGCCAAGGTGAACCCATCCCCACCGAGGCCATTGAAGCCGTCAAAATGGGGACCACTGTGGCCACCAATGCCCTGCTAGAACGCAAGGGAGATCGCGTCCTGCTGCTGATCACCCAAGGGTTCCGCGATGCCCTGCGGATCGGCTACCAAAATCGGCCCGACATCTTCGCCCGCCACATCCAACTCCCCGAAATGCTCTACGAACGGGTGGTGGAGGTGCAGGAACGGATCAGCGCCCAAGGGGAAATCCTGTCGCCGCTCACCCAGTCCGAGGAAGATCGCCTGCGCCAAGATCTTCAGAATGCTTACGAAAGCGGGATTCACTCCTGCGCCATTGTCCTTATGCACGGCTACCGCTACCCCAGCCACGAGCAGCGTTTAGGTGAACTGGCCCGCGAGGTGGGCTTCAGCCAAGTCTCCCTGTCTCACCAGGTCAGTCCCCTGATTAAACTGATCAGCCGAGGCGATACCACCGTCGTTGATGCCTACCTGTCGCCCATTTTGCGGCGGTATGTGGATCGGGTGGCGGGGCAATTGCAACCGGAGGCCCTCACCCCTCAAGCCCCGGACGCCCTCACCCCTAGCCCCTCTCCCCGAGGGAGAGGGGGACAGGAGGCCGACTCCCGACTCCCGACTCCCGACTCCCACCCTCCCCGCCTAATGTTCATGCAATCCAACGGCGGCCTAACGGACGCGGCGTTTTTCCAGGGCAAGGACAGCATTCTCTCGGGGCCTGCGGGGGGGATTGTGGGGGCGGTGCAAACCAGTGGGCAGGCGGGTTATGGCCGCATCATTGGCTTTGATATGGGCGGCACTTCCACGGATGTGTCCCACTATCGGGGCGAGTATGAGCGCACCCTAGAAACCGAGGTGGCGGGGGTGCGACTGCGGGCACCGATGATGGCGATTCATACCGTGGCGGCGGGGGGCGGCTCGATGGTGAGCTTTGACGGCAGTCGCTATCGGGTGGGGCCAGAGTCTGCGGGGGCCTATCCAGGGCCAGCCTGCTACCGCCACGGGGGGCCACTAGCGGTGACAGACTGCAACGTGATGGTCGGCAAACTTCAGCCAGAATTTTTTCCCCAGGTCTTCGGCCCAGAGGGCAATTTGCCCCTGGATGCGGACATTGTGCAGCAAAGGTTCACCGCTCTGGCTGAGGAGATTCATGCTCAAACTGGAGACCGTCGCAGTCCCGAACAGGTGGCCGCTGGCTTTTTGGCCATTGCCGTAGAAAAAATGGCCAACGCCATCAAAAAAATCTCCGTGCAGCGGGGCTACGACCTAGCCGATTACGTCCTCTGCTGCTTTGGTGGGGCTGGCGGACAACATGCCTGCCTAATTGCCGAAGCGCTCGGCATGACGGAGGTGTTCATCCATCCCTACGCCGGGGTGCTGTCGGCCTACGGTATGGGCTTGGCCGATGTGCGATCGCTCCACGAGCAATCGGTAGAACAGCCCTTAAATGAGACAACCTTGCCGGAGATTCAACAGGTCATAGAGTCCTTGGCTAATAAAGGACTGGAGGAATTGGCGCAGCAGGGGTTTGACGCCCTCACCCCTAGATTCCCGGACGCCCTCACCCCTAGACTCCCGGACGCCCTCACCCCTAGACTCCCGGACGCCCTCACCCCTAGCCCCTCTCCCCGAGGGAGAGGGGGACAAGAGTCGGACAACACCGACTCCCGACTCCCAACTCCCGACTCCCGACTCCCGACTCCCGACTCCCCCCAAGTCCTTCCCCGGCTGCTGCTGAAATACGAGGGCACCGACTCTACCCTAACGGTGGATTTTGGCACGGTGGCCGCCATGACGGAGCAGTTTACGACTCTGCATCGTCAGCGTTACGGCTTTGCCCAGGAAGATAAGCGCCTGATCGTGGATACGGCTACCGTTGAGGTCGTCGGCCACACCCATAGCCCGGAGGAACCAGAAATCACGAAGACACGGACTACGCCGCTGACCCCCAAGGCTACCGTCCCGATGTACACCGCTGAGACATGGCACAATACGCCCATTTATCACCGGGAGGATTTGTGTCCGGGGGACATAATTTCTGGGCCAGCGCTGATTATTGAATCCACGGGAACCAACGTTGTAGAACCCCATTGGCAAGCAACATTGACGGCTAAGGAACATTTAATTCTGAAGGCAACCGTCAACGGAATTCAAAGTTCAAACGTTTCAAATCTTTCAAATGTTGCCACTCAAAATCAGAAGGTAAATTCATCCTCCACACCCCAAACCCAAGGGCGAGGAGGCCTCACCCCTACCGGACTCCCGACTTCCGACTCCCAACTCCCGACTCCCGATCCGGTATTGTTGGAAATCTTCAACAACCTCTTTCGCGCCGTTGCCGAAGAAATGGGCGTGACGCTGCAAAATACTAGCTATTCAGTAAACATCAAAGAACGACTCGATTTTTCCTGCGCCGTGTTTGACCAACAAGGACAACTGGTGGCCAATGCGCCCCACATTCCCGTTCACCTAGGTTCCATGGGCGAAAGTGTGCGCAGCCTGATTCAGGCCAAGGGTAAAACCCTCAAACCAGGTGACGTTTACCTGCAAAACAATCCCTACAACGGCGGCACCCACCTCCCAGATATCACTGTCATCACCCCCGTCTTCCTAGATTTTTCAACTCCCGACTCCCGACTCCCAACTCCCGATCCTCTACTTCCCCAGTTCTACGTCGCCTCCCGTGGACACCATGCCGATATTGGCGGCATCACCCCCGGTTCTATGCCACCAGATAGCACATCTATCGAAGAAGAAGGAGTGCTGCTGGACAATGTGCAGTTAGTCAGTCAGGATCACTTTTTAGAGAACGAATTGCAGGAAATCTTGACCACAGCGCCCTACCCAGTGCGAAATGTGGTGCAAAACATTGCGGATCTTCAGGCCCAGATTGCCGCCAACGAAAAGGGATTTCAAGAATTACAAAAACTGGTGAATCGCTACGGTCTTGCTACGGTAGAAACCTACATGCAGCACGTCCAAGACAATGCCGAGGAATGCGTGCGGCGGGTGATTGATCGGCTTCAGGATGGCGAGTTTTCCTACCCAATGGATGATGGTAGTCAGATTGCGGTGCGGGTGACGGTGGATTCTGCCCAGCGTTGTGCCCAAATTGATTTTTCGGGAACTTCTCCGCAGCGACCTAACAATTTCAATGCGCCCCTAGCGGTGACGAAAGCGGCGGTGCTCTATGTGTTTAGGACTTTGGTGGAGGACGATATTCCCCTCAATGCGGGCTGTTTGAAACCGCTGGAAATCCACGTTCCCACCGGGTCAATGCTGAACCCGACCTATCCAGCGGCGGTGGTGGCGGGCAATGTGGAGGTGTCCCAGGCGGTGACGGATGCGCTCTATGGGGCGCTAGGGGCGATGGCCGCTTCCCAGGGCACCATGAACAACCTCACCTTCGGCAATGCCCAGTATCAGTACTACGAAACCCTCTGCGGCGGCTCTGGGGCTGGGCCTGGATTCCCCGGCACCGATGCCGTCCACACCCACATGACCAACTCGCGACTGACCGACCCTGAGGTACTGGAATGGCGGTTTCCGGTGCGGCTACGGCGGTTCGCCATTCGTCCCCACAGCGGCGGCGCAGGGCAATATCCCGGCGGCAACGGCATGGTTCGGCACCTTGAGTTTCAGGAACCGATGACGGCGGCGATTCTCTCGAACCGTCGCACCATCCCGCCCTTCGGCCTTGCCGGGGGCGCACCGGGGCAGGTGGGGGAAAATACCGTGATTCGCGCCGATGGGGCGATGGAAGTCTTACCCGGACAAGCCACAGTCGCCATGGAACCAGGGGATCAACTGCGTATTGCTACACCGGGGGGCGGCGGCTTTGGGCCTAGTTCCGTTCGGCCATAGCCCACCTCTGCCCATGACTGCCTGACGCAAGTCCCGAAAGCCTTGAAAAAATGACGCAAGCAGCAGACGACAGAAACGATTCTCAGCAGGTGATTGCTGAAATTCGGGAACTGAAGCAGGAAGTCGAACAGTTTAACCAAAAGTTTGACAACTACCAGAAATCGGCTCAATGGAGGGTCAGGAGACCTGACCCCTACATGGCCTAAATGCGGTAGGGGCGCGGTTCCCGCGCCCGGTGCGGGATCTTTTGTCAGCCAACCAGGTACTTAGTAGTGAGAGGGGGATAAGGTGAACAATGTCGATGCCAACTGGGTAGCGTTGGGCAATGCCGCCACGATCACCCTCGGCCCCTTGGAGGTTGACGACTGGGTTCCGGACTGACTCTCGCCGTCATAGGGGCATGGTTAACGGCGAGAGTCTGGGAAAT
>JAYKHF010000165.1:0-6050 GCA_035285305.1 Leptolyngbya sp.
TGCCGATATGCTAAAACACGAAGGTTTGCTGTTGTGGTGGTCTGTGGTAGTTATGCGCGACTCGTACCGTCCCTTGATTCAGCTTGGAGTGGGAGCCACGGTTCTCTCCTGCTGGGCATGGCCCACAGCGGCTCAGACCTTGCCGTTGGGCATGGCTCCGCCCGCCTTGGCCCAAGGGGAAGATCCTGCCTTGATTCGGGATCCTGGGGAGGAGCCCAGTGCCCAGAACTTCCCGCCCCCAGGGGCTCAGGGGGCGGGGGCAGCGGATCGAGAGGATGCGGATCTCGATTACCTCACCCCCCATCCCAACCCTCTGCGGTTGCCAACCCAGCCCGCCGAGGTGGAGATTGTGGGTACCCAGCCCATTTCCTTGGCCACCGCCATCGAACTGGCCTACCGCAACAGTGAGGAATTGCACATTGCCCAGCTTCAGCTAGAGCGCAGCCATGAAGGACTGCGGGCCGAACAGGCTCTGCGGTCTCCCACCGCCGATCTCACGGCCACCCTGGAGGCTACCGATCAAACGAACTTTGGCCTGGGCCTAGGCAATACCGCCACCCGGATCAACAGCGGTATCCGAGCGGATTACGATCTGGGCACTTCCGGCGAACGATCCGCCCGCATTCAGGCGGCGGAACATCAGGTGCGCTTGGCGACCCTCAACCTAGAGCGCACCCAGGCTGAGCTTCGCCTCAATACCATCACCGATTACTATGCGGTGCAGGAAGCCAGCGAGCAGATTCGGATTAACGAAGCCTTCCTTCGAGAGGCCGAGGAAAACCTCAGAATTACCCGTTTGCGGGAACAGGTGGGGGTGGGCACCCGGTTCGATGTGTTGCGGTCGGAGGTGCAGGTGGCCAATGCCCGCCAAAATATTACCCAGGCTCGCAGCCAGCGCGACATTGCCCAGCGCCAACTCGCCCGCCGCCTGAATGTGCCCCCTTCGATCAATCTCACCACCTTGGGCGTGGAGATTATGGGCACCTGGCCCCTAAGTCTGGAGGAGAGTATTGTACTGGCCTATCAAAATCGGGCCGAACTGGAGCAATTTTTGGTGGAGCGAGACTTGAACGCATCCCAGCGCCAAGTCACCCTAGCCCGCACCCGACCCAATGTGGGGCTTTTTGCCCAGTACAATTTCCAAGCCTTGTTGCTGACGCCAGCGGGCGTACCCACCAGCACCAACGACGGCTTCTCCGTGGGGGCTCAGTTGGCTTGGCGGCTGTTTGATGGCGGTGGCACCCAGGCCCGGGCTACCCAGAACGAGATGGATATCCGCATTGATGAGTTTGAGTTTGAAAACGTCCGCAACCTGATCCGGGTGCAGGTGGAGGAAGCCTACTATACCCTGCAAGCCAACCAGGCCAATATCGATACGGCGACCATCGCCGTCACCCAGGCCCAGCAGGCGCTCCAGCTTGCGAACCTGCGCTTTGAAGCCGGGGTGGGCACCCAAACCGACGTGCTCAGCGCCACCAGTGAACTCACCCAGGCCGAGGGCAACCTAGTCCGGGCGCAGCTCGACTATAACCGCGCCCTTGCCCGTCTGGAGCGGGCTGTGAGTAACCTCAGTTCCCTACCCCAATAGGGAAAATGGTGCCCTGGTCGGCAGCACAGAGCCGCTCGATCACCTGCTCGGCGGTCATCAGCCGCTTCAGCACCACTTGGTTAAAGGCGGAGGCGCTATCGTCACCGGGCTTGACCTCCACCATCAGCACCGCCTCCTCCACTTGGTACAGCCACAGGGTCTCTCCCTGCTCGTGGATGGCTAAGTTGAGGCGGCGAAGGTGAGGCTTACGCTGCCAAGCTCGCTCGTTCCATAGGCCACCAAATTCCCAAATGCGGCCCGTTACCCAACCATCGGAAAGAAAAAAGTATTTCACGTTCACTCTGCCACACCGTCTTCTCTGGCATTATCCACCGTCACCTTGCCCTTAGACCATGGAGTTTTCCGAAGACGGAGGCGACCGACTCACTTCCCTGGGGCTAATCGGCCTGCCGTGGGGGATACTAAAGCCTGAGGACAGATCTCGGTGTAAGGACAGACGGGTGAACCATGGAATCAACCCTGGCGATGGATGCTCTCTTGGGGGCGGTGGCCCTAGCGATTTTGCTGGGCGGGCTGTGGATGTTGCTGAGCGGCGTGGGGGATATGAACCGCTGAGTGGGGGTGTTCGGCTAGACTGACCCGTTCCGTGGCGTAGGCATAGATCTTGGCCGCACCGTAGGCTAGGGCAACGCCGAGCAACACACCAGCCACGACCAGCCTCCCCACGGCGGCCAGCCACAGCAGCGCCAACCCCAGGGCTAGCCCGTCCATGGCAATCACGGCCCAACGGCGGCGGGGGCCAGAGGGCTGGAACTCGCCGTCCTCAAAGTGGCCATTGGCTAGCAGGTTGAACCCCAGCAAGCTGACTAAAATGATGACCATGCCCCAGCCCAACCCTCCCGCTGCCGCCAGGTAAAACCCCGCCAGTTCGCCGAGAATGGTGAGGGTGAGCACGGCGGCAAACCGGGTCAGCCGAGGGATTGAAGCCCGCGATCGCACCGCCAGCAACCGTTGTACATCCACCCGTGCCATGTGGGCCTGCTCCAGGAGCATCATCCCTAGGGCCAGGGCCAAAAGTCGCTGTGGCCAGGGCAACGGCTGAAGCCCCTGGATCAATAGCCCGAATCCGGCTGGCAAAAAGCAGATCGCCACCCCCAGCGGCAATACCCCCATGGCACCCCCTAGACAGATCGCCGATCTGCCAAAATCATCCGCCCCAGCATACCGCTCCCTCGGGGCACGGGAACGCCCCGAGGGCCAGTTCTGCCATTGGCTGGGAGGGCCTAGGGCCTAGGCCCTCCCAGCGATGGCACCGCTAGGAGCCGTTCCTCGGGGGTGGGGGGCAAGTCATCCACAATGGCCCGCACAATGGCCCGCTCAATGGTGGCCAGGGCATCCGGGATAGAACCCGCCTCCTCCACCTCGGGAAGGGTCAGCAGGGGCGGATCGACCCAGCCCCGCCCCTGCCATTCAGCGAGAAGTTCTTCGGTGAACACCCCAGGGGTGGGGGCAAAGCACTGCAAGGGGTTGGCATGCCACACCATACCGCCCCACACTTGCGCCCCATCGGCTTCCACCGCCGCACACCGGAGGCCGCAGGTGGGACTGCCATCGCGCATCACAAAGCCAATCACCTGATGGCCATTGTCGCGGTAGGTTTGCACCTGGTCGCACAGTTGCTCTGCTAGGTGACGGCAGTGCCGCCGAAACATGGGCGTACTGTACATCTTCTTCACCATGCCCCACCGCATTGAACCCAGGTAGGTGACTTCGGGGCAGGGCATTTGATACATGGCGACCTCATACTTGAGGAGCAAGTCTACCAATTCGCGAATCACGGCGGGTTGGCTGGCCAGCCCCCGCACACAGGCATTTTGGTTGAGCAGGCAATGGGAGAGAAAAATTAATCGTCCGGAACGTTTATCTTGAATGGAGTCTTTGGTTTGGCCAAGGGGAAATGTCATGCTACCACTCCTGTTCTATGCTCATTTTCTCAGAAAGTTATCCTATGGATTTCGACGTTCATATCGCCAAAATTCGATGGGCAAGACAACCTAAATGGATCAGTTAAGGAAGTTTTGGAGAGGCTCACCACAAGCTATAAAATCAGAGCTTACGGGCTGGAAAAGAAGACCTACGGCGATGGTGGTTGTCGGTAGGGTGAGGAATACCATGGCTGAGTTTTCAACTCCCCCAGGATTGATCGGGTTAATTTTTGCTCTATAACCCCCCTCATCAAAGGGATCGGGGAGTCTCCACCATGCACTTCCCTTGGGAAAAATCCAATATCTATCCACGCTGTCTTCAGGGACATTTCTATTATGGGCGACATCCACCCCTGAAAGCGCCTGATTGCCCTATAAAATAACAATGATTTAAACCGTGTGGTTGCCCCCTAGCAAGGAAATCCGTCCATCAAATCATGGCGGTTGAGTCCCCATCACGGGGGTAAAAAGATCGGAGTTTATGGTCAACCCCAAGGCCCAACCCTGGGTCGATTATGGCGGATCGGCATGGTGGCCTGGGGGATCGCCGGAATGAGTGCCCTGGCCGTGGTGCCCCCGAGTCAGACCGTGGAGGTCCGCTGTGTTTGCGCCAAGCATGGCCGCTACCGTCGTTTTTGGTGGCCGTTTACGACACCCTCAACCCCTAGGATTGTGAGCGGTGGCCTCAACCTCACGCCCCTAAGACCCAATCATCCTGACTGGAGACGCCTCCACCGATACCCAGTACGATCTCTGGCATCCTGCCCACCTTGAGCCTTGCCCTAGCGGTGGAGCCACGGTGACGGCATATCGCCAAGCCGCGACCCACCCCTACGCCGAAGACGACGGGCCGATCCAGAATCGCCTTTCCCCTGGGCGCTGATGGTGCGATTCAGCCTCACCGATGGCCCCGGTATCCATGGGAATTTCCGGACAAAATATCTCGGAACTCAGCCGTTGCTGGGACGCCTTTTCCCCCAAGATGGAGGTAGGGAACTAAGGAGAGACTATCGTGATTGCCCCAGCACACAACCCTTCAATGGGCACCAATGCCTATGAGACGAAGACTCAGGCCATTGCCAACGCGCTATTATTAGCTAGCCGCGAAAAAAAGAATATTTTTGCCCAAATGCGCGACCAAATGCGCTGGGACGACAAAATTATGGACTTTGCCATGGGCAATCCGGGGCTGAAAGTCCAGCTTTTCCGGTTTATTGATGCCCTGCCTGCCCTGCGCAGCAAGCCGGAAATTGCCCGCCACCTGCAAGAGTACCTGTCTGTCGAAGAAGTTGAGCTACCCGCTGCCCTCAAGGGGCTTTTGAACTTCACGAATCCTGATTCGGTGCCCGGTCAACTGGCAGCTACCACCGTGGCCCCAGCGGTGGAAACCCTGGCCTACCGCTACATTTCCGGCGACACCATCGAGAAATCCATTAAGGCCATCGAGCGGATGCGGAAGGACAAGCTCACCTTCACCCTGGATTTGCTGGGGGAGGCTGTGATCACCGAAACCGAAGCCCAGGCCTATCTGCAACGCTACCTGGATTTGATGGATCAGTTGTCCGCCGCCGCCAAAACCTGGAAGTCGGTCGATGCGATTGATACGGCGGACGGGAAGGAACTCCCCAAAGTCCAGGTCTCTGTCAAACTCACGGCCTTTTATTCCCAGTTTGATCCCCTCGATGCTGAGGGCAGCCGGGCCAAGGTAAGCGAACATATCCGCACCCTGCTGCGACGGGCCAAGGATCTGGGCGTAGCGGTGCATTTCGACATGGAGCAATACCGCTACAAAACCCTCACCCTGGCGATTTTGAAGGACATTCTGATGGAGGCGGAATTCCGCCAGCGGGACGACATCGGCGTGACGATGCAAGCCTACCTGCGCGATAGCTACCACGACCTCAAAGACCTGGTGCTGTGGGCCAAAAACCGCGCTACCCCCGTCACCGTGCGCCTGGTGAAAGGGGCCTACTGGGATCAGGAGACCATCACCGCACGGCAAAACGGCTGGCCCAGCCCGGTCTACAGCGAAAAGGTCTCCACCGACGCCAACTACGAGCGCATGACCCGCCTGCTGCTGGAGAACCACGGCACCCTCTACGCCGCCATCGGTAGCCACAATGTGCGATCCCAGGCCCACGCCATGGCCATCGCTGAAGAACTCAACATCCCCCGCCGCCACATCGAGCTACAGGTGCTCTACGGCATGGCCGACAAACTGGCCAAAACCCTAGCCGACAAGGGCTTTCGGGTGCGGGTCTATGCCCCCTTTGGCGACCTGATCCCCGGCATGTCCTACCTGATTCGGCGGCTGCTGGAAAATACGGCCAATAGCTCTTTCCTGAAGCAAAGCCAGGAAGACGTACCCGTCGAAAACCTGCTGGCGGCTCCGACCTTTGTCGGCGACGACATCGAAGGGGCGGATCGAAACCCCGTGGCGGTGCCCTTCCCCAATGCGGCGGATATCGACTTTGCCAAGGCTACCCAGCGCACCCTGGCCGCTGAGGCGCTGAAGA
>JAYKHF010000166.1:0-14965 GCA_035285305.1 Leptolyngbya sp.
AGGCTCGTCAAAGGGTCGTTGCCCTCCCGATGATGGAGCTTAAACAGAGCCACCCGACTGGCTCCGCTGGTCATTCCCATCAGCTTTAGGCAGCGCTGGTATACCCGCAGCCGATTATGCCGATGCAGCCCCAAGAGTTGGTAGTGGATGTGGGTCAACAGGGCTAACCCCGAGGTTTCTAGGGGCATCGCCTCTGCGGTCGATGCCCCTAGCCCTTCGGATTGGGGGAGGGGAGCCTGGGCGAGGCGATGGCGATTGAGAAAGCCATAGGGATAGCCCTGGTGATCGAGGACGGGCAGTCCCGGCAGGGGGGTGCGAGACATGAGCGCAAAGGCCAGCGCCAGCGAATCTCCCCGGTGGAGGGTGGGGGCAGGGGCTAGCATCGCCTGCCGGACGGGGGTGGTCGCAGGATCGAGGCCTGCTGCCACCGCTGCCACCATCGCCTGATCGCTGAACAGCCCAATTTCGGCCTGGGGATCAGCCTCTACCACCAGCACACAGGGAGAGGCCGAAGCGGTCATCGCCTGGGCCGCTTCCCGGATCGAGGCGTCGGGCTGCACCAAGGGTGGACAAGGATCAATCAGCGCATCAATCGACAACGCCTCTAGAAGGTCTGGAGCAGCAGTGCTGAGGGGAGATAATGCCAGCATGGACGATGGACGCCGCCATTAGCGATAGATGATAGGGAGCCTTGGCCTAGGGTCGTCCCCAGCGTACCCAATGGTTGGGGAAAAGCGATAGGCCAGCTTAGGTAATTTCCGGTTCCGGGGGTGAAACCAAGTCGGCTTCATCTTAATCTACCCCAGCCGCGTCTTCCGGGACGGTAGTGGATCGATCCGTAGACCGATCCGTAGACTGATCTACGGATCGGTCTACAGCTAAACCTAGGGACAATTCCTGACGGAGTCGATCCAGGGCCGGGGAGGTCTTGGCCTCTTGCAAAATGGTGGCTAGGGTGGCGCTGATTCCCTCTGGCCCCCAGGTGCAGCCGCGCTCTAGGTAGGTTTTGGCGGCCTTGCCCACCGCATAGCTGCCGTAGCCCGCCGCGCTTGCTTGGGCGGTGATGGCCCCGGCGAGGGCCGTGATGCCGGTGGCGCTATCTCCCCAACTCAGCAGAGCCGCTGTGGTTTTGCCCGCCCCTAGGAGACCACTGCCCAGTTCGCTCAGCAGCAGGGCTCCAGAACTTTTGAGGATGGCCTTCCACAGGTGTCCAGCCTCGTGGTTGGTGAGGGGAAAGCCATAGATTCGGGCCAGGGTGCGAATCATCACCAAATCACTCAACACCCCACCCACCACATCTAGCCCCACGATGGGGTTGAGGGCCACCGCCAGGGCTTTGTACTTGGCAAACCGCCAGATGATCGCCTCGGCCTGTTCCCCATGAATCTGCGCCACCTGGCCGACCAAGGCCACCTCTAGGATCCGGGCTCGGTGCAGGGTATTGAGGGCCACCAGGGTTTCCCCATCCCGCTGAATCAGGGTGAGGAGGGCCTGCCGCAGGGCCTCCACCTGCGGGGCCGGAGATTCCCACACCTCCTGGTGGCGACCATCGGGCCATTCCATCCGCACCGGCACCGGGGCCGGACTGGCCGCCACCATCACCACCTCGTCCACCGCCAGGGGGGCCAGACCACCCACCTCTAGGGCGAGGGTTTGGCGCAGGTGGTTCAGATCCGCGTAGATGGTTTGGCGATCTACCTCGGGATACAGATCCATCTTGTTCAACACCAGTAGCAGGGGCTTGTTTTGGCGATACAAATCCACGAGCGCCCGATATTCCGCCGTCGTGACCTCACCGGCCACCACAAACAGGATTAAATCCGCCTGCTGGGCCACGGTTTGGGCCATCTCCGCCCGACTGCCGCCGCCCTCCTCATCGAGCCCTGGGGTGTCCACCAGTTCCACCTGCCACGGCGAACCGTCGGCCTGGGCCAGTTCCTGGGGCTGCCAATACACCGACCGAGGCCAGCGGGTCACCCCGTGGAGGGGGCCGGTTTCCAGCACGGCCTCCCCCATCAAGGCGTTGATCACCGCTGACTTACCCCGACTCACCCGCCCAAAGACCGCCACCGTTAAGCGTCGTCCCGCCACCTGGGTCTGCAAACCCTGCAACTGATCCAGGCCCGTTTTCATGGCCACGGCCCCCTCCCCACGGGCTAGGGGCAACACAGCGGCATAGCGGGCGGTCACTTGGCCTAGCAGGTCACGGGTGCGGAGGAGGAGGGGGGATGTCACGGCTTAGGGGGGAAGGTAAGGATCAGGGAAGCGGCGGGGGCTTTTCACCCATCCCCTGGGGACAGACGACTAGGAGTGACCAGGGCATAATCCTCTGGGGCGGTCAGGGCAACGGGAGCCTGGGCCTGGGCCTCGATCCGGGCCGGTTCTGGGGTGGGCTTGAGGATGGTCAGTCCCTGGTTGACCAGGGTTTGCACCAGGGTGATCTGGCGATTAGACTGGATCGCCGTGGCTAACCGTTGGGCCATCGCCTCCCAGGACAGCGCCGATCCCGGGGTTCCGGCGAGGGCGGCTTGCTCGAAGTAGTCCACCGCGCTCAGGCCCACCATGCGGGTGAGGTAGGCCGCACTCATCCCCTGCACCATCCCCCCCGCCAGGTAGGTGGCCACATGGCCCTTCAAAACCGTGGTGAGCATCTGGGTAGACAGTTCCACCAGGCCCAGCTTCACCGTCAGATCGGCCAGGGTGGTAGCAGCGGCCTTGGCCTCCTCTAGGGACAGGTTAAAGCCGTAGATTTTGCCGAGATCCACCAGGAGTTGGCCATTGATGGCCAGGGTTGCCAGCATATCGAGGCTCGGCACCGGGTTGGCCAAGGCCGCTCCGCCAGCGACCCACTGCAACTGATCAATCAACGGCATGGCCCGCTGACGACGCACCTGATTGAGATCCTGCTGAATCCGTTGGCGCAGGGCTTCCCCTTGGCGCAGGGTCGTTGCCGCTACTAGATCTGGGGCGCGTTCCAGCCAAGCGCCGAGGGCCGCATCTAAATCCGCCAGTTGGGGGGGGACGGCCTCCTGATATTCGACGATATCGCCATTCTCCTGGTGCCGTCGCACGGTCATGGGGCGAGGGTTGGCGGCCACCGCCGCCAGGGTCACGGGGCCGGGGAGGGCATCCCGTTGCCGCTGAAGCTGAGTCAACACCGTTTGCCGATCTGCGGGGGTGTAGTGGTCTGTTTTATTGAAAACCACCATCACCCCCTGCCCCGCAATCACATGGTGCCGAAGCTGGGCCAGGGCCGAGGCGGTTAGGTCGCCCTCCGTGACCCACAGCACCAGATCCGCCCACTGTGCCGGGGCCGCAGTGGGGGCCAGCGCCGCCCCAGGGCTAGCTTCGTCCCCCGGCGTTGCCGTCATCGCCGCCGTTCCGTCCGGGGGCCGAACCTCCTCCGTCCAAGTCACCGGGCGGGGCCGGGGGGGCAGCGGCGACGGCTGACCCGCTTGGGTTGGTTGGCCCGAAATGCCTTGGAGGTGGCGGAGGAGGGTACTTTTGCCGCTGCGCGGATCCCCCGTCACCAGCCCCTTCAGGGGGGTGCGATCCAGGGCCGCAATCAGCGCTTGACGCTGGGATTCGTAACCTTCGAGATGGCCCTGAAGCCCCTGGTCTAGGGCCGTGGGATCCGCCTCCGGCATTTGGGCGGCTTCCGTTCCTAGGGTTTCCAGCAGGATCCGCACGGTCTCAAGTTGGGCCACCACCCGCGCCCGATCCACCACCGGAGCCGCCACCGGACGAGGAGCCGCCGGGGGGCTAGAACGGCCTCGCTGCCACCACCAAAGGCCAGATCCCAGGGCCAAGGCGCTGAGCAGGGTCGAACCATCCAAGGGGCCGAGATGGGATGCCCCCAACAACCCCAGGGTGGCTGAAATCCCGAGCCCGCCCACCAGCAAAGGGCGCTTTAAAAGAAATTGCTTCACGGCAAATTGTTTCACGGCAAATTGTTTCACGGCCATGGCCCTCGCCTACCGTTCCTGCTCAACCATCACTGCCCCCTGGCGCAGGATCCGCCAACCCGCCCCCTGCCAAGCCACCACGGTGGAGGGCTGGCCCGATCCCTGGGGCCGATCCAGCGGGGGGACGGGTTGGCCCAGGTGGTCATAAATTGCCGCCAGGGCGGCGGCGCTGAGCAGGGTCAGGTCAGGAAATTCTGTGCCAATGGCGGTTAGGGTCTCTAGGGGCGGTTGGCCCGAGGAATTGACGCTGGTGGTGGCTAGGGGGCCGGTGCGATCCAGCACATAGCGAGCCAGGGGATGGTTTGGAATCCGCAGGCCTAGGGTTCCTGTCTGGGTGGGGTTCATGGCCGGGGGCAAGCGATCGCTGGCGGGCAACACCAGGGTGAGGGCACCGGGCCAGTAGCGTTCGGCCAGGGTGGCCCAGATTGATCGCTCGGCCTCGCTGCCCGCCACGTAGGGCCAGAGATCGCCCAAGGTGGCCCCCATCAAAATCAGGGGCTTGGCCAGACTGCGCTGCTTCAGATGATAAATCCGATCTCCCGCCGAGGGCAAAGCCGCCAGGGCAGGCACCGTATCGGTGGGAAAGCTGACGAGTTCACCCGCCTGCACCGCCGCCAAAAACTCGGGAAGAGAAACCTTAGGCATCGAAAAATTTACGCCACGTCACGATCAACACCACTCCATTATCATAGGGGGGCTTTGCGGTGAAACCGGATGGAACGCTGAAGATGGTGAATGGATTGGCCGCCGGTGGCATTGTCATGGTGCCGCTCTTGGTCTTGTCGGTGTTGACCCTGGCCCTGGGGCTGGAGCGGGGCTGGTTTTGGTGGCAGATCTACCAACACCAGCGACCCTGGCTAGCCGGGGTGCTCGGAGCCTACGCCGACCAGCCCCAGCGTGCCATCGCCCTCCTCAAACAGCGGCCCCACAGCCCCACAGCCCGGATTTTCCTAGCGGCCCTGAGCTTAGAGGAGGCCACCCCAGAGGAATTTGCCCTGGCCCTAGACAGTGCCGCCCAGGCCGAGGTGCCCCAACTCAAGCGGTTTCAAACCTGGTTTGAAACCGTGGTGGGGATTGCCCCCCTACTGGGCCTCTTGGGGACGGTGCTGGGGCTCATGGTGGCCCTGTCCTCCCTGCGCCTGGGAGAAGGGGGGGATGAAGCCGGGGTGACCCTAGGCGTCGGGGAAGCGCTCACCTCGACGGCGGCGGGGCTGGTGGTGGCCATTGTGGCCCTGCTTTTGGCCAACCTATACCAGGGGCTCTATCGCCGCCAGCGAGCCTTAATTCAAGAAACCGCAGGCAAGCTCGAAATTCTCCAACGCCGCCATTACCGACGCCACCAGCCCAACCTTCCCCCCCAGCCATGACCCAGCCCTGACCTGAACTGAGGCTACCCTAGGCCCAGCCAGCCGTCGAGTCCTGGATAATGAGCCCCGTATGGGAGGCCAGGAAAGCCCATTTGTCGGCGGCTTCTTCAATTACTTTGGCGGTGGGTTTTCCGGCTCCGTGGCCCGCTTTGGTATCAATGCGGATTAATGCTGGTGTGTCGCCCCCTTGGGTCTGCTGGAGCGCCGCCGCGAATTTGAAACTGTGGGCCGGAACCACCCGATCATCATGGTCGGCGGTGGTGATCAACGTAGCGGGGTAGGCCGTCCCTGGTTTTAGATTATGGAGGGGCGAATAGGCATAGAGGGCGCGGAATTCCGCCTCGTTTTGGGGAGAACCGTAGTCCGATTCCCAGGCCCAGCCAATGGTGAACTGGTTGAACCGCAGCATATCCATCACCCCCACGGCGGGGATCGCCACGGCAAACAGGTCGGGGCGCTGGGTCATACAGGCTCCGACGAGTAATCCCCCGTTGCTGCCGCCCATGATGCCGAGCTTTTGGGCGGTCGTATAGCCCTGGTCAATCAACCATTGGGCCGCTGCAATGAAGTCATCAAACACGTTTTGCTTGTTGAGTTTGGTTCCCGCCTGGTGCCAGTCTTCGCCATACTCGCCGCCGCCGCGCAGGTTGGGCACCGCATAGACGCCGCCCAGTTCCATCCACACCAAATTGCTGACGGAAAAGGCTGGCGTGAGGGACACATTAAAGCCGCCGTAGCCGTAGAGCAGGGTAGGGTTTTGGCCATTCAACACCAGCCCCCGCTTGTGGACGATGAACATGGGAATGCGGGTGCCGTCGGCGCTGGGGTAGAACACCTGGCGGGTGTCGTAGGCATTGGGGTCAAAATCCACCTGGGCAGCGCGGTAGAGGGTGCTTTCCCCGGTGATCAGATCGTAGCGGTAGAGGGTGTTGGGCACCGTAAAGCTGGTAAAGCTGTAGAAGGTTTCGGTGTCTTCGCGCTTGCCGTCAAAGCCCCCCGCCGAGCCAATTCCCGGCAGTTCCACATCTCGCACCCAAGCCCCTTCTAGGGTGTAAATCTGAATTTGGGTGTAGGCGTCCTTGAGGTAATCCACCACAAACTGATGGTTCAGCAGGCTCACCCCCTCCAGGGTGTTCTCACCCTCGGGAATCACCTCCTGCCAGTGGGCCGGGTCGGGCTGGGTGAGGTCGATGGCGATCAGGCGACCCTTGGGGGCTTGGCGGTCGGTGCGGAACCAGAAGCGGGTACCCTCGTTGGCCACGAAACTATAGTTGGCCTCAAACTCAGAAATGAGCTCGATAACGGGGCTATCGGGATTCGTTAGATCCTTATAGAACACCAGGTTGTTGGGGTCGGTGCCGCGCCAGACGGAAATCACCAGGTAGCGCCCGTCCTCGGTAACGCCGCCGCTGAAGCCCCACTCCTTTTGGTCGGGCCGCTCGTAGATCAGCACATCCTCGCTCTGGGGGGTGCCCAGGCGGTGGTAGTAGAGCTTTTGGTAGTAGTTCACCGCTGCATGGAGGTTGGCGGGGTCGGGTTCGTCGTAGCGGCTGTAGAAAAAGCCCTGGTGGTCATGGCTCCAGGAGACCCCCGAAAATTTCACCCACTTCAGTCGGTCGTCGGTGTCTTCTCCGGTGTCAATGTTTCGCACCTGCCATTCCACCCAGTCCGATCCACTGGCGGAGAGTCCGTAGGCCAAGTAGGCCCCATTTTCGCTGACGGCCATGCCGCTGAGGGCCACGGTGCCGTCTGCGGAGAGCCTATTGGGATCGAGCAGTACCCTAGGTTCGGCCCCCAGGCTGGTCAGGGTGTACAGAACGCTCTGGTTTTGCAGCCCATCATTTTTGAAGTAAAAATATCGCCCGCCCCGCTTAAAGGGGGTGCCGTAGCGCTCGTAGTTCCACAATTGGGTGAGCCGTTGATTGAGGGTCTCTCGCCCCGGCAGTTGGGCCAAATAGCCAAAGGTAAGCTGGTTTTGGGCCTCAATCCAGGCCTGGGTTTCGGCGGACTGCGTGTCCTCCAGCCAGCGATAGGGATCGGCCACCTCGGTACCGTGGTACACATCCACATGGGACTGGCGGGCACTGGGGGGGTAGGTTAGCGGGGAAGCGGGCATGGGGATGGTAGCCATGGGAATCACGGAAAGGCCAAGGGCTATCAGTAACCCTAGCAGGAAGCCATGGCTCTGCCCACGGGATTGGGCCGGGGAAACCGAGACCTAGGGCGTGGTCTGGCAGAGGGGCGTCGTTTCGGTCTGGGATGGAATGCACCCAGAGACGGCCCCTGGGCTAAGCGAAGGCCGTCAATTTTCGGTACCCTAGTGGCTGAAGATCCTCCTATTCATTTGCCATGTCTGATTTTGACGATTTTTTAAAGCACAAGTACGCCTACGTGGCCATTGGCGAATTCAAGCCCGGTTGTTTCTCAGAGGCCCGACAACTCTATGAAAAAGCCGTCTCGACCTTTAACAAAGGCTTCCAGGGGGCTTACCTATTGCAGGAACCGGGCACAGATCGCGGCATTGCCATCATCCTCTGGGAAAACATCGAGAATATGAGCGAACACCACGATTTAATCTACGAACAAACCCTAGCCAAAATTGCCCATTTGTTTGCGGCCCCCCCGGTCACGACGTTTTACGAAGTATGCAGCGAAATTGGCTTGCCCCAGGTTCTGGCCCAGGCCCTTAATCCCAACCCGTAATCCCAACTCGGGATCACCGGCCTGATTCACCTCCTCACACCTCAGAACCGGGACGAACGGGGGCTGTTCACCTCACCTCCTATCCTCAGAAGGCCAGTCCCTAGAATGCCAGCTTCAGCGCTCTCGACTATGATGAAGGCTGAGTTTTTCTGTCTGCTACCTGTCTATGGCCAAACCAAAACACACCCAAGCTCACCTCTCGCGCACGGTGCCCAAAAGCCAGTCCGAGTTCTTCAAAAAGCGCACCCGTGACTCCATGGAATACTACATGGGGGCCAAGCTGCTGGAGGTGGGGGTGAACCCCAAAAACACCGTCTACCGCTGGCGTTCTGAAATCCAGGGCGACAAAGAGGTGATTACGGTCAGCGCCTACTGGGGCGAATCTCGCCAACAACTCGAAAACGGCGAAGCTTAGGCCCCTAGTGGTTGGTCAAAGATTCTGTGTCGGGTGCGAAAACCGCGCCCCGACGGCATGGGTTCCACGTAGGGGTTGGTCTCCTGCCCCTTCGACGGATAGGGGTTCTAGCCAGGTTTGTCAGTCAACCAGGGTTTAAGGTTATTCCTGACCGATCGGGATCCCAGCCCGCGAGGCATGGTATTTTGAGTAACAATCAATACAAATTTGTGCCCCATCAAGCCTCTATCGGGCCTCTGTTATGGGTTCCATGGCGGTTCCCCAGGGATTGGAGGCGCAAGCTGTGGTTAAGCAGGATGACCCAACGGCTAGCCCCAGCGTCAACCATCACCGTTCATCTCCAGGGCTGGAGACGGAAGTAGGGAGTTTCCCGAAGGAACGCGCCTCTTAATGACTCTTTGACCCCTTGGAGGCGGAACCCATGACCCTCAAAACCCAAAGATTGTTGCATCAAATTTGGCAGGCCCAGCAAACGGGATCCGCTATCCTCGCCGCCGCTGGCCTAGAGGATCTGAATGTGATCTATGTTTTCGCCACAGATACCACCCTGGTGATCAACTGCCGCGACTGCTCCTCCCTCTGGCAACTCGACGATGCTCAAGGGGATCTGCGCCGTGCGATTCGCCGTCTAGGGCTGGGCATCACCAACATTTGGGTTGAGCGCGAAGGCCACCTGGCCTACGATTTCTAGGCCCAGGCCCAAAAGGTATCCAAAACACCACCCCCAGCCCTACTTCCCCGCTCAGGACGACCGTAAACGACACGTTCGGGCTGAGCGGTGAGCGGTGAGCCTGTCGAACCGCCGAACCGTCGAAGCCCTAATTCTTAGCCTTGACACTGCCTAGGGGATCGAGCAAACGCCCCGTTGACTAGGCTGGACTGGGTTCAGGCGGGTGGCGTGGGCCGCGAGATCTGGGGCACTGACCCACCCCTGGCGACCGGGCTGAACCGACTGGGGGAGGGCAGGGCTAGGGGACAGGGCACAAACCTGAAGAAAAACCCACTGGGTTTGGCCACCGACTCGCCGCTGATCCACCACCTTGAGAATACTGCCCACAGGAAGGGTGGGCTGGGGTGTGGTAACGGAGCCTGCCGGGGTCGGCCTGAGGCTGAGGGGATCGGGCTGGGGGTTAGGCCAAGCCGTTGAACGCTGCCAAAAGGTACCCACGGCAATGTTGGTGGGGGGTGCCAGGGTAGCCCTGGCGGATTCCGCTAGGGCCTCTATGTCCAACCCTGGGGGCCAGGGGGAAAAGCCTTGCAGGGCCACCGGCTGAGGGTGCCAGCGGGCATACACCCAGCCCAGCCCAGCCAGCAACAGTAGCGTGGGAACCGCCCCAGCCGCCAGCGCCCACCAGCGCCCACCCCTGCGACGGCGGGAGTCTGGCACCCGGTTGGGCAGGGGCGTTGTCGCCAAGTTCGGCGGCGGGGCCGTCGGAGCAGCCAGGGTGGTCGGAGTAGCGAGGGCCGTCGGAGCAGGGCCGCTAGCGGCAGATCCTGAAGGTTCCCGAGGCGGGGGGAGCGCTGGATCGGGAGGCAGCGCCGCCAGGGCGTGGGCGGGCAGGGTGGGGCCTGGGATGGTCTGGGGCAAAAATCGCATCAAGCCCACCGTGGCGTTATCGTGGCCATTAAGCTGATTGGCCCACTGGATCAAGCGCTCCACCGCTGGGGTCAGGGGGGCAGATTGGCCGACCAAGGGGGCAATGACATGGGGCCATAGCGTTTCCACACGGTCGTGGTCGCTGAGGCCGTCGGAACAGAGCAGCAGCACAGAGGGATCGTCCACGAGGAAGTGCTGCACCGTGGGGTAGAGATAGGCTGAATCATTGATGCCGAGGGCTTGCACCAGGGCTCCTCCCCCCGCCATGTGGGTTGCCTCTGGGTAGAGGGCGTAGCCCAGGCGGGCTTCGCGGGAGGCGACGTCATCATCTAGGGTGATTTGGTAGGCGGTGCGGGCACTCACCCGATAGGCCCGACTATCCCCCAGATGCGCCACCGACACGTAGGGAAAATGCACCAGGGCGAGCACCGCCGTTGTGCCCATGCGGGCACGGGCCGATCGCTGTTCATCGTTATTGCGGTTGGCGATGGCCGTGTTTACCTGCACGATGGCTTGGTGGAGCGATTGGGCCACCGTGCCCGGACTAAGATCCCCCTGCCGATGGAAAGCCTGGAGGGTGGTCGTGAGAATTTGAACCGCCGTTTGGGAAGCGACACTACCCTGCTCATGGCCCCCAATGCCATCACAGACCAACAGGAGCGGTAGCGATTCTGGATCGCCAGCGCTGGTGAGCACCTGTTTCTGGGCCTGCCGCTGGGGAAAACAAGCATCCTCATTCCGACTACGGGATGGCCCCTGATCCGTATCCGCATCCCACTCCACCGTCACCGTTAGCCCTGCGGCCAAGGTTTGGATCGCCTGCTCCAATTCGGCCACCAGCGCCAACGCCGATGGAAAGTAATCCTGGGTGAGGGCGGTGGTGAGCCAGCCCAAGTAAGCCTGAATCGTGGGTTGGGCCTGGGCCACCCACGGCTGCCAGCCGCGCCCCAGCCGTGACAGGGTCGGGGGAGGACTTTGGGGCGGATCCGCCACCAGCCGCGCCACCCGCAGCAAGGCGTGATCCACCCGTAGGGTTTCCGGGGCCAACAGCGTGGCGGTGACTCGTTCTTCGGCTAGGGGAGACCACAACAGCGCGATCTGCCGTAGCCAGTTGATCTGTTGCAGCGCCGTGCCGCCCGCCCAGGCTTGACCAATGGAGGGCAAGACCTGCACTTGCATCAACTCCGGGGCCGTGGTAGACGGGGTCAGCGACAGGGGGGCAGATTCCAGCAGCAGCACATCCCGATCCAGCCCACTCACCGCCTTGGGCAGATAGTCGTAGGGGCGAGGGATGTGCTGAATCAGCCCGGACAGGCGCAGGTAGGGGAGCACCTTTGGGGGAATGGGCTCCACCGCAGAAATGGGCTGTTCGGGCCGGGTATCCAGCCACACGGGGTGCTTCCAAACCAGGTAGCGGTGTGCCATGAGGGTGCCGGAGGGGAGCGCGGCTTCCAACTCCTTGGCAACCCCATCTCCCACCGCCAGCAAGAGCCGATGGGGCAGGGGCGTTTGGCAGGCAGGGCAACGACCAACGGGCTGAGAGACTCCGGCGCGGCAGGTCGGATTGGCGCAGTAAATCACCATCCGCAGTAAATCACCATCCTAAGGGGCTGCAAAACACTGTGTTCATCATATCGGACGGCCTAGGGGTTCTGAACTTGCCCCGATTGTACCCCTAGGATCCCCCCATACTCACCCCACGGCCTCACCCACCAGCCGCGCCCCCAGGATGCGGCCAACGACGCTATCTCCGCTCCCTAGACCACGATGGGGCCAACCCTAAACCTATCTTCGGCCCCATAGGCCCCATAGATTGGGCACCATAGAGATAGATTCATAGAGATAGATATCGTAGACCTTAGCCCCCTTGTCACCATGCGGCCCACCTTTGCCACCGACCATGACCAAGCCCTGGCGAGTTACCTGATGCAGCCCTGCCTGATTCGCATCATTGACAACCTCCGTAAGGCCACGGAAAACCTAGACTGGCAGAGCGAGTATACCCAAGCCCAGCATTGGCCCGAGGGCACGACCGCCGATCAAAAACAGCAGGTGGCCGATCTGTGCACTCAGCTCGATCAGGCCGATGCCGATGCCGCCGCCCCCCTTGAGCAAGCCCTGCGCCAGTTGCCCACCCCCACCCCGATTTACCACCTCCGCCTCACCCAGGGGGAACGGGTGGCCACGCTGGATGTGTGGGAACTTTGTTTTCGCCTGTGCTTTGTGGACTATCATCCCGGTCAACCGGTTACCGTGGATGGGAGCTTGATCGAAGCCGATGGCGAGATTGATTGGATTACCCTAGATGAGAAGGCCAAGGCTTTGATTTCCCAAGCCCTAGCCGAAGCAACGGCTTAGGCTCCCCCGATTGCCTCTGGGTTGCCTCAACCCGCACCAGAGACCACCCCCCGCTGTCCCGATCCCCCATCCCCCATGCTCGACCTCCACAACCACACCACCTATTCCGACGGCACCCTTTCGCCAGCCGATTTGGTGCAAGAAGCGATCACCGCAGGGGTTAAAGCCCTGGCCATTACCGACCACGACACCCTAGCGGGCTGGGATGAGGCGATCGCAGCGGCAGGGAAGGCTTTGGAGATTGTGCCGGGGGTGGAATTGAGCACGACGGACAATGGGCGATCCCTCCATGTGCTGGGGTTTTATCCCAACCGAGAGGCGTTGAATCCGGCGTTGCAAGATCGGTTGACGGTACGCCGAGAACGGGCCGCCGCGATGGTGGAACGGCTGGCGGCGTTGGGCTATCCGATCACGCTACCGGCGATGGAAGCCAACCGCGCACCAGGACGACCACACCTGGCGGCGGCGATGGTGGCGGCGGGCTATGCCGAATCGATGAATGAGGTGTTTGATCGTTGGTTGGGAGATCGCGGCCCAGCCTACGTGCCCTATGCAGAATTTTCAGCCGCCGAGGGGATTCGGCTGCTGCGAAATTGCGGGGCCGTGCCCGTGTGGGCGCATCCCTACCTGTTTCGGGGCGGCACCGTAGAAACCGTTTTGCCTCGGCTCGTTGACGCAGGGCTGATGGGCATCGAGGTGTATCATCCCAGCCATAGCCCCAGCGATGTCCGACGGCTGGAGGAATGGTGCCAGCACTACGGCCTGATCCAGACGGGCGGCAGCGACTACCATGGCCCCAGCCCCGATCCCACCAGGGCAAAAAGCCAAACGCGGCTGAACCAGCTCCAGTTGCCGATGGCCCTGCTGGAACCGCTACACTGGGCCAAGGCCTCCCTGCGGAACTAGGTTCCACCCTGGCGAAACCTAGACCGCAGCGCCCTAGCCCTAGTGCAGGAAATGCCGCACGCCGGTGAGGGCCATGATGATCCCCAGTTCGTTGGCGGCTTGGATGGAGTCTTCGTCCCGACGGCTCCCGCCCGGTTGCACGATGGCGCGAATACCCGCAGCGGCGGCGGTGCGCACAGAATCGTCAAAGGGGAAAAAGCCATCGCTGGCCAGAATCGCTCCCTGGGCCTTGTCTCCAGCCTGGGTGAGGGCGATGCCCACGGAGCCCACCCGGTTCATTTGGCCCGCGCCCACACCGAGGGTTTGGTGCTGGTTCGTCACCACAATGGCGTTGGATTTGACATGCTTCACCACCCGCCAAGCAAAGAGTAATTCGGACAAATCCGCCTCGGTGGGCTTGGCCTCGGTGACGATCTGCCAGGTGGCGGGGTCATCGCGGTAGGTGTCGGGGTTTTGCAGCAAAAAGCCCCCAGCAATGGCCATCACCGCTTGCTTTGGCCCGGTCAGCAGATCCTCTAGCACCAGCACCCGCAGATTTTGCTTTTTGGCCAGGATTTCCCGCGCAGCGGCATCACAACCGGGGGCAACGATGCATTCCAAAAAGGTGCCCGTAAGCTGTTGGGCGGTGTCGGCATCAATGGCCCGATTCAGCGCCACAATGCCCCCAAAGGCAGAGGTCGAGTCGGCATCGTAGGCCCGCTGGTAGGCGGTGGCGAGGGTATCGCCCATGGCCACGCCACAGGGGTTGGTGTGTTTAAGGACGGCGGCGGCGGGTTGGTCGTCAGGGAATTCGGCAATGATGCGGCGGGCCGCTTCCAAATCCACCAGGTTGTTATAGCTGAGTTCTTTACCCTGAAGCTGCTCAGCCCCCGCCCAGCCCGCCGCCCCAGTGCGATACCAGGCAGCGCTTTGGTGGGGGTTTTCGCCATAGCGGAGGGTGGCGTGCTGCTGGCCCAGCATGGCCCATTGGGGCGGCATTCCGTCGCCTTCGCAATTCGCCTGGGTGAGGTAGGTGGCAATGGCCTGGTCATAGTTGGCCGTGTGCCAAAACGCCGCCTGGGCGCAGGCTTGGCGGAAGCCCAGCGGCACCTGGCCCTGGTTCACCCGCAGGGCATCTAGGTAGTCGGCATACTGGCTGGGCTGGCAGAGAATGGTCAAGTAAGCGTGGTTTTTCGCAGCGGCCCGCACCATGGTGGGGCCACCGATATCGATTTGCTCGATGGCCTCCGGCAGGGTCACACCGGCCTTGGCGATGGTCTGCTCGAAGGGGTAGAGGTTGACCACCACCAGGTCGAAGGGGCGAATGCTATTGGCAGCCAGGTCGGCCTCATCCTGGGCCAGGTCGGGGCGGGCCAAAATGCCGCCGTGGATGCGGGGATGCAGGGTCTTCACCCGGCCACCCAAAATTTCCGGCGACCCAGTGTAGTCCGACACCTTGGTCACAGGCAGGCCGGCCTCCGCCAAGGTGCGGGCCGTGCCGCCGCTACTGACAATCTCAAACCCAAATTCGCTCACCAGCGCCTGGGCCAACTCCACCAGCCCCGTTTTGTCCGATACGCTCAGCAGTGCCAGACGTGCCATAATCCTTACCCTATCGTTTCTGCAATCCCCTAATATATCGAAAAAGCTGGCCATCCTCGCGCCCGGAAACCAT
>JAYKHF010000167.1:0-17858 GCA_035285305.1 Leptolyngbya sp.
ATGCCGAAGATGGGCAAAATCATCAGATAAACCGCTGGGTGGGAATAGAACCAAAAGAGATGCTGATAAACCACCACATCGCCGCCCGCATCGGGTTTGAAGAAGGAGGTGCCAAAGTTGATATCAAACAGCAGTAAAATCAATCCAGCGGCAAGAACGGGGGTGGAAAATAGCGCCAGGATAGACGTTGCGACCATCGCCCAGCAGAACAGAGGAATTTGATCCCACTTCATGCTGGGAACGCGCATTTTCCAGATCGTCACTAGGAAGTTGACAGAACCCAAAATCGACGATGTTCCTACTAATACAATGGACAAAATCCAGAGGGTTTGGGCGGCATTCGCGGTAATTTCGCTCAGGGGCGGGTAGGACGTCCAGCCCGCTTGGGCTCCGCCGAAATAAAAACTCCCTAATAACAAAGCGCCAGCGGGAGGATTGAGCCAAAAGGCAATGGCATTCAGCTTGGGGAATGCCATATCCCGCGCCCCAATCATGAGGGGAATGAGGTAATTGCCAAATCCCCCAATGGCGGCGGGCACAATCCACAGAAAGATCATGATAGTGCCGTGGTTTGTCAAAAAGGCGTTGTACAATTCTGGGCTGAGGAAATCAGAATCTGGTGTGGCCAGTTCTGTTCTCAGCATCACAGCCATGAAACCGCCGACTAAATAAAACAAAAATGAGGTGACGAGGTACTGAATCCCAATCACCTTATGATCCACATTGAAGGTGAAGTAGTGGTACCACTTCCACTTATCGGGGTGTCCGTGGGGGGGCACCGGACTGTTTAAGGAAAGATCTGCTTGAGCCATAAAGGAATTTGGTTAAAAACGGCTGAATACGGGACTGGTTCTTGGACGTAGATTGGGTAAAGCACTAGCGGCACCAACCCAAGAGATTATTGCCATCAAGTTTTTTGCCGTTGCGATGGTGGGTCATTGGCGAGGGCTGGGGGTTGGGTTTTATCCAACCTATGGGTTTCTAGCCCCCCTCTCCTTTCTGGGAGAGGGGCTGGGGGTGAGGGCAACTCCTAGGGCTAGAACTTCGCCTGTTGGGCTAGTTGGGCAATTTGAGTGGCTTCGATGGGAATATCCTGGGCCACTTGAGCAAGGTACTCGGCGTCGGTGCGGGTGGCCGAATTCTGAGCGACGGTTTCGTTGGCGTCGGGACGTTCGGCAACGCGACTGGCTTCCCAGGCGGCATAGTCCTCTAGGGAGTGGACGATCACCTGGGTTCTCATGCCCCCGTGGTAGGCTCCGCAGAGTTCAGCACAGACGACGGGGTAGGTGCCTTCTTTGGTCGCGACAAAGCGCAATTCGGCGGGTTGTCCGGGTAGGGCATCCTGCTTCAGGCGGAACTGGGGCACCCAGAAGGAATGGATGACGTCTTGGGCCTCAATTAAAAGCTGAACATCTTGGCCGACGGGGACATGGAGTTCACCGTCCACAATGCCGGTATCGGGGTAGCGGAAAATCCAGGCGTACTGCATCCCGGTGACGTTTACGGTGAGGTCAGGCAAGGTGCCCTCCACCAGTGGCGATGCGCCAAAGCCGTAGACCTGGCGAGCTTGGCCCTCTTCCCCGGCCTGGGCCAGTAGAGGCGACCCGACATCCGTCATTTCGTGCTGAGGGGCTTGGGCCATCATCATGCCGCCGTGGTGATGACCACCGGGGGCAAAGCCGCCCATGTCTTGAAACACCACCACGCTATAGAGCCCCAGGCCCACCACGATGATGGCCGGAATCGCCGTCCAAAAGGCCTCTAGGGGCAGGTTGCCTTCAATGGGGAGGCCGTCGGTGTCATCCCCTTGGCGGCGACGAAATCGAATCAACGAATAGATAATGGTGCCTTGCACCACGATGAATAGGGCCGTGCCAATCGTGACCATGACATTAAAAAAGTCATCCACTAATGGCGCTTGTTCTGAGGCCTGAACAGGCAGAAGGTTGTTATTTTGCCCGTACCACACGCTGATTAGGGTCACCAGAATCCCAATCACCAGGGTCCACAACGGGGCCGGAATTTGTTGCATAGCCGATCTCCACGGGGGAGGTACGAGGGTTGGAAACAGAATTTAACGCGGCCATCGAAAAATCAGGCCACCGTCTATGGCATCCTAAAACCCAAGTCTTTGAAGATCGGCAAAACTTTGGATTTGCTTTAGACTGTCCCGGCTCAGGGCTTATTAAAAAGCCATAAATCTTTCCTCGTCCCCGTCTAGCCCCTCCAAGCACCCATACCCGTTCAAGGGTCAGGAGACCTGCCCCCTCCATGGAACCCATGCCGTAGGGGCGCGGTTTTCGCGCCCGATTCAGAATCTTTTGTCAGTCAGCCAGGGGCTAGATATAGGGGCGCTTCGACCGATCCGGCTGGGGTGGGTCTGGGGGGGTGTCCTGGTTAGAGGTCGGGGCTTCCTCCTGATCGGAGGGTTCGGATAAATCGGAATCACCCTGATCCGGATCTAGGGGCTGGAAGTCCAAACGAGGCTCCGTCATATAGGGCTGGGTGAGGTAGGGTTCAATCATCTCTGGCATCACCATGGTCGGGTCGTCAGCCTTGTTGGGGCTGGCCTCGCTAGGGGTAGATTCTTCTGGGGATGCGGTGGTCGCTGGGACTTCAGGCACCTCATACACCGGGATCGGGGCTGGGGGGGGCTCTGGCTGAGCCGTACCAAACCCAGGGAGGGTCTGCTGTTGCGCCCAATTTTTCCAGCGTTTCACCATGCCCTTACCCCGCTCCATGGGGGATTGGGAAGACTGGGTTTGTCCTTGGGAGGGCTGGGTCTGGGTTTGCACCGATGGACTTGGGGTGGCCTCCACCGGGCTGGAATCAGGAATCACAGCGGACTCGCGGCCAGGGCTTGCGACAGGATCAGGGTCTAGGGCCGGTTCTAGGGCCGGTTCGGGGATGGATTCGTCGTCAACGGTCTCTTCCACAGCCTCGATGTCTTGCTCAGACGCGGGAACGGTATCCTCCGTCGGGACGGGCATGGGGATCGCTGGGGCGGCCTCCTCTGGTTCCCCTGGCTCAGAGGGGGCTAGGTCAGGGGTTTCTGGCTCCGCCATGTCCAGGTCGGAGGCGTTCAGGTCGGCCTCTTCTAGACTGGGGGCATCCAAATCTACCGCGTTTGGATCGGATTCATTGGGATCCGCCGCTGGAAGGGGCACAGCTTTGCGGTCGGCTTCCGTTGCCGATGGCTGAATTGGCGGTGCTGGGGTTTCCGGGACGGGGGCGGGTTCCCTGTCCTCGACTTCCAGTTCAACGTCATCGATCACCGCCGGGGTGGGCGGGCTGTAGGTGGGGTCAAGAATGCCAAGAACCGCCTTTAGATCGAGTTCGCCACGCACCAGGCGAGACAGGGTATCGGTGCCTCCGGGCTGGTAGTCGATGATGCGAACCGTATTGTTGAAGCGGTTGTCAATGGGGCGTCCGGTTTCGTCGATCAGTTCTAGCTGCACCCAATTTTGGCCGGGTTGGAAGCCTTTCAAATAAATTGGCTGCCACTGGTCAAACACAAAGCTTTGGCCGTTGACGGTGCAGCGAATCCGCCAGTCATGGAGGTCATCCTTGGCATCGGCCTGGGCACTGAGGTGGAGCGGTGCATTGGTGAGGTAGAAATCCAGCATGATCGGCTCGGCCCCGTAGGCCCCCTGGGGACGACTGTAGGTGAGCAAGGGGGCGCTGGCGTTGACCTCATTTTGGGGGGTGGGGGAGAAGACGTGGAAGGTGCGCTGGTCAAAGGCTCCCTGGTTTTTAAAACTCTCATGCCAAGGGCGGGAGGCAAATACCCGTAGGGTGTGGGTGCCGGGGGCTAGGTTATCCAATACCAGGGGTTCCGAGGCATCGTAGACAGCTTGGTAGGGCTGGTCATCGAGGAAGACGTGAAGGTGGGGGCCAAGTTGCCAGGTTTCATCTTTAAACAGGGGCAAACCACGCACCTGGAACCGCACGGACACCGTGGCGCTCTCCACCACTTCCCCCGGTCGGGGGCTGAGGATCCGCACCTGGGGGGTGTAGGCGTCAATGATTTGCTTCAGGGTTTCTAGGGTTTCCGGCGGCGATACCTCGGCCATGGGGCCAGCCAGCAGGTGGGGCGCTTCGGTGGGTTCTGACAGCAATGCGGTGGGTTCTGTGGGTTTGGCACAGCCCACCATCGCCCAGGTCACCAGGATCATTGCCAGAAACGCGATAACCCGCTGCCCGTAGCGGATGCCTCCCCGTCCTTTAGCCATGGCCGTTGCTTTACCCTAGAGTTTGCATTATTACCATAGGGCACTTTCGGGCCATTCGGGCGCTAGGCCATTCAGGGTGGCCCGCCCCGACTAGGGCGACAATGCCTCAAATTTTGTGTGGTTATGTGAATCCCGCTGTTTCCCCCTTCATTCAGGATGCACAATGCTGGTTAGGGCATCCTGAGCGGTGTCCTAGGGGGTTATCCCCGTTCGCTATCAGCGGGGTATAGGGCATGGTGCCTTTCTTCAAGGCGGCAACGGAAACCGACACCGAAACCAGGATTTTGCAGGCGGCGCTCAAGCTCTTTGCCCAGCGAGGCTATAGCGGCACCACCACTCGGGATCTAGCCCAGGCCGCTGGGGTGGCAGAGGGAACACTATTTCGACACTTTGAGACGAAAAAGGCCATCCTGGTGGCCGTGGCCAGTCAGGGCTGGGTCGAAATTTTGACGGATCTGCTCACGGAATTGAGTGAGATGGCCAGCTACAAAGCCATTGGCCAAGTCATGCAGCGACGCATGTTGAACCTCCATCGCAACTCGGCCCTGATGCGAGTGTGCTTCATGGAGGCCCAGTTTCACCCCGAGCTCCGGGAGCAAATTCAGACCGAGGTGATCGGCAAAATGATTGATGTGGCCGAAGCCTTCTTTCAAACCGCCATGGATCGCGGAGTCTATCGGCCCATGAATGCGCGGATGGTGGCCCGGGTATTTTTAGGCATGTTCACCGTGGCTGGGTTTAGCCAAGAAACCCTGGGCGATACCGCTGGGTCAGCCTCAGCGATGAAGGAACTGGCGGAATGCCTGACGGATATTTTCCTCAATGGGGTGCTGGCTTAGGCCGCACCGACGCTGGCGGGGCAGATTGCCCTTTAGCCCCCAGTCCAGCCCTTGGCCGGTTAACATCCTTTGCCACGGGGGACAAAACAGGTTAAGAATATTGAAGGAATTGGGTAAACCTCCATGGCAGATCAATTAATTCGTGCTACCGCTGCCGGGGGCGGCATCCGGGTGGTCGGGGTGATCACCACAAAACTCACGGACATGGCTCGCCAGCGCCATCAACTGTCCTACGTCGCCACTGCCGCCCTGGGGCGTACCATGGCCGCTGGTCTCCTGCTGGCCTCCAGCATGAAGCGCCCCCAATCCCGCGTCAACATTCGGGTAAAGGGCGATGGGCCTCTCGGTGGCGTCCTGGTTGATGCGGGCCTAGACGGTACCGTTCGCGGCTACGTCGATAACCCTGCCATCGAACTTCCCCCCAATGCAGCGGGCAAACTCGATGTGGGCGCGGCGGTTGGTCGTCAAGGATATGTCTATGTCGTGCGCGATGTGGGCTATGGCTACCCCTACTCCAGCACCGTCGAACTCGTCTCTGGGGAAATTGGTGACGATCTCACCCACTACCTAGCCACCTCCGAGCAAACGGCTTCCGCCCTAGCCCTGGGGGTCTATGTGGGCCACCAGGGGGTCGAAGCCGCCGGGGGGCTGCTCCTCCAAATTTTGCCCCGAGCCGCCGAAGATCTGGAGATGGTGGCCACCCTAGAACAGCGGCTCTCCAGCCTGACAGGCTTTACCCCCATGCTGCGAGCCAACAAGACCCTGCCCCAAATCTTCGAGGATCTCGTGGGCGACATGGATCTCACCATTCTGCCCGAAAGCCAACTGGTTCGGTTTCACTGCCCCTGTTCCTTTGATCGGATGCTTGGGGCCTTGAAAATGCTGGGCGAAGATGAACTGCAAGACATGATTGAAAAGGACAATGGGGCCGAAGCCACCTGTCATTTTTGTAACGAAATCTACCGCACCAGCAGCGATCAACTGGCTCAACTGATCGCCGATCTGCAACAAAATCGCCAAGAAGCCAATCGCTAGAAATAGCGATAGCGGGTTCCACGCCCGGTGCAGAATCTAATGCCTTAGGGGCGCGGTTGCCACGCCCGGTGCAGAATCTTTTGTCAGCCAACCAACGGTGTACCTCACTCCCCTGGCGCAAGCGTGCTATCAGCCCCTAGGTTCAGACTTAGGGGGTGTTTCTCAGGCGGTCTTTGGTGCGGGAACTCAGCTTTTGATCGATCATGACTCGATCTTGAGAGGCCCAACTGTTCATGCGTTTTTGGGCTTGGCAAAGCTGATGATTGTCCGACAGGCGGTTAATCAGATCGGCTTCGTAGGATCGCTGGCGGGAACTCATGTGGGATTTTCCCATGGTGTCTGCCTATGGTGGGGAGGAAGGGGCTAGCCCTGCCCCTAGGGTCATGGTCTCACTTTAGGTTGCGATTACGGCTTTGGCCGATTTCCCTACATAAGTTTGCATAGGGGAGAGTGCGCCAAGGCTCCATCGGGCGCAAAAACCACACCCCTACGGCATGGGTTCCATATCGGGGCGTGGTCTCCTGACCCTTTGACAGATCGGGGTTCTAGCCAGTTCTGTCAGTCAACTAAGGTCAAAAGTCCCTCTGCCGCCTGGGGAAGAAGGACTTTTGGTGAGGTCTGCTGACGGTTAAATCCCCGTATCCAGCGCTTCGATCAGCTTTTCTAGATAAATGGCTACCATGTTGGCCTGATCACCGGGCATGGTGGTGCGCACTTCTTCCTTGAGGAGTTTATAGGCGACCACACAGGCATCTTGGCGGTTGAACGCCCGCAGGATGTTTTGCATCCACACTAGATATTCTTCCATGAAGCCATCTTCATCCCGCAGCAGTAGCCCCTTGGCAATGTACTCCAGGGTGTACATCATATCCCGCTGGCACTGGGCTCCGTGGTCTTGCACGACCTGCCGATGGGGGGTTTGAATCAGCCGCCGCAGGGCGTTGATCACCATCTCCTTACAGTGTTCTTTGATGTACAGATAGGTGGCGATGCGGGTCTGAAAAGATTCGGCAATCTCGTCAAAGGAGCGTAATTCCTGGTCGTTCAGGTAGCGACCGTCGGATTGTTGAATAGCCTCGAGGAGTGCGTTGTTCATGGAATGTTATAGGGCGCGTTCGCAACCCTGGCCTCTACACCCCTTAATCTTCCCAAGGGATGCCGTGTGACTTCTGATACCTCAATAATTCTTCACTGAGATGAGGGCAAAACTTCTCCGTAAAAATTCGGACAAGGTAGCCCAAACCCAGGCTAGGAGGCCGATGGCAGAGAGGCTTGGGAACCCTTGGATTGGAGATAATCGTAACGATGGGTTAAGTAGTGGGTGGCATCCTTGGCGGGGAGCGGCTTGCCCAGGAGATATCCCTGCATGGCGAAGCAGTGGTAGCGGCGCAGGTAATTCACCTGCTCTAGGGTTTCTACGCCCTCCGCAACGATACTGAGGCCCAGCCCCTGGGCCATGGCGGTAATTGCCTGCACCATGGCCTGGTCGGCGGCGTTGGCGGGGAGGTCGCGCACAAAGGCCCGGTCAATTTTGAGGCTGTTGAGGGGAATTTGCTTCAGGTAGCTGAGGCAGGAATAGCCGGTGCCGAAGTCGTCCATGGAGATGCGTATCCCCAGTTGCCGCAGGGCCAGCAATCGTCGAATGGAGGTTTCCACATCGGCCATGGCCACGGTTTCCGTAATTTCGAGCTCTAGGTCTTGGGCGGCTAGCCCGGTGTCCTGCAAGACCGCCGCTACGCAGGATACGAGGTCAGGGTGCTGGAGTTGTCGGGCCGATAGGTTAACGGCGATGCGAATGGGACATCCCATCTGGCGCTGCCAAGCGACCACCTGGGCGCAGGCGGTGCGGAGCACCCACTCTCCAATGGAAATAATTAACCCGGTTTCCTCGGCCAGGGGAATGAAGGCGGGCGGACTCACGAGGCCCAATTTGGGGTGGTGCCAGCGCAACAGGGCTTCCATCTGCACCACGCTGCCCATGTCCAGATCGACCTGGGGTTGGTAGTGCAGTTGCAATTCTTGGCGGGCGAGGGCATGGTGCAAGAAGCTTTCAAGCTGGAGACGCTGACTGACCTCCGCACTGAGGGCCTGGGTATAAAACTGGTAGGTGTTGCGGCCCTGTTCCTTGGCGCGATACATGGCGGCATCGGCATTTTGCATCAGCACGCTCATCTCATGGCCATCCTGGGGGTAGAGGGCAATGCCGATGCTGGTGGTCACGTAGAGCTCGTGGCCGTTGATCATAAAGGGCTCCGTGAGCTGATGGGCAATGCGTTGGGCTACCTTGGCGCAGTCTTCGGGGCTGGAAAGATTGGGCAAAATCAGGGTAAATTCATCCCCGCCCCAGCGGGAGACAATATCCCCGGCCCGCAAACTTCTGGCAATGCGCTGGGTCACTTGCTGCAAGAGCAGATCCCCAACGGCATGACTGAGGGTATCGTTAATGGTTTTGAAGCGATCTAGATCGAGAAACACCACCGCTAGCATTTGGTTGTGGTGGCGGGCATGGTCTAGGGCTTCGGGCAAGTATTGGTTAAAGAAGGTGCGGTTGGGCAGCCCGGTGAGGGTATCGTGGTAGGCCTGGTGATACATTTTCTTTTCGGTTTCCTGCCGCTTGAGCCGCCCCCCCAAACTGGCGGCCACCGTCACCAAGATCGATTCATCACTGGTGCTCCACACCCATTCCTCACGACAGGCATCAAAGCCGATATAGCCCCATAGGGCTTGGTCCACGAAAATGGGCACCATCAAGATCGAGAGAATGTCATCGCGCCCCAAAAGTTCTTGCTCATGGGGTGGAAAGTGGCGCACTAGGCCCCGCACGGGCTGATTCTTCAAAAAGATCTCATACCAGCGCTCTACCCCTAGGGTGGCGTAGGATTGATCCTGCCAGTGGCTTTGGGTAATGGTGGGGGCAATCTCCGGTCGCGTCCACTCATAGCGCATACTCATCGCCACCTCCCCGGTCTCAGATTGGGGATGGTTTTCATAGAGGTAAGCCCGATCCGTATTGGCGGCTTCCCCAAGAATGGCCAGCACTTCAGGAATGACGATATCCAACTGGGTGGCCGCCAGCAAACGATGGCTGGCCTGGGCTACCCCCTGCAAAAGCTGGTCGCGCCGCAGCAGTTCCGCCTCAGCGATCTTGCGTTCAGTGATATCTTCGACGGTGCCTTCGTAGCTAACAATCTGACCTTGGTCATCGTAGATGGCTCGGGCGGATTCAGAAATCCAAATGATTTGGCCATCCTTACGGTAGACCTCCGACTCAAAGCCAATGACCGATCCGGTGGTCGCCATGGCCTCGGTGAAGGCTTGACGACGATGGGGATCAACATAGATCTGATGGTTAATATCCGTGACCTGGGCGATCAGATCGGCCACGGAATCATAGCCGTAGATCTTGGCCAGCATGGGGTTTGCCACCAGGTATTGTCCGCTTGGCATACTTTGAAAGATGCCTTCCACGGCATTTTCAAACATACTGCGGTATTTGGCCTCGGCCCTCCTCAGGGCCTCCTCTGCCTGCTGGCGTTCGAGGGCTAGGGCAATGTCAGCCGTGACCACCTGAAGCAGATCCACCTCTGCCTGCCCCCAAACCTGGGAGGTTACGCAGTGACTAAAGCCCATCACCCCTTGCAACTGTCCCCGAATGGTGAGGGGCAGCAACAGGAGGGATTTGACATTGCTGGGCGGAAGGGCCAACGCCTGGTACTGCATCTCCGAGAACCGATCCTGGGTGAGGTTGATGCATTGGCCCTGGGCTAACAGGTGATACCAGTCTTCAAACAGGGGGATGACGGGCATCACCTGAAAGGCCGGAATGTGAAAGGTGCTAGGAATGTCGGAGGCCGACCATTCAAACCGCTGCCGCAGCATGAGTTGGTGGGTTTCGTCTGGAAAGAGTTCGTAGTAGTAGACCCGGCTGGCTCCAGAGAGGTCTCCCAGGGTGGCAAATATCTGCATCAGGTTGGGATCGGTCCAATCCCATCGCCAGGAGAGTAACTGGTGCTGCAAAGCCGATATCGTAGAGAGATAGGCTTCGCGGATTTTGAGGGCCTGGTGGGCCAGAATTTGATCGGTAATGTCGTCAAAGATGGCCAACAGACCGATGACTTCGCCCTGGTCGTTGTGCATGGGCAGACGGCTACAGTCTACCCAACGCCGCTGGCCATCGGCGTAGCGCTGGGGCTCCAGGGAATGGAGATCGGGCTGGTTGTAATCCATGACTAGGCGATCGCGGGCCTGGTAGTAGGCCACATCCTCAGCCTGAATGGCGGCTAGATCGGCATCGGTAAGCCCCACCATGGCCTGGGGGTTGGGCAAGCCCATGGCGGCGGCGAAGGCCCGATTGCAACCTAAAAAGCGACTTTGGCAATCCTTCCAAAACACCGGTTGGGGAATGCTGTCTAACACCAATTGCAAGAAGGACTCCCGTGACCGGAGGGTTTTCTCAATGGTGCGTAGGGCCGCTTCCGACTGCTTGAGCGGGGTGATATCGGTGATAAACCCCTCCAACCCCACCACTTGCCCCTGGTCATCTAAGATCGCGATTCCCTTTTCCCAGACCCACTTTTCGCCACCCTGGCGCGGCTGAAGACGATACTCCACTTCGTAGGTGTGATGGGTGGACAACCGGCTGTGGATGGTTTCAAGGACGCGGGGCAAATCCTCAGGATGGGTAATGTGGTTGTAGGTCAACCCCTCCTTGCCGCCCAAGAGATCCTCCGCCGAATAGCCCGTTAGCGGCTCGCACCCGGCACTGAGGTATCGCATTGACCAAGTTGCATCCTTGACCGACTGAAACACAATCCCTGGGAGGTTGTCGATCAAATGTTGGTAAGCAAGGCGTTGCTGAACCTTAACGCCGTGGGGGATCCCCACAGAATCTGGGTGCGGGACGACAAAATCGGACATTAGCGAGGGCCAGAACGAAGTGTAGAACTCAGCTAAATCTAGAGGTACTTAAGCAGGTACTTAAGTATGTCTTGAAGCCAGAAATGGGAGCAGAGGAATAGGAGGTTGAAAATAGTTTAAGCCTGATGGCCTTGTACAGAGGACTGAATTAACTTAATTAAGCTTTATCTTATCGCTGCCTATCCTAGTTATAACTACTTATCCTAGCGCTGGGCCACGATCTCAACCTCACCCTAAATCCCTCTCCCCAAAGGAGAGGGACTTTGAAGCCATTCCAGCTCCCCTCTCCTCCGAGGAGAGGGGCGGGGGGTGAGGTCTTGCAAGGACGTTGTGATCTACGGATCCTAGTTATAACTACTTATCCTAGCGCTGGGCGCTTTGGATAGTTTGTATCAAACTTGCCAGGGTCAAGGTCGGCGGCTGATTTACCAACCCTGACCCATCCAGCACCACCAGCCCCTGGGGAATGGGGCCAGCCCAGGCAGAGAGGGCCAACCAAGGCCGCTGCATCAGTTCAGGGCACTGGGCCACCCAGGCCCAATCCTCGGCAGAGAGATCCCCGGTTCCGGCCAACACAATGGCCTGGGGTTGCCACACCCGACACAGGAGGCGGGCCTGCACCAGGTCGTCCGCCTGCACCAAACGACAACGCTGGTGTTGTAGGGCCGAGGTCCAGGTCTCGTTCCAGGCCGCAGGGGGGCGAGCGGGGGGCAGTTGGCCCTGGTACGCCAAAATCAGCAGGGTGGGGACATCGAGCCCAGACCAAGGTTGGGGCAGGGGTGAGGCCGTGGTCTCTTGGGGATCGTCGGAGCAGGAGGCCAAGGCCAGGGCCAGGGAATCGGCACCGTGGATCATCACGAGACTGCCGGGGCGGGGCACCATCTGGGCCAAGATAGCGAGGGGATTGATCGGCCAATCCACGGGAGCGCCCTGATCGAGCAGCACCAGGTCAGGGGTGAGGCGCTGGACTAAATCTACGGCTCCCTGCCAGCGCGTGGCCACCAGCAACCGCATCCCTTGGTCGTGGAGGATGGCCTGGGCCTGCCCCACCTGTTCACCGCTGGTGCTCACCAGCAGCACCAGGTATTCTGGCCCCCGAGGCGAAGGGGGTGCGTTGGGCTCGGCGTCGGGCTCGGCGTCGGGCTCCGTATCGCCCTGGGATCGGGGCAGGAGCAGGGTGATATGGTAGCCATCGCGGGGGGAACAAAACCCCACTAAATCCCCACCCTGCTGCTGGCACAGCCGACGGGCCAGGGTGAGGCTTAAGGTCTCTAGGTTGTCCGCCTCTAACCCCACCGGGATGGCCCAGGGCGTCGAGGTGGGGTCATCCATATCTCCGGGGGTGGCCCGGAGGGTGAGGCCAAACCAGGATCCCCACGATTCTAGGGTGAGGGATTGGGGCTGGGATCCCCGATGGAGACAGTAGCCCAGCACCCCGTGGAGGCTCTGGCGTAGTCGTAGCCGATCCGCCCGGAGCAACGGCAGGGTATCGGGCCGATAGCAGCGAAAGGTGGCCATCCAGGGGGGTGGAGCCACGACATCCGGCAGGCAACTGGTGAGGAAGGTGGGCAAGAGGGTTTCCGTCAACCCTTGCAAATCCACCCAGGTGGGGTCGAAGTCAATCTGCCCCGCCTCAAGGCGCATCCAGTCCAACAGTTGGTTCACGAGGCGAATCAGTTTGCGCACCGATCGCCGGATCAGGGCGGCATAGCGAGCTTGACGATCATTGAGGGAGCCCACCCGATGATCCAGCATCAGGGTAGAGAGCCCCAGCAGTGAGGTGAGGGGCGTTTTCAGGGCATGGCCAATGGCGATCACCCACTGTTGCTCTTGGCGAGAGACGGTGGCCATTGCGTTGCCTAGGGACGGGAGCGTTGCAGTGAGACGGCCCTCGGCCATGAGGGCCACCCCATCGATGACTCCCCGATACTGACCATTCCCATCCACCCCCACCCAATATCCATCGGCAACCCCAGGGGGCTCAAGTTCGGAGGGGTCGGTGTCCACATCCAGAATGACAATGGGTTCCAGCCAGGGCCAGCAGTCTTGCAGGGTCACGGCGGGGGCGTCGCCCAGGTGGCCCTGCTGTCTGGCCCACAGCAAACCCATGGCCAAGGTTCCCTGGGGCCGTTGCTGGTCATCGACCACAATAATGTGACTGGGCCAGGGAATCGTCTCCGGTTTTGCCCGCCCCAGATCCGCCGCCACCCGCTGCAAGGGGGTCGTGGGCACATAGCTGGGCATCGAAACCAGCCACGGCCAAATCCCGGCGGTGGGGTGGTCTGAGGGCGGTGGGGTCGGGGGAGGCCACGGCAGGGGCGATGACAATGACATCCTTACCGGTCTCCAGCCACTAGAGGATGAGAGGAACCACCCACCAGGGTGGCACTGCCGCAAGTTTGAACTGGTAGGCAGCATTCTGGCAACCAGCCCTTACAATTAACAAATATCAACATTTGCTACCTAACCGGGCTCTAAGATAACGTTCTGACAGCAAACCGGACATGATATAGCGTTCTTTTAGCAGATTAGCTACTTTGGTTGCACCTTTACAGATCCACGTTCTTGCTCGGTTTCAGGAAGCCTTGGCCGAGGTAGGGCAGCGCTTGCCCTCAGACCGATTCGTGGTCTGTCTGAGCACCACCGTGGAAGAGAGCTTGGCCCAGTTGCGAGATCGCGGGGGGCAAATTGACTGCCTGATCACGGAAGACGCCCTGCTAGCCCAATGGCTACCCCCCTTGGCGGCAGCCGGGATTTTGCTGCCCCTGGTGGTCATGGCTCCGGCGGAGGCAAGCCCCGACTCCCTGGACGCATCCTGGCAAGACACCTACCACGGGGCCATTGTGGCCCTGCCCAAGGACAATCTCGACTATCTGGATCAGGCCATTCATCAGGCCATTCAGCAGTTTTTGGCCCTGCCCGCCGTAGGGGGCGCATCCTCCGATGAGGCCCTCGTTGCCGATGCCGCCCTCGATAGTGACCCCCCTCCCCCCGATCCCCTAGCCACCCAACAGAATCGCCTCACCGACAAGCTCAAAGCTCGCCTTGGCTACCTTGGCGTTTACTACAAGCGCAACCCTGAATACTTCCTACGCAATATGAGTCAGGTTGATCGCGAGACCCTTCTCAACCAGCTCAAGATCGACTATCGCAAGATAGTGCTGGGGTACTTTGCCAACGATGCCAACCTCAACCAAAACATTGATACCTTTGTCGATCAGGCCTTTATGGCCGACATTTCGGTCTCGCTGATTGTAGAAATGCACATGGATTTGATGGATGAGTTCTCCAAGCAGCTTAAGCTAGAGGGGCGCAGTGAGGAAATTCTCCTAGACTACCGCCTCACCCTCATCGATGTGATTGCCCACCTGTGCGAGATGTACCGCCGATCCATCCCCAGGGATCCCTGAGCGCCGATCTGAGCGCCCTGCACGCTTTGCTGAAATCTTCGATAGCTTGGGATCGGAGAAGGGGCGTCCAATCGATATAATCAAGGTCGTCATTTAACCTAGGCAGCCCTAGTTTCTGTCGTTACAGAGCATAAGCCCATGAGCGCCGTCAAAAAAACCTATATTCTGAAGCTTTATGTGGCGGGGAATACCCCCAACTCGATCCGGGCGCTCAAAACCCTCAACAACATCCTGGAGGAAGAGTTTCAGGGGGTCTATGCCCTCAAGGTGATTGATGTCCTGAAGAACCCCCAACTGGCCGAGGAGGACAAAATCCTCGCCACGCCCACCCTGTCCAAGATCCTGCCCCCGCCCGTGCGTAAAATCATCGGCGATCTATCGGATCGGGAACGGGTCTTAATCGGGCTAGACCTGCTCTACGACGAACTCCGTGAGGACGACATCTATAGCTAGTCAGATCACGGTATGCTAAAGGCTCAATGACCCCGGTTTTCTCGGTTGCCTTCGCTCTTTGATGTCCGCTGTAAGCCATCCCCATGACTGACACTGCCCAACCTGATTTGCCCTCCTCCTCCCTGCCTTTGGGGGTGCGCAAAACCCGCACCATGATCGAAGGCTTTGACGACATCAGCCATGGCGGGCTGCCCATGGGTCGATCCACCTTGGTCAGCGGTACCTCTGGCACCGGGAAAACCCTGTTTGCGGTGCAGTTCATTTACAACGGCATCACCGAATTTGACGAGCCCGGTGTGTTTGTCACCTTCGAGGAATCGCCGGAGGACATCGTCCAAAACGCCTACAGCTTTGGCTGGGATTTGCAAAAGCTGGTGAACGAGGGCAAGCTGTTCATCCTCGACGCTTCCCCCGACCCAGAGGGCCAGGACGTGGTCGGTAATTTTGACCTCTCGGCCCTGATTGAACGCATTCAGTATGCCATCCGCAAATACAAAGCTAAGCGCGTCTCCATCGACTCCGTGACGGCGGTGTTTCAGCAGTACGATGCGGCTTCGGTGGTGCGGCGGGAAATTTTTCGCCTGGTGGCTCGCCTGAAGCTGATGGGCGTCACCACCGTGATGACCACGGAACGCCTAGATGAATACGGCCCCGTCGCCCGCTTTGGGGTCGAAGAATTTGTCTCAGATAACGTGGTGATTGTCCGCAACGCCCTGGAAGGGGAACGTCGCCGCCGCACCATGGAAATTCTGAAGCTGCGCGGCACCACCCACATGAAGGGCGAATATCCCTTCACCATCACCAACGACGGCATTAACATCTTCCCCCTAGGCGCGATGCGATTGACCCAGCGATCCTCCAATGCGCGGGTGTCCTCTGGCGTGCCCACCCTAGACGACATGTGCGGCGGCGGCTTTTTCAAGGATTCCATTATCCTGGCCACCGGAGCCACGGGCACGGGCAAAACCCTGCTGGTCAGCAAGTTCCTCGTCGATGGCTGCAAGGCCGGAGAACGGGCGATCCTGTTTGCCTACGAAGAATCCCGCGCCCAGCTCTCCCGCAACGCCTACTCCTGGGGCATCGACTTTGAAGCGATGGAGCAGCAGGGCCTGCTCAAAATTATCTGCGCCTACCCCGAATCCGCTGGCCTAGAAGACCACCTGCAAATCATCAAAACCGAGATTTCCCAGTTCAAGCCCGCCCGCATGGCGATTGACTCCCTCTCGGCCCTAGATCGGGGGGTTAGCAATAACTCCTTCCGGCAGTTTGTGATTGGGGTGACGGGCTTTGCTAAACAGGAAGAAATCACCGGCTTCTTCACCAACACCACCGAGCAGTTCATGGGGCTGCACTCCATCACCGAGTCCCATATTTCCACCATCACCGACACCATCTTGATGCTGCAATACGTCGAGGTGCGGGGCGAAATGTCTCGGGCCATCAACGTCTTTAAGATGCGCGGTTCCTGGCACGACAAGGGCATTCGGGAATACACCATCAGCAGCCACGGCCCCGAAATCAAAGACTCCTTCCGCAACCTGGAGCGGATTATCAGCGGTTCTCCCACCCGCATTGCCGTGGACGAAAAAAGCGAACTCTCCCGCATCGTGCAGGGTGTGCAGGGCGATATCATCGAGTGAGGTGGCCAACCCCAGGGAATCTGAACCGGGGGGTCACAGCATCGCCCAAGCCCCCGGCCATGTGGTGACGACAAACACCACCAAGGCGATCAGGGCCAAAACCCCCTGGAGCAGGTTGCCGACGAGGGTGCCCACCACAATCGCCACGCCCACCTTGCCAGACTGGGACAGCCGATCACCCAGTTGGAGGTCATGGCGGTACAGGAATTCACCGAGGAAGGCTCCGATTATGGTGCCCAGCAATAGCCCCAGCAGGGGGATGCCCGTGGGCAATAGGGGTAGCAGGCCAAACAGCCCCAGGCCCATCCCGATGACGGCTCCAATTTGGCCCCAGGCGCTGGCCCCCACCCGCTGCGCCCCCAGCACTCCGGCCAAGTAGTCAATGAACAGGCTGAGCACGGTCGCGACGATGGCTACGCCCAGCGCCCATTTGAGGCTGCTAAAGCCCACCACCAATCCCCACAGGATCACCGCCCCCAGCACTAGGCTGATCCCTGGCATCGCGGGCACCACCGCCCCGACGACCCCCACCGCCATGATCACCAGCAAGACCGCATATAGAACCGATTGCCAGGGGGCTGGAACCAGGGCTGGGGCGGTTTGAGCGATCCCCTGGGCCAGGGGCAGGCCCCCGCTTGCGCCAATTGACGGAAACACGAGAACAGCATTGGAAACCATGGGCAGGGCGGGCATCTTAAGCCCGTTCGGTACATCGATGCGAGATCTACCTGTAATGTACACCATGACTCCAGCCCCGTTCCGATGGCCCAAAACGACCATCACCGCGCCCTGCTCCGCAGATCAAGGCGCACCCACCCAGGCCGGATTTACCCTAATCGAAAGCTTGGTGGTGGTCACGATCATTGGCATCATCGCCACCCTGGCCCTGCCCAGTTGGCTCGGGTTCCTCGATCAGCGGCGGGTGAATATGACCCAAGGCCTGATCTATCAAGCCCTGCGCCAAGCCCAGGGGGAAGCCTCCCAACGCCGCCAGTCCCAGCAGTTCAGCCTGCGCGAACAGGACGACCACCTGGAATGGGCCAGCCATCCAGTCGCCGTGGACATGGCCCTCGTTACCCATTGGACGCCTCTGATCGAAGGGGTGGGCCTCGCCAGCGAGGATAACACCCTCCTTCGGCGAGGCGGCATTTACTACGTGAAGTTTGACCATGAGGGGAATGTGGTCTCACAACTAGGCCGGATCACCGTGGTGGGACGTGGCGATCGCCTGAGTCACCGCTGTGTGGTGGTGTCCACCCTGATTGGGGCCATGCGCCGAGGGCAAGGGCAAACAACGGCCAATGCCGATGGACGCTATTGCTATTGATCCCC
>JAYKHF010000168.1:0-22285 GCA_035285305.1 Leptolyngbya sp.
TCGTCGCCCAAAGGCCTTGCGTAGCAGGGGCTCCAAAAGGCATCCCACCGTAGCAGGCCAGTGCCGGGTTTGTTCTAGGCCCTCAGTCCTAGCCGGGGTGGGCCTAGTCGAGGTGGGCCTAGTCGGGGTGGGCTTGGCCTGACCAGCCGTCTACGGCGTAGATGTCACGCCCTTCGCCGAGGGCAAAGCGGAGGGAGTGGGGTAGGTCTTTGCTGGAAGCGGTCATGAAGATGACGAGGCCCACCAAGGTCATCACGCCCGCGAGGCCGAAAATGCCGCGATAGCTGAGCCTATCGGCAATGGTGCCAAAGATGGGGCCAGCCAGGGCAATGCCCACGTCAAAGCCCACCATGGCCAGACCAAAGGTGCGGCCTCGGTCGGCGGGGCTAGAGCGATCGCCCATCAGAGCCGCAATCATGGGAATTAACGTGCCTCCAGCCAAGCCCTGGATCACCCCGGCCAGCAAAAACAAGGGGGCACTATCGGCCAGCCAAAACATCCCCATGGCAAGGCTGTAGATGGCGAGGCTGGCAGTGATGAAGCGCCCGCGTCCGTGGCGATCTGAGGCGCGGCCCACCACCAGGCGGGATGTAAAACTGGCCACGGCGGAGGCGGTGTAGATTAAGCCCACGTTCAGGCCCACTCCGGCTTCGCGCACGTAGAGCGGCACAAAGGTGCTGAGGGTGCCAAAGGCCAGCCCCACTAGCAGCAAAATCATCGCTGGAGTGCGCACCCGGCCCGACCACAGTTGACTCCAAAAGGCCTTTGCATTGGCCCCTGGGTGATCGGGTTGGGGCTGGTAGGGTTCTGCTAGGCGCAACACGAGGCCCAGCCCCAAACACCCGAGAATTCCCATCACCACAAAGGCCACTCGAAAGCCCGATGCTTCGTATAAAAAGCCGCCCAGGGCTGGCCCAAGGGCAAGGCCGATGGGGTTCACTAGGGTCATATAGCCAATGAGTTCGCCGCGATTTGCCGGGGGGGCCAGATCGACCACGAGGGCGCTGTAGGCCACCACAAAGGCTGCAATGCTGAGGCCGTGAAAGGCGCGAATGGCAATCATGGCCAGGATTGATCCATCCACCGTGAAGGCCCGCCCCGCGAAGGCCACTGGAAACTGAATATGGGGCAGCATTTGCACCAGCAGGTAGCCAAAGGGGGCCAGGGCAACGGCCATCAGGCCAATGATCATCACCAGCTTGCGCCCCCGGGTATCGGCTAGGCGGGCCAGCGTGGGGCGAGCCACCAAGAGCCCAATGGCAAAGGAGGCCATCACAATACCGATCTGCTGACCGCTGCCACCGAGGGTTTCGATGAACAGGGGCAGGGTGGGCAACAGCCCCGCCAGACTCGCCCAGAAGCACAGCCCAGCGGCGAACAACACCGTTAAATTAGACCGCACCGATGGGCTAAAGGTGGAAAAGATAGTCACGCTGGCAGGCTCCCCAGTGAAATGATGATGGCTCAGGGGCCATGCCCCTGTTTACTAATGTAAACAACTGTTGAGCGGTTCAGCCAATCGGCGGCCATCCCCTTCCCACCCCCTTCCTTCGGCCCTCTGCATCTGCGCCGTCCATCCCCCAAAAAATTTCCCCGCCCCTGGCCCTTCAAACGACCCAGAGAACGGGGGAAATTCAGCCACGATGGCCCAGCTATCCTAGCTCATGGCCGAACCGCTACGGTCGTAGCTCCGGGAGGCATTCGCCGAAGGCTTGCCTTGGATATTGCTCCAGTAGTGGGCATCCCCAGGCATTCCCACTTCTTCATTGGTGCGGCACAGCATAGACTGCTGACGATTTTTAATCATGTGGTGGTGGCGCATCATCAGCACACGGGCTTGTTCTTGGGCAGACATGGCGGAACCTCTGGGTAAGACTAGGTGGAGTAGCGCAGGTGGGGATGGAACGACCCCTTCACCTATTACAATAATCAAAAAACTGTATCAATAACTACAAAATTAAAATTCGACATGAAACGCAACAGGTGTTCATGGTTCGCAATCTTGCCCTTTCCCAATCGTGGGAAAGGGCGGGGCTCCGAGAACAGGGTGATCCCCGGACGTTCCTCCGGCTAGGCAAGGCCAAGGAAGCGTTTGAAAAGCTGAATTTTGCCGTCGTAGGGGGGGTAGCGCCAGTTCAAATCCATCCAGAAGGGCTTTTTCAGCACGCTTTTGAGGTGGGAGAAGGTGTTAAAGCTATGGGGGCCATGGTAGCGGCCCATGCCACTATTCCCCACGCCGCCAAAGGGGAGATCCCACACGGCCACCTGCAAAATCACGTCGTTGATGCAGAGGGATCCGGAACTGGTGTGGTGGAGGACTTGATCGTGGGTCGCTTTGTCCTTAGAAAAAAGATAGAGGGCCAGGGGTTTGGGGCGTTGGTTGATGGTGGTGATGGCCTCGTCCAGGGTGCGATAGGTGAGGATGGGCAGAATCGGGCCGAAGATTTCCTCCTGCATAATCGGGTCGTCCCAGGTGACGCTGTCGATCAGGGTGGGGGCGATGAAGCGCTCCGAGCGGTTGTGATCGCCACCAATGAGGATGTTGCCCCGATCCAGCAGACTCACCAGGCGGTCGAACTGTGATCCATTCACGATGCGGGAGAAGTCAGGGCTTTGGGCGGGGTTGTCGCCATAGCCAGCTTGGATGACCTGTTTCAGGGCTTCTACCAGGGCGGGTTTGACGCTTTCCTGCACCAGCACATAATCCGGTGCGATGCAGGTTTGGCCCGCATTCAAAAATTTGCCCCACACAAGGCGACGGGCTGTCACGGCTAAATCGGCGTCGGGCGTGACGATACAGGGACTCTTGCCCCCCAGTTCTAGGGTCACGGGTGTGAGGTGTTGGGCGGCGGCCTGCATCACCAGCTTGCCCACCCGTTCGCCCCCGGTAAAGAGGATATGGTCAAACCGTTCCGCCAAAAGGGCCTGGGCCGTTTCCACGCCGCCCTCCACCAGGGTCACATGGGCGGGGTCGAAGGTTTCCGCCACCAGCTTGGCCAACACCCCGGAGGTGGCCGGGGCCTGTTCCGAGGGTTTTAGCAGGGCGCAGTTGCCCGCCGAAATCACCCCCACTAGGGGGGAAATAATCATCTGAAAGGGGTAGTTCCAGGGGCCAATCACCAGCACCACCCCCAGGGGTTCGGGCTGCACCCACGCAGATCCCGGTTTTTGATTCAGGGGCAATGGCACCGGACGAGACCGCATCCAAGACCGCAGGTGTTTGATCGCATGATCAATTTCGCTAATCACCCCGACCTCAAAATAGCCCTCAAAGGCAGGACGACCTAAATCGATCCTCGCGGCCTCGACAATGTCATCCTGGTAGCGCACCACGGCTTGCCGCAGATTGTTCAGTTGGGTCAGGCGAAAGTCGGCGCTGCGGGTGGCCCCAGAGGCAAAGAAGTCGCGTTGCCGTTGGATCACATCGGCCATGGGGGAAGGGGCAACTTGGGTCGTGGTCATGGTGTTCTATCGGGTTTGTTACGGCAAGGTGAGTGGTCAACCTTTGTTATCTTACAAAGAGTGAAGTTCCCTGGCCGCCCCATTGGCCGATCAACCGCAACGTTCGGGGAATCACCGGGATCAACCGTCGCTTGCCAATCCGTCCCTTGCCAATCCTCTGTTTTTCATGGCTTAGTCTATGTTCACCGTTCTTGTCCGCCGCCTTAGCACCCTGATTCTCGCCCTGGCCCTGGTCTTTGCGGCTGTTCCCCCGGCCCTGGCTGTCTCCCCCAACGCTATGTCCATGGCCGCTCTGCCCTTCTTGGGTTCCATCTTTGCGGGGCAACGTCCGAATCATTTGGGGGTGAAAAACGGCCAGCTTGCCCCCTGCCCCAGTTCGCCCAACTGCGTCGTTAGCCAGGGCAACCCCGACCCTAACCACGCCATTGCCCCCATCGCCTACGGTGGCGATGCTGCCAGCGCCCTCGCCCGACTGGAATCGGTAATTACCACCATGCCGCGTACCGCCATCCTCAAAAAAACCGAGGATTATCTCTATGCTGAATTCACCAGTCGCCTCATGGGCTATGTGGACGATGTAGAATTCTACCTAGATCCCGGTGCCTCGGTGATTCATGTCCGATCAGCCTCCCGCCTGGGAGAGTCGGATTTAGGGGTCAACCGCAAGCGCATCGAAGCCCTTCGGTCTGCCCTAGCCGGGTAGGGTACGATCCCCTAGCGCGATGTCAATCCCCCGCTTCCAGGGGATGCGTAGCCCCAGTGCCATTTCCATCCCGGGTTGGTCAGCCACCGCACACTCCGGTTAAAAACAGATGCTTCCCCAGGCCGCAACCTTGGGGAAAGATCCGCTAGTTCCATGGCCTTGGATTGAGGCCCACCTGGCCCCAGCCCTGGGCCTGAAGTCGTTCCCTTGGTTGTTTTTCTGTAGTTGTTATGCAGTCAGTGAGTGTTCCAGAATGGTCAATGCGCCGCGATGGGATGATGACATGGGACGGTTAGAAACGACCAACGAAGAGCCACCGGAGCGGGGAAGTCTGGGTGTTCCCTGGCCCGAAATCGAGATGGCGACGGAGGATAGCGATCTCCTCAGTCATATCTTGTTTGATCAAAGCCTAGACGGCTTCTTTGTCATGAAGCTGGAGGAACCGGTGGTCTGGCCCAACCCGGCGGCCCCCGAGGAAACCCTGAACCACCTTTGGACCCATCTGCGGCTAACCAAGGTCAACCAGGCGTTTTGCGATCAGTACCTTGCCCAGCCCAGCGACCTCTTGGGTCGAACGATCCAGAGCTTTTTTCCCCACGATCCAGACACTGGACGCCATGCCCTCCGGCAACTGTTGGACCGTGGCCGCACCCACCTAGAAATGGAGGAGCAACGCTTCGATGGATCGCTGCTGGTGACGGAAGTCGATGGCGTTTGTCTCTACGACTCCCAGGGCCGAGTGGTGGGTTGCTGCGGGATTCAGCGAGATATCACCGAACTACGCCAGACGGTCGCGTTACTGCAAGCCTCAGAACAGCGCCTCCGCATCCAGGAAGCGCATCTGCGCACAGCCCTAGAGGCCGCCCACCTAGGCACCTGGGAATGGCATATCCCTAGCGGCCAAGTCATTTGGTCAGACAGCTTAGAAAAGCTGATGGGCCTTCCCCCGGGCAGTTTTGACGGTCGAATCGAGAGCGTGATGGCGATGGTGCACCCGGAGGATCAGCACCGGGTGCAGCAGGCTGTGCAGCGGGCCATCGATGGATTGGGGAAGTACGCCCTTGAGTTTCGGCTGGTGCGGGCCGATGGTGTCGCGTGGTGGGTCTTGGGGCAGGGGGCCGTAGAATACGATCCCCAGAGACAGCCCCTGGTGATGCGTGGGGTGGTGGTGGACATCACCGACCGCAAGGAGGCCGAGGAACGGCTGCGGAAAAGTGAGCTGCGCCTTCGCAACATTTCGGATAACTTGCCGGGAGCCATCTTTCGCTACGTGCTCCACACCGATGGCACCGACTCCATCACCTACATGAATCAGTGCTGTGTAGACATTTGGGAGGTTCCGGCGGATCAATTGATCGAGAACGCCCAAGCCCTGTGGGCCACGGTGCACCCCGAGGATCGTTTGGCGATGTGGGAGTCGGTACAGGCCTCAGCCCGTGACCTGACCACCTGGATCTACGACTGGCGCACCATCACCCCCACGGGCCAACAAAAGTGGATCCACGGCATTGGCCGCCCGGAACGCCTCGACAATGGCGACACCGCCTGGGACACGATTATTTTTGACTACAGCGATCGCCAGCGGGCCGAACTCGCCCTCTCCCAAACCACGGCCCAGTTGGAATCTTTTATTACCAATAACCCGGCCCTCGTCACCTTTGTGGATGTCAACGGCACCTATTTAAAGGTGAACCAAGCGGTGGCCGATCAGTTTTATCTCCAGGCCGATGAGATGGTCGGACAGCCCATTGCTCGGTTTATTCCCCCCGAGGCCGTGCCCCTGTTCATGGAGCGGATTCAGCAGGTGGTGCGCAGCCAAACCCCGATCACCGTGGAGGATCGCCTGCCGCTACCCACCGGAGAGCGGGTCTTTAGCTCGGTGATCTTCCCGATTTTTACCCACGATGGCGTCGGGGCCATCGGCGCGATTGGTACCGACATTTCTCCCCTGGTGGAGGCCCAGCGCGTCAGCCAGCGGCAGGCCGAAGAGGAGCGGCTGCTGCGCACCCTCACCCAGCACATTCACCAATCCGTGGATGTGACGGACATGTTGCAAACCACCGTGGACGACATCCGGCAGTTCCTCGACACCGACCGGATTATGATCTATCGGTTTAACCCCGACTGGAGCGGCACCGTGGTGGTGGAATCGGTGCAGTCGCCCTGGGTCTCCGCCCTCAGCACCACCGTGGAAGACACCTGCTTTATGACCGATCCAACCCTGGTGGATCGCTACCGCCAGGGCCACATCAGCCCGATTGAAGACATCGCTGAAGCCCCCCTCGTGCCCTGCTACGCCAACCTGCTGGCCCAGTTTCAGGTACGGGCCAACCTGGTCATCCCCATGCGCTACAACAACAAACTATGGGGGCTGCTGTGCGTGAACCACTGTCGGGGGCCGCGATCCTGGCAGACGGCGGAAATTGCCTTGGTGCAACAACTGGCGGAGCAACTGGCCATTGCCCTCTACCAAGGGCAACTGCTGGCCCAAACCACCCTCATGGCCCAGCAGGAGAAGCTGCTCAACGGCATTGTCACCGCCATCAGCGACAGCCTAGAACTGGGCGATTTGCTCCAGCGGGCGGCGGATCAGATGCTTCAGGTATTTCAGGGCAGCCGCAGTCTCGCCGTGCTCTGTCAGACCAGCGATGCGGCGTTAATCCACAACGCCACCGCCGCCGCCCCGGGGTTTGTCGATCTCAGGGGCGTCGCCATTCCCATTGTGGGCAACCCCCATGCCCAGGCTATCCTCACCCAGGATCACCCGGTGGCCGTAGACGATGTCACCCAGGATCCCCTGATGGAAGTCATGCGCCCAAAGGCCCAAGAGTACAATATTGGGGCCATGCTGGCGGTGGCCATCCGCTATCGAGGCCAGGTGAAGGGGGTGCTCAGCGTTCACCAAGGCCCCTACGGCCAGCCCCGATCCTGGACGGCAGAGGAGCAAGATTTGATCAAGCGAATAGCGGATCACCTGGCCATTGCCATCCAGCAGGCCGAACTCTACCAACAGGCCCAAACCGAACTGGCCGAGCGCAAACGCCTAGAGGCCCAACTGCGCCACGCAGCCCTCCATGACAAGCTCACGGCCCTGCCCAACCGGGTGCTATTCCTGGAGCGCCTCTCCCAGGCCATGGCCCAACTGCGCCAAGCCACCCCCGACGCACCCACCTGCCCCCTCCCCTACGATGCCGCCCTAGCCGATAGCCGCCTGCCCAAGGGGTACCAGTTTGCGGTGCTTTTCCTCGATTTGGATCGGTTTAAAGTGGTCAACGACAGCCTAGGCCATGCCATCGGCGATCAACTGCTGTGCGCCGTCGCCGATCGCCTCCGGGGATGCCTGCGCCCCACGGATACCGCTGCCCGCCTCGGGGGCGATGAGTTTGTGGTGCTGCTCACCCGCCTGTCCGATAGCCAGGTGGCGGTCAACCTGGCCCGTCGCATCCACGCGCTTCTGGAAGCGCCGATCATCCTCGATGGCTATGAGGTCTTTGTGCGGGCCAGCATTGGCATTGCCCTCGGATCCCTCGCCTACTCCGACCCCAACCACGTCCTGCGCGATGCCGACATCGCCATGTACCAGGCCAAAACCAGCGGTCGAGAATATGCCATCTTTGATGCCCCTATGCATGCCCAGGCGGTGCAGCGAATGCAGGTGGAAAGTGACCTGCAACGGGCCATTGATCGTCAGGAATTTCTGCTGTACTACCAGCCCTTGATCAACCTCAGCAGCGGTCAGGTGGAGGGCTTTGAGGCGCTGATGCGGTGGCACCATCCGACCACAGGGGTGATCCCCCCCGGCGATTTCATCCCCGTTGCCGAAAGTACAGGGCTGATCGTCAGCCTCGACCTTTGGGCACTCAATCAGGCCTGCCACCAACTGCGCCAATGGCAACTTCAGTATCCCGATCTGTCCCTGTCGGTGAATGTGAACCTGTCGGGGAAACAATTCATGCGGCCCGATTTGATGGCCCAAATTGATCACGCCCTCGTGGCCAATGAAATCAGTGGTCGTTCCCTCAAAATCGAAATCACGGAAACGGTCTTGATTCAAAATGCCCAGTCCGCCATCGATCTTTTGGATCAACTGCGGCAACGTCATATTCAAGTCTGCATGGATGACTTTGGCACCGGGTACTCCTCCCTCAGCTACCTACACCGCTTTCCCATTGACATCCTCAAAATCGATAAGTCCTTTATTGACGCGCTCCAGGACAGCACCAACAACAACAACAGAGCCATCGTGGGGGCCATCCTCAACCTAGGCCGCAGTCTTAACCTGAAGGTGGTCGCCGAGGGGATTGAAACCCTAGACCAAATGCAGTACCTCCAGACCCACCAATGCCATAGCGGTCAGGGCTTCTTCTTCGCCCAGCCCCTCAAGCCCAGCGACGTTCCTGCCTTTCTGGCCCAGCATCACCCCGCCATCGTCCAGATGCCAGGATCCACGGGCTGATCCACAGATCCCTGAAGCCCACCCTGACGGGAAGCAAGCTACACCCCCAGCCCCTCTCCCGCGAGGAGGGGGGAGCTAGAAAAGGTCAACGCCCCTCTCCCCCCGGGAGAGAAATTTAGGGCGAGGTCGAAGGGGTGCTTGGGCCAAACCAGGTGGGACTAGGGGGCTGGGTTTGGGCCAAGAGTTTGCCCCGGGAAATGACATGGGTGACGGTGGCACAGCGGCGAATGGCATCGTAGGGCCGGTCAGCATCGAGGACAATCAGGTTGGCGGGTTTGCCCACTTCCACACCGTACTGATCCTCTAGCTTGAGGGTTTTGGCTCCGTGGTGGGTGGCCATGGCATAGCAGGCGTCAATTTCGGCCTGTCCGGTCATCTGGCAGGCGTGGACGGCCATGGAAGCAACGGCCAGCATATTCCCGGTGCCCAGGTTGTACCAGGGGTCTTGCACACAGTCATTGCCCAAACTGACATTCAGCCCCCGCTGCCAGAGTTCCTTGACCCGGGTAATGCCCCTCCGTTTGGGATAGGTATCGGTGCGACCCTGGAGGGTGATGTTAATCAGGGGATTCGCAATGAAGTTAATCTGGGCGCGTTCCAGGAGGCCCATCAGCTTGAGGGCGTAGGCATTGTTATAGGAGGCGAAGGCCGTCGTGTGACTGGCGGTAACGCGATCCCCTAGGCCAGAGCGCAGGGCGCAGGCCGCTACCACCTCTAAAAAGCGAGACTGGTCATCGTCAATTTCGTCGCAGTGGATATCAATCAGGCGATCGTACCGCTGGGCTAGGTCAAAGATCCGGTGGACAGACTGCACCCCATCCTCGCGGGTGAGTTCGTAGTGGGGAATGCCCCCCACCACGTCGGCCCCCAGGGCAAGGGCCTCCTCCATCAGGGCCTCATTGCCGGGGCTGCCGTAGATCCCATCCTGGGGAAAGGCGACCACCTGGAGGGTGATCCAGTCCTTGACGGCCTCTCGCACCTCCAGCAATGCCTTCAGGGCGGTTAAGCTCGGTTCACTCACATCGGCGTGGCTGCGAACAAACAGGGTACCCTGCTGGGCCAAGCATTTCAGGGTTTCCGTGGCCCGCCACAGGACATCCTCTCGGGTCAGCGATCGCTTGCGTTCTCGCCAGATTTCAATCCCCTCAAACAGCGTGCCGCTTTGGTTCCAGCGGGGTTCCCCTACGGTGAGGGCAGAATCTAGGTGAATGTGGGATTCTACGAAGGGCGGACTGACCAACTTTCCCTGCACCGCCAGTTCTTCGGCAGCCAAGACCTCTAGCTGCGGTGCGATGGCTTGAATGGTGCCACCCTGAATCGCGATGTCCACAGGGTCAGGGTGACCCAACAGGCGACATTGCCGAAGCACCATTTCCGGTGAGATCATGGCCACTTTTCCTACCTTGGATAACGCCAACTGCGGTTTAGTGGGCCGATCCCACAAATAGCCCGGGCGCGTAGGCTTCAATCACCTTACCGCTGCGGGTACAGGTAATCATAAGGTAATCGCAGGCATGACACTGGGTACGCACCAACTGATCTTTCAGCAAATGATGACGTTCAGCCAAGTGACCACAGTTGGGACAATGTACCTGTTGAGACATAGAAATCATTTTTGTAATCCTAGCTACTTTATGGTGCCAAAAAGCGTGGGCCAACGACCTAAATTTTTCCAAAAATAAGCTCGCAACGAACCAGGCCCATTGCGAGAAATCTAGGAAAATGACGTCTTTGATATAGCTCATATTATGACGGCCTTTCCCGGTGGCGACAATGTTATTTTATAAATGCTTAACCTTGTGAACCTCTACATAACGGATGATCCCCGATAGGATTTCTCTGTGTTAACTTTGCCCGTCATGGGTTCAACGTTAGTCTACTTCCAGGGATCCGAAGGGCATAGACTCACCCTGGTCAGTCCCCTGAACTGGGGATCAGCCCTAGAAAACCGAGCCCCTAGAACGAAACCGTCAAACCAGGGTGGGTGAACATCATCGATGGATGCTAGGGAAGGGGTACGGTAGGGTATTGTCGCCGCCAACCGCTTACCTCCAGCCATGCGCTTTCACATCCAACACCGCACCACCTATCATTACCCAGAACCGGTTCTGCTTCAGCCCCACACCCTGCGGCTACACCCCCGCACCGATGCCGCCCAGCGGGTCAATCAGTTTCACCTCGAGGTGGCCCCGGTGCCAGCCCAGCAAACCGCCCTACTAGACACAGACGGCAACTATACCCATCGCCTGTGGTTTGCCCCCACCCCCACCCAGACCTTTAGCCTCACGACCACCACCGAGGTAGAAACCTCTCGCACCAACCCCTTCGACTACCTCCTAGAGCCCTGGGCAACCACCCTGCCCATCGACTACCCCAGCAGCCTGGGGGCCATTCTCAAGCCCTACCTAAAACCCATCGTCTACCCAGCCCCCTCTCCCAGGGCAACGCAATTGGCGACGGATCTCAGCCACGAGGTGGACGGCAATGTCAGCATTTTCCTCACCACCCTGACCCAGCGCATCTATGACACCTGCGCCTACACCACCCGCACCACCGGGGATCCTTGGCCACCGGGGGTAACCTGGGAGAAGCGTCTAGGCAGTTGCCGCGACTTCACCGTTCTGTTTATGGAGGTCTGTCGGTCGGTGGGGCTCGCCGCTCGCTTTGTCAGCGGCTATGAGGCTGGAGATGAAGCCGTGCCCCAACGAGATCTCCACGCCTGGGCTGAGGTCTACATTCCAGGTGGGGGCTGGCGCGGCTTCGACCCCACCCACGGTCTCGCCGTAGCCGACCGCCATGTGGCCATTGCCGCCAGCCCCTTTCCGCTCTACACAGCCCCCGTGAGTGGACATACCCTCGCCACCACCCGTCCGGTAACTGGGCGACTCAGCACCGAGGTCAATCTGACCACCCAAGCCTGAGGGAAGACCTGAGGCCAAGCCAACGGGACAGGGCTACTGAGCACTCGCCCCACTGACGGTACGGAAATAGTCGCGTCCGTTGTAGGTCAACACCACGGTGGGGTCCACCCCGGATAGGTCAATGGCTTTCACCCGAACCTGCCCCCCGGCCACGGTATCGCCTTGGGACACGCGCCGCCCAGAAGGACTGCTGGGCTCAATCACAATGGCATGAACCTGCGACCCAATCTGCATCACCCCGCTGATCGTGACCTGATCCACCACGCTCTCCAAGGCGATCTCCACCGCTGGAGCCATCGCCATCGTGCCCTCCGGTGACGGTAGCAAACCGCCGGGAATCGTCGGAACCGGCAGGCTGGCGATGGTGACGGTGGGCAGCGGTGGCAGGCTTTGGGCCGGAGAAGGGATCGCCACGGGGGGAGGGGAAGCCGGAGCGGCGACCACCGGAGTTGCATTACCGGGGGGCGGAGGCGGGGCCACGAGCAGGGCTGGGGTAGGGCGGGCCGGAACCGATGAGGGGATCACCAGAGGCGCAAAGGGATCGGGGCGTCCGGCGGCGATGGCGGGGAGGCGCACCTGGGAGGACGTGGACTGTAGGAGGGCGGGCTCTGCCAGGGTGAGGGAAGGCGACGTGGCCACAAAGGGCATCGCCAAGTCAGCCCCAGGAACGGCACTGTCTCCAGATTCCATCGCCTCAAGGCTGTCGGACTCTGACAGGGCCAGGGTTTCTTCCTCAGGGGACGACAGGGAAGCCTGACTCGACTGCCGATGCTGCCACAGCTTAAACCCACCCCCGACCCAGAGGGCCACCACCGCGCCGCCCACGATGGCTAGGTACAGCCTGCGATTCGACGCAGGTTCAACGCTGCCAGGGCCGGGAAGCACCGTAATCTTGGGTGCCCGCTTAGATGGATTGAAATAACTCATGCGCCTTCTCCCCGCAACTCCCCCACAGGATAGCGAATTCTTGAGAAGATGACGCAGGGACAAGGCAGGGAACCACCGCAGGGATGAGCCCCCTACTGATCCAAGGATCCGCCAGACTGGCGTTGTTGCTGGAGCGCCTGGAGTTGTAGCAACAGCGCATCGGCCTCGGCTTGTAAATGCAGTAACTCGACCTGGTGATCGGGGCAATAGGGAACCTGGCTCACCTCCACCCAACAGATTTTATCGGCGGCGGCGGGGGCCGTTTCGCGGTCAAGATCCCCTAGGGCTGGGGACGAGAGGGAGACATCAGCGCGATCAGCGGGGGCATTCATCGGCAAGACCCTAGTAAAATATACTCAGCTATTGATTCAGTCAGAACGTTAAGCTATTTTAACCATCCTGTCCAGAGGGCAACCTTAATCTTGTGGTCCTCTGTCTGGAGGATTATCTTAACCAACTTGCCCCAGACCAGCAGGGTGTCCCAGAGCAGTTTCTTAACTGGATGGCCTATCCAGACCTAGCCCATCTCCTAGGGTATAGGCCAAGGGAATCGGCAAATCCTGGCCCCAAGGGGGCTAAATCAGGGTATCCCACAGGGTAAACTGGGGAGACATGGGGAGGCAGTCACGCCACCGAATGGAATGGAATTCCCTAGGGATACGCCCTAGCCTGGGTTCCAGGCCTCGGCTTTGTGGTTCGCAGTCGATTGCCCAGCCGGATGTTTTAGCCCTATGGTTTTAGGGGCTAGGTCTCCCTGGGTGATCCATGGCCCAGTCGAAAGTCCCGTGAATGTCCCGTTCTAACGTCCAGCCTACCTTCCTGCAATCATCGTTTTTTGCTTGAGCCTACCGTGACGATTCGTTTCACCCCCTCTTCCCGTGAAGTTAGCGGCGTTTCGCCCCACAGCATCCCGAGCCCCGGTACCCAGCCTTGGCCCGGGCTGATCGAAGCCTATCGGCCCTATCTGCCTGTCTCAGACGCCACTCCGGTGGTCACCCTGTGTGAGGGCAACACGCCACTGATTGCCATGCCCGCCCTCAGTGAGCGGATTGGCCGAGGGGTGCAGGTGTGGGTCAAGTATGACGGTCTCAACCCCACGGGCAGCTTCAAGGATCGAGGCATGACCATGGCCCTCTCTAAGGCTAAGGAAGACGGCGCGGAAGCGGTCATCTGTGCCAGCACGGGCAACACCTCGGCGGCGGCAGCGGCCTATGCTCGGCGCGGCGGAATGCGGGCCTTCGTGCTGATTCCCGATGGGTATGTGGCCCTGGGTAAGCTGGCCCAAGCGCTGCTCTATGGGGCCGAGGTGCTGGCCATTCAGGGCAACTTTGACGACGCCCTGCGGATGGTGCAGGAACTGGCGAAGGACTATCCCGTCACCCTGGTGAACTCCGTTAATCCCTATCGGTTACAGGGCCAAAAAACCGCCGCCTTTGAAATTGTGGACGTGATGGGCGACGCCCCCGACTGGCTGTGTATTCCTGTGGGCAACGCTGGTAACATCACCGCCTACTGGATGGGCTTTAGCGAATACCACCAGCAGGGTAAAGGCCGCCTTCCCCAAATGATGGGTTTTCAGGCCGCTGGAGCCGCCCCCTTGGTGAACGGCCATGTGGTGAACGATCCCCACACCCTAGCCACCGCCATCCGCATTGGCAATCCTGCCAGTTGGAAGCAGGCTGAAGCGGTGCGCGATGCGAGTGGCGGGAGCTTTAATGCCGTCACCGATGAAGAAATTCTCGATGCCTACCGCATCCTAGCCCTGGAGGGGGTCTTCTGCGAGCCCGCCAGTGCAGCCTCCGTGGCCGGACTGCTGAAGGTGAAAGACCAGGTGCCCGCCGCCGCCAAGGTGGTCTGTGTCCTCACCGGCAATGGCCTGAAAGATCCCGATACGGCCATCACCCACAGCAACAACCAGGTCAAAGGCGGGCTCAGGCCCGAACCGAATGTCCTCGCCCAAGCCATGGGATTCTAGGCGAACAAGCGAGGTTCACCGGAAACCAGAGTGGACACCATCCACCCTGGTTTTTAGGTGCCGGGTAGCGACCTAATGCACCTTGCTATCCCGAATCATCACCACATCATGGATAGGGCAATGGGGAATGGCCTCATCGCTGCTGTGGCGGTACCAGGTTTGGTGGCAACTGGCTACCGGGCAACGGTAGCGAGGGCTTTCCACCCGTGATGCGCTGCCCACCAAGGGAGTGTAGCTCTCGCTAGGCGGCTGGGTGGATCCAGGATGGCCCTGATCAGCGGAGGATTCGATCACCATGTCGTTTCAACCCTTTCCCCATAGACAAGACCGAGAAGTCCAGCCGATCTAGAGACCGCCCACTTCTCAGCCAATGGTTTGATCATACGTCCCGGCCCTTAGAGCCATCTCAGCTTTTTACAAAACTCATCTTGCCCCGTCTAGAATTTTGCCCCGGCCTAGGGGTGATCATCCCTGGGACAAGGGCGCTACATCCCAAGACCGTTAGGGCCATACAGAGTCGCCAGCCTGCGTCAACCAAACGGCTGTTCCCGAATCCAGTCGCGCAGGAGGGCGTTCACCTGGTCGGGGACTTCATCGTGGGGGCAATGGCCCGCTTGCAGGTAGTATTCGGTGAGTTCGGGATAGTACTGGCGAAACTTAGCCCCTTTCTCGCGGCAGTTCATCCAGGGATCGCCTTCGCCCCACAGCATCAGCAGCGGGCAGGTCATCTTTTGCAGCAGGGCGTCCACGGTCTCCCCCTGGCGCGACTTAAACACCGAGGCAAACACTTGGGCTGCCCCAGGGTCGCAGGAGGGACGGCGGATATCCTCCACCAGTTCGTCGGTGACGGCGGATTTGTCCCCATAGACTTGATTGAGGGTGCGGCGAATCACCGAGGGCTGGCGCACGTACTGGAACAGCAGCCAACTGGGCAAGGGTTGCAGCATCACCGACTGGATTAGCTTGGCCACGGGGTTTGGTTTGGCGGGCTGGGCGTCCGAGAATGGCCCTGCACTGTTCAGCAACACCAGCCCAGCGGCGGATTCGGGATGGTTCGCCGCCACACACAGGGAGGCATAGCCCCCCAGAGAATTACCTGCCAAGATGGCCGGACGCCGAATTTTTTCCTGAATAAACTCGTGCAGTTGGGCCTGCCAGAGGCCACCGCTATACTCCCTGTTGGGCTTAGCGGAACGGCCAAACCCGATCAGGTCAATGGCCCACACCTGAAAATCCGATTGCAGATCTCGGATATTTTTGTGCCAGTGGTCGGTAGACGCGCCAAAGCCATGCACCAACAGCAGCGGCGGGTGCTGGGACTCCCCGGCCACAACGTAGTGGATCGGCTGATCTCGCCAAGTCCAATACTGGCTGGGGGCACGGTGGGCGGCGGCGGGAAGGGTGGCGGTCATGGTGGCGATTACCCAACGGAGGACAGCGGGTTTTACAAAACTTAATCTCAATGGTAGCGAATCCTGGGGCATCGCCGCTGCCCAGGTGACAAACCCGCCAAGACGGGGCATTGTGGCATTGGAATTAGGTGGAGTTCAGGAGTTATGGCTGCGCTATCGCGTCCTCGCTCGGCTACGAAGGGCCGATCGTTCTCTAAGTATGATGCTCGGCAGGTGAAAGTTCGGTGGTTTGAGCGGCTGATGGCACTGCTAGCCTTGATCAACCTGGGGCTGGTGGTGCTGGATCTGAGCTATGTGCCCTTACGGGATACCTACCTGCGTTTGCTGCCCCGTGCCACCGCCTGGTACGGCGAAACCTTCAAGGGCATTGAGCCCCATCGATTTACCACCCACTACCTAGACACCGTGGAACAACTGGAGCAGCAGGTGGCGCTGACGGGATTAACCTCCCCCGCCGCCCAGGCCATTCTGGAGGACTTGCAGCAGCAGAGTGCGGCCATGGTGGCAGAAAACCCCTTCCAACTGGCCAACCGATCCGGCAATTTGGAACAAATCAAAAACCAGATGCGCGATCGCATGGGGCTTGAGTCAGCCACGGAATCCCTGATGGGCTTTTGGAGCTACGAACACCTAAGTCGGTCGGGCTTTCGCCAAGAGATGGCGTTTTTTAACGATGACCTGCGCCCCCTGATTGAAACCAACTTTTTCCGGCGGCTGGCGGTGCATGGCGGCTTTGTGGATCTGTTTTGGCAGATTGACCTGTGGTTCAACCTCCTGTTTGCCGTGGAACTGCTGGCCCGCAGTTTCTACCTGGGGCGGCGCTACAAAAACTTCACCTGGCACGATGCCATCCTCTGGCGCTGGTATGACCTGCTGCTGGTGGTGCCCTTCAGTGGTCTGCGAATGCCCTGGCTAGCCCTATCCCGCATCCTGCCGGTGATCATCCGCATCAACCAGTCCAACCTGATTGACCTAGAACCGACCCAACAGCGCATCAGCCGCTTTGCCATTAGCCACGTTGCCGTTGAAATGACGGAAATTATCGTCCTGCGTATCCTCGACCAAATACAGGCCTTGATTCGGGATGGCAGCCTATCTCAAATGCTGTTGCGCAGCAGTTCCGACCGTCGCTATATCGACATTAGCGGTGTCAACGATCTAGAAGTCTTAGCCCAGCGACTCGGTACCCTGACGGTCTACAGCGTACTGCCCCAAATCAAACCGGAACTCGATAACCTACTCAAACACACCGTCACCACTGCCTTCAGCCAAGCCCCGGGCTACCAGGGGTTTCGCCAACTCCCAGGGCTCGGCAACCTGCCCGACCAAATCGCCCAGCGCGTCGTCGCCCAGATCTCCGCAAATGTCTACGGGGTCATCAAAGGCGGCGTTGAAAACCAGGAAGGCGTCGCCCTCACCCAGGCCCTCGTGAGCAAGTTTACCGACACCTTCAGACAACAACTCCAGGAGGCAGAAAATATCACCGAACTGGAAACCCTACTGGTAGACTTCCTTGAAGAAGTGAAGCTGAACTACATCAAACGACTGGCCAATGAAGATGTGGATCGCCTCATTGAAGAGCGCTACCAGATCTACAACGCAACGCAAACCAACCCCTAATCTCATCCGCCGCCGCAGGGCCATTTTCATGGGGCAATTGCGTCCCGTCCTGTCCTGTGGCTCCCCACCTCCGCAGGGGAGAGTAGTCCTTAACTGAAAGATAAACTTTAGTATCATTCATTCTCAGGAATCCCGGGAAGCGCTATGGTAATAACAAGAGGCGAGTTAAGACTCCCTCCCCATCGAATAGTTCAGTTCTCGTTACGTAGGAGGTTATTATCTCGTTAACGTCTGAATCTATCTCGCACAACAACGCAGCCTTTCCATTTAGTGGCTGACATTTCCTCCCCTAACGCCAAGAGAGCTCTGCACTAGATACCCAGAGACGCAACAACATCAAACGACGGTATCGACCCATCTCTACTTAGTTTGAACCTATTTGAGGAAATCCCTCACATGGCACCAGAGAGGCTGCGGACACATCTTTTCCTCTGAAGAGATAGACCGCTTTTCTCATGGTTGAAATATTCAGTCTTCTTGATAGCAGGAGGTTGTTACTTCGGTTTCATCTCAGTCTATAACTTCAATGTCGGCCCTGTCCTACTTCACGTCGCTGATTTTTCTATCCTTAGTCTGATAGAGAGCTCTGCATTCGATACCTAGAAACGCAACAACATCAAACGACGGTATCGACCCATCTCTGAAATGTCAGTTTCTATGCAAGAAAACATCCTGAGTGACTGGTCTGGACATCGCTGATCCTTCCCTGACTACGACTACTTGGTTTGATTGTTTTCTGTTTCGCGATCTAGTTTCCGTTTGATTTCCGTCTAATCTCAACAAAGTCTCGATTCTGGCTTCAGGATCGGGACTTTTGTTTTAGCCCCTATGAGTGGAAAAGATGATCCGACATTCTGCGGGTTGACTTCGCCCTGCGAATCCTAGGGCCGCAATACACGCTTCAGCCATGCCAACAGCCGTGTCCATAGGGGGCTATTCGGTGATTCAACATGCGCCCTCAAGAGGGCCTGGATCTCTGCGGATTCGGCGGTGTATGCGCTCCTTCTCCATTCACCGAAAAATGCGGCTGTATCAGACGCATCGTACCCATCCGATGCCTGCCGAACATACTCAGCGTCGCCACGGTGGATGGCCTCACGTACGGTGTCGAGGGTGTAGAACGGGTCGGAATTCATGGTTGTCAGGAAACAAGGTGATGAGCGAGAGCGATGGGGCAGCGCCTTTTGACGCGGAAACCCAGGCGTAACGACGCGAAAACGGGGCATGGGTGAAGCGGCGGGCGTAGGCTCTAGCCCTGGTTCTCGCGGGGCTAAGGATTGTGGCCTTCAAGCTATGCCGTGCGGGCGGTTGGGCTGACGATGCGACATTTGAAACGCCCTTTAGGCCAATATTTTATGTGCCATAGGAGTGTTTAATGTCAGAATAGGGGCTATCCCTATCTTCTTCCCTTCTAGCTATGGCCCCAGCAATCTGGCATCCCCCCACGTTACGAAAAGATAGTAACGAAGAGGTTGAGCGTCGGTCTACGTGGCTGGAACTGTTTTTGGATCTGGTGTTTGTGGCTACGATTGGCCAGATTTCCCATACCCTATCTGGAGAGATCTCCTGGTTCAAGGTAGCCGGGTTTATCCTCTTTTTCATTCCTACCTGGTGGTGCTGGGTAGGATCTACCTTTTACGCGACTCGGTTTGATACCGATGGTCTTTTTGATCGCCTCTTTGCATTTATACAAATCGTGATTGTGGCCGCCATGGCGGTTCATGTGCATCACGGGCTTGGGGAGGGCGATATTGGCTTTGCCCTGTGTTACTCGGCCTTTCGGATACAGATAGTGTTTCAATATCAACTGGCAGGCTACTACAACCCCATCGCGAAGGCCCTGGTCAATCGTTATTCCCTGGGGTTTTCTCTGAGTATGTTGCTGTGGCTGGCGTCGTTGCTGGTGCCTGCCCCCTGGCGCTATGGGCTGTGGATTTTAGGCTTGATGATTGATCTAGGGACACCTCTTTCGGCAGGAAACCTTTTGGTTCAGATCCCCCCTAGTTTTACCCACATTCCTGAGCGGATAGGGCTCTTTACCATCATCGTGCTAGGGGAGGCCGTATTGGGGGTGATCCGGGGGTTGGGCAGTTTAGAGTGGACCTTTGCGGCGGAAATTACCGCTGTACTCGGGCTGATGATAGCTTTTTGCCTCTGGTGGCTCTATTTTGACTCCGTTGATGGGTCTCCGCTGAAGACCTTGAAAGCTGGCAAAAGGAGGCTGGGGCTGTTCTGGCTTTATGCCCACCTACCCTTGACCGCTGGCCTAGCTATGGCTGGGGTAGGGCTAGATCATTTAATCAATAATGGCCCTGAAACCCCTCCCGATAGCTCGGAACAATGGCTGTTTTGTGGTGCCCTTGCCCTGGTGCTAACCGCCCTGGCCACGATTCACTGGATGACCTGTAGCCTGGGCACGCCTGAATTTCGGCGCGTGCTGAGCGCCTATCGGATGGGGTCGGCTCTGTTTATTCTGTTGCTGGCCCTAGCCGGACCGAATTTAACCTCGCTAGAGGTTGTGGCATGGACCGCCGTCGCCTGTTTGGTGCAGGTTGGGCTCGATATCATCTTTAAATCTAGCTCTACGCAGGGCCAGCCCCAAAGCTAGGGAATTTGCATCGCAGTTTACCTTAGCCCGCCCAGGTGTCGCGCCACTTAACGGTGCCGTGATCACTCAAAATCCAGCGACGGCTGACCAGGTTTTCGTAGGAAGGCTGGCCCTGGGATCGGCGAATGGCGTACTTGTAGCACACCGCCTTTCCCGCTGTTTCATTGAAGGGAATCTCGCCAAACCAGGTGTTGTCGTTGATGTATTCCAAGGCGTAGGCCTGGGTGATATCCCAGTTGCCCAATTCGGGGCAGTCGCCCACCACCACCACTTCTTCCCCGATCTGGGTGCGGTAGCCGTTGAGTTGAGTGCGTACCAGGGTTTGTCCTTCTACCCGATTGCCAAAGTAGCTGAGTACGATGGCTTCTTGGGGGTGGAGCACCAGGTCCCGTAGTTGACCATTGTGGACTTCAAACTCGCGGTGGGTGAGGGGGCAAAAGTAGGTGCCGTCTTCCATGTCGATATAGTTGACGTGAATAGTGGTGGTAGCCCCTTTGTTGAGCGCCACAAAGCAGCGAAAGTCACGGTAGCGACGCAGGTAGCAGTAGACATCCTCGCTGAGGTATTTCTCGACCTGGCTGCCCAGGGAAACGGCTGGGTTGAGGCGGCGTAGTTTGCCGAGTTGGGGCAGCCATTGATAGAGGGGGGTGTCGGTGTTCCATTGCTCCATCATGGGGCGGTTGTAAGGATCGTTGCCGCCGTTGGTGTCGTTGTGTAGGTACTGCTCGGTGCCGTAGTACAGGCAGGGAATGCCCCGTGAGGTCATCAGTAGGACGATGGCCAGGTGAAGCGCCGCCGGGTCGCCATTCAGGCTTTGGAACCGTGGCATGTCATGGTTGTCGATGAAGGTCACGAGCTCAGTGGCCGTGTCGTAGGCGCTATCGTAGGCGAGAACCTCTTGAACCAGGTGAAAGCCGCCAGGGGCATGGCGTGCGATCGCCGCCCGCACTGCTTCGCACAGGGCAAAGTCAAGAATCGACATGCCCGAATGGTTGGTGAAGCGCACGCAGTTGGCTTCCCAGGGTTTGCCAAACCCCCATTCGCCGAAGATAAAGGTGGAGGGCTGATGGGTACGCAGATCGCTGGTGAACTCCTGCCAAAACCACAGAGGCATGTGCTTCACCGTATCCACCCGCAGGGCATCGACCCCCAGATCCAGCCACTGCTTGATCGCCGCCTTGATGTAGTTGCGATAGGCAATGTTACTCTCGTTGAACGTTGCCAGCCCTGCCATTTCGTAGTACAGCAACTGGTACTCATCTTCCCAGTCCGTGATTTCGGGATTGTGATAGTACCAGTGTTGGCTGTCGTTGTAGTAGTCGGCAATGAGCACACCGTCGTCGTAGAGGCGACCCTTTTGGCCGTTGACATCGGGGCTACTGTGGTTGCAGACAATGTCGAGGATCAACTTCATGCCGCGATCATGCATGGCAGCCACGAGGTTGGTGACGGCGGAACAAGTATTGAGGGAATTTGATGCATCGGGCGACAAAAAGCGAGGGTTGATGCGCTTAAAATCCTTAGTCCAGTAGCCATGCATGGCGGCATACTGGCCCAGCATGAGGTCTTCTACCTGCTCAAAGAGGGGCGAAATCCATAGGGCCGTGATGCCAAGGTGTTTGAGATAGTCGAGCTTGTCAATCACCCCCTGCAAGTTGCCCCCCCAGTATTTGCCCCATGCGGTGCGAGTGGGGTCAAACAGGTCGGGGTTGGGGCCAGGGTTTGGAGGCCCACTCTGAAAGAAGCGATCAACAATAATGAAGTAGATCGTCTCTTGGCGAAACTCGATTTCTCGGGTAAAGAGAAAGTCGAGTTCGTGCTGCACATCGGCCTGGTAGCCCGCCGCTGCTCGGACGGCACGGGTGGCCGATTCGATCCCCGCTGTTGCAGACTGTGTCATGTCCCTCGTCCCTATACTTGATGATTGTGGCGATGACTGGTGGGAGTGTGCAGAAAGTCGTGCTTGACAGGGCTTAAACCCTTGATTTCTCGTTCCCGAAATGGGGATTTACACAAAATTCTGATCGCTCCCGACTGGTCTCAAGCACCTAAATTAACGCTCTGCACAAACCCCATTTCCCAGACTCTCGCCGTTAACCATGCCCCTATGACGGCGAGAGTCAGTCCGGAACCCAGTCGTCAACCTCCAAGGGGCCGAGGGTGATCGTGGCGGCATTGCCCAACGCTACCCAGTTGGCATC
>JAYKHF010000169.1:0-2832 GCA_035285305.1 Leptolyngbya sp.
CTGTACCCGACCGGCGGAAAGACCCCCGGCGATCTTCTTCCACAACAGGGGCGATAGGGTGTAGCCCACCAGGCGGTCTAAAATGCGACGGGTTTCCTGGGCATGAACGAGTTGATCATCAATGGTGCGGCAGTTTTCCAGGGCAGATTGAATCGCCTCCTGGGTAATTTCGTGGAACACCATGCGCTTGGTGGGCACCTTGGGCTTGAGCACCTGGAGCAAGTGCCAGCTAATGCTTTCCCCTTCGCGGTCTTCGTCCGTGGCCAGTACCAGTTCGTCGGCCTCTTTGAGGGCGTCCTTCAGGGTTTTGACCACCTTCTTTTTGTCGCTGGGGATGATGTACAGCGGCGCAAAGTTATCGTCGGGGTTCACCCCCAACTGCGCCCACTTTTCCCCCTTCACCTCCGGCGGAATTTCGCTCGCCGACCGGGGCAAATCGCGCACATGGCCCATGGACGCCTCCACCCGATAGCCACGCGGCAGGTAGTTGCGAATGGTTTTGGCCTTGGTGGGCGACTCGACAATGACAAGGGTTGACATAGGGCTGATGGCGCGTGGATACAAAGGCGATGGGCAGGGCAGAACATGAGTCACCCCGCCGTTTTCCGTCGAGGATAGGGCCGGGGAAGGGGTCAAGGAACTAGACCCAGGTGTTAATCACTTTAATGCACAGATCAAGGAGACTTGGGCTCTAATTCTTAAAAAACTTAATGATTGGCGGCGTGGTGGGTGACGGGTCTATGTTCACCATACCTATAAATGAATAGATCACCGGGGGATAATCGTCTAGGGCCAGCAAAATCCCCCGGCATCGGCCCACCGGGGCGGGATCGCGATAATATGCCAGTTGTAGGTTCGTAAACGTGTCATCGACAAGGGGAAGCGTCCATGGATTTTGCTAGCCTTGCGGCCCAGCTCAACGCTGGCACCATTTGGCCAGAGGGCATCATCGTCGCCACCATTCTGATCATCCTGGTGGGAGATTTGATTCAGGGGCGTTCGTCCTCCGCGTGGACACCCTACGCCGCCATGGTGGGGGGGATCGGTAGCATTGCCGCCCTGGTGCTGCAATGGGGCGCAGCGGATCCCATTGGTTTCCTAGGTGGCTTCAACGCCGATGACCTGAGCGTCATTTTCCGGGGCATCATCGTCCTGTCAGCGGTGTTTACGGTGCCCATGGCCATCCGCTACGTGGAACAATCCGGCACCTCCCTAGCGGAATTTTTGGTCATCCTGCTCACCGCCACCCTGGGGGGCATGTTCCTCTCCGGCGCGAATGAACTGGTGATGATTTTTGTCTCGCTGGAAACCCTCAGTATCGCCTCCTACCTGCTGACGGGCTACATGAAGCGCGACCCCCGATCCAACGAAGCGGCCTTGAAATACCTGCTGATTGGGGCCGCCAGTTCCGCCATTTTCCTCTACGGTTCCTCCCTGCTCTACGGCCTTTCTGGGGGCGAAACGCGGCTGTCGGAAATTGCTAACACCATCGTCAATGTCAACGGCGAAGCGCCCATTGGCCTGATTGTCGCCCTGGTGTTTGTGATCGCCGGGATTGCCTTCAAAATCGCCGCCGTGCCCTTCCATCAGTGGACACCGGACGTGTACGAAGGCTCCCCTACTCCGGTTGTGGCTTTCCTTTCCGTGGGCTCTAAAACCGCTGGCTTTGCCCTGGCCATCCGCCTGCTGATCGAAGCCTTCCCCCTCGTCTCCGAGCAGTGGCACTTTGTCTTCACCGCCCTAGCCATCCTCAGCATGGTGCTGGGCAACGTGGTGGCCCTGGCCCAAACCAGCATGAAGCGCCTCCTGGCCTACTCCTCCATTGGCCAAGCGGGCTACCTGATGATTGCCCTGGTGGTGGGCACCGATGCGGGCTACGCCAGCCTGATCTACTACCTGCTGGTATACCTGTTCATGAACCTGGGCGGCTTCACCTGCGTGATTCTCTTTGCCCTGCGCACCGGCAGCGACCAAATCAGCGACTACAGCGGCCTTTACCAAAAGGATCCCCTGCTCACCCTCGCCCTTAGCGTTTGCCTGCTCTCCCTGGGCGGCATTCCCCCCATGGCTGGGTTCTTTGGCAAAATCTACATCTTCTGGGCAGGCTGGCAGGCGGGGGCCTACGGCCTGGTGCTGGTCGGCCTCGTCACCAGCGTAATTTCCATCTACTACTACATCCGCGTCATCAAAATGATGGTGGTGAAGGAACCCCAGGAAATGTCCGACGTGGTGAAGGCCTATCCCGCCGTGCGCTGGGATCTGCCCGGTCTGCGGCCCATGCAGGTCAGCCTGATTTTGGCCGTGGTGGCCACCTCCCTAGCCGGAATTTTGTCGAACCCCTTGTTCACCCTGGCGAACAATGCCGTGGTGCAAACCCCCATGCTGCAAAGCCCCGTCGCCACGACCAGCCTGGTCAATACCTTCGCCCTGGGAGACCGCCGAAACTAAAACGGATCCCCCCTCAATTTCTACGGCAGACCCAAGCTCCGTTAACTGGATTTGGGTCTGTTTTTTAGGCGAAGTGTGGGGAAGTGCAGAGTAAAGCCGTTCGCCTTTCGACCAGATCAAGGCGAACGGTGATGAGCCAACACAGGAGAATTGGCGATCACCTGAGGTGACAAAGTCCTGGGTTGAGTATCGTCCTAATTGAGAGTGTTCAGATTTTTGTGTAAGCCTTGATGGTCAGAGATTGAAGCGTTCTGGAGATAGGATAGCAAAATGTGACAGTGCAGCTTTCCAGTTTTTGATGGGTCTTGTCCATCGCTTGGCAATGTTGTTCATGGCGAGATACAGGAGTTTGAACACGGACTCTTCGTCGGGGAAGACAGCTTT
>JAYKHF010000170.1:0-11323 GCA_035285305.1 Leptolyngbya sp.
GGTATCGAAGGCTTTGGCTGACTCACGACCGGACTCACGCTACTCGGTTGAACTCAACATACCTGATACCCAGGACTACCCTCAAAAAGCAGCAACTTTTTTTAAGCCTGAGTAGTTACCCAGCAATGACCATTACTCGGCGGATTACATCCTGCCGATCCGTCCAGTAGGTAGACCCATAATCTAAACCCAATGCTCCTACTGCCTTCCCTTCACTATTACGAATAGGTTCATATTTAGAAATGTCAAGGGAATCCCAATATACTTGCGTTTTTTGAATAGACTCCAAAACATTAAGCCTTAGAATCCATAGATATATGTAGTTTTATACCAAGGTATTGTTGAGGTTCTTTCGAGAAATGTAGCATCGTCGCACTAGTGATTTGCGCTGTCGTTTACCCGCACTGTTTTGGTGAACTATGCTTTCTCGGATTAGATCCTTTCTCCTCACGGGGGCGATGATTGCCGCCCTGATGCTTCAAATCGCTGTGCCTCCGGCCTTGGCCCAGGACAAGCTTCCCCAGCCGGATCCTGTCTTTAGGGGCAAGATTGGCACAACTTACCAAGATTCCCAGCCGGATACGACGGTGTTTCAATTTACCCAGGCCCCTGAGGGTGCCCCGAATGTGCTGCTGGTGCTGATTGACGATGCGGGGTTTGGTTCCGCCAGTACCTTTGGTGGCCCCATTGCCACCCCTACCTTTGATTGGCTGGCGGCCAACGGCTTGCGTTACAACGCCTTCCACACTACGGCCCTCTGTTCGCCCACCCGTGCCGCGATTTTGACCGGGCGCAACCACCATTCGGTGGGGGCTGGTACCATCCAAGAGCTGGCCACGGGCTATCCGGGCTATACCGGGCTAATTCCCCAAAGTACGGCGACTATCGGGCAAATTCTTCAGCACAACGGCTATAGCACCGCCTGGTTTGGCAAAAACCACAACGTGCCCGACAACCAAACCACCAGCGTCGGCCCCTTTGATCGCTGGCCCAACGGACTGGGCTTCGACTACTTCTATGGCTTCATCGGCGGCGAAACCGACCAGTGGTATCCCACCCTCTACGAAAACCAAACCCTGGTCGAAAGTTTGCCCCTGCCCGAAGACGGCTACAACCTCACCCACGACCTGGCCGACAAAACCATCGCCTGGGTTAATCAGGTTAAAACCACGGCACCGGATCGCCCCTTCTTTGCCTACTTTGCCCCCGGTGCGGCCCATGCCCCCCACCAGCCCCCGGCGGAATACGTGGCTAAATACAAAGGCCAGTTTGACCAAGGCTGGGACAAGGTTCGAGAAGAAACCTTTGAGCGGCAGAAGCAACTGGGCGTGATTCCGGCCAACGCCGAACTGACCCCACGGCCCGAATCCATGCCTGCCTGGGACAGCTTCAGCCCTGAGGATCAGAAAATTCTGGCCCGCCAGATGGAAACCTATGCCGGGTTCCTCGACTACACCGACTACGAAATTGGCCGCGTGGTAGACGCCATTGCCGACCTGGGCGCACTGGACAACACCCTGGTGATCTACATCAACGGCGACAACGGGGCCAGCGCCGAGGGCAGCCTGATCGGCACCTGCAACGAAATCCTGAACCTGAACGGCCTCAACCTAACCATGGAGGACAACCGCCGCTGCTACGACTTTTGGGGCGGCCCCGAAACCTCCCCCCACTATGCCGTGAGCTGGGCCTGGGCCATGGATAGCCCCTTCCAATGGACGAAGCAGGTGGCCTCTTACCTGGGCGGCATTCGCAACGGCATGGTGATTTCCTGGCCCGCCAAAATTAAGGAGAAGGGCGGCCTGCGACCCCAGTTTAGCCATGGGATTGACATTGCCCCCACCATCCTCGAAGCCGCTGGCATTCCTGAGCCGGACACCTACAACGGCATCGCCCAAAAGCCCATGGAGGGCACCAGCCTGCTCTACACCTTTGATCGGGGTGCGGCCACGGCTCCAGAGCGGCACACCCTTCAATACTTTGAAATGCTGGGCCATCGCGCCCTCTATAAAGACGGTATGATGGCCTCCGCCTTCCACAACCGTCTGCCCTGGATTACGGTGGGAAGCGTTCCCTTCGACACCGATAAGTGGGAACTGTTTGACCTCACCCAAGACTTCACCCAAGCCAAGGATCTCTCGGCGGAGCAACCGGAAAAACTCAAGGAACTTCAGGATTTGTTCTTGGTCGAAGCCGAGAAGTACAACGTATTCCCCTTGGATGATCGCTTTGCCGAGCGGATTGACGTCACCCTCCGTCCGGGCTTCTTTACCGGGCGCAAGCACATCGAGTTTGCGGGTAACATGCCCTCCATCCCCGAAGGCAGCGCCCCCAGCACCAAAAATGCCTCCCACACCATCGATGCCGATTTGATGGTGCCACCCCAGGGGGCAGAGGGGGTGATTCTCTCCGAAGGGGGCCTCACTGGCGGGTTTAGCCTCTACGTCAAAGACAACACACTCACCTACGACTACAACTGGTTTGACCTAGAACGCACCTCCATCGCCGCCGCCACTCCGCTGCCCACGGGCAAGGTGCATGTGCGATTCGACTTCGCCTACGATGGCGGCGGGCCTGGGAAGGGCGGTACGGGAACCCTGTATGTCAACAATCGCAAGGTGGGCCAAGGCAAAATTCCTAAAACCGTAGCAGGCCGCTTTGGGGTTGAGGCGATGGACTTTGGCAAAGACTTGCAGGCCCCTGTAAGCACCGCGTATAAGCCGCCGTTTACCTTTACCGGAGTTGTAGAAAAGGTGGTGCTCGACATTAAGTAGATTTGCTCTAAAGAAGTCGGGTTTCTTCAAGAAACCCGACTTCTAGCCGGAGAAGATCTTACCTTTAAAGCCCCTGCCGGAAGGTTTTTGCGGCAGCTAGGGGATTGGGAATTTGGAGGCAGTGGGTTAGCAAGTCAAGATCTAAATCGGGGAGGACTTCACTTTTTTGAATGAGTTCATAGCCTGCTGTTTCGGTAAATTGATCTGGGGCTTCTGCTCGTTGGTGATATAAAGAAAGACGATTCTTTTGCCAGAACCAAACCTCTCGAACGCCCAGCCGTCGGTACAGTTCTAACCGATTGATGCTGCCGCTGGTAACGATCACCTCAATGGCCAGATCAGGAAACGCCTTATCGACGCCGATGCAGTAGCTTTCATCTGGTTCGCCACCCGCCTGGTTTTCTGGCTTTTTCAGAGTCGTGGAACCCATCGGAAAGAATTCTGTGTCAGTTTCTAAAAAATAGAGTTCCAGAAGATTACCAATCAGTGTTTTCCCAATTTCATGGTTACGACTAGGAGCCAAGATCTCTAACACTCCATCTAAAAAATGCACCCGATAGGCCGATCTATCCCCCATATCCGATAGCAGAGCTTCGTACTGCGTCCAAGACACCCGACTAAGCACCCGCCGTTCTTCGGGATCATCCAGGGTGATGCGGTCGGTCAAATCGTTAAGGAGAACCATCAAACGCTACCTTGTCAAGTTTTTGATTGTTCTGAGCATCAAATTTAAAATGTGGTGCATTGCTTCGCGAATGCACCCTACAGCTTTTATCCTATAATGTGGTGCATTGCTTCGCGAATGTACCCTACAGGCTTCATCCTATTTGGAGAGAGTTGTTGTGCTTACCACTATTAGGTCACTTTTGATCTACGCTAAACGATCTTTTAATTATCTAGCCCCCGATACAGATCAGCTATGTCAAACTCAAGGCCTAGGCTTTTCAAAAATACGGAGTCTCCAGCCTGATAAACAACGGTTTCCCAAATGTCATCAGCGGTGCGACGACGACATTCAACCTGTTGGGCATCTTGAAAGATAAGAACGTACTCTTCTAGGGAGGAAAGTTTACAATAGTCTTCAAATTTCTTGCCTAGGTCAAACGATTTGGTACTCTCAGATAGGACTTCAACAATGAGTTTAGGATGACGCTTAATATAGCGATCCTGTTTATCTCGTGGGTCACAGGTTACAAAGGCGTCAGGATAGTAATAAAACTCCTCCTGATAATTGACTTTGACGTTACCTGAGTAGAACCGACAGTCTGAGGGATCACCAAGATGACTATCAATAAGCTTCAATACATTGAAGGAAAGTCGATCATGATTATCGGTGCCACCTGCCATGGCGTAAACCAGGCCACGACGGTACTCATGGCGAATCTCGCTCTGTCGTTCAATGGTGAGGTACTCTTCTGGGCTGATGTAGTTAGGGACGGCAATCATTGATTTGGCCTGCTACGGCAAGGGGGTGACTCTATTCTAAAGGGCTTCTCCCAAGGGCTTCAACTCATTCTTTCGGAGTCTGCTGTTCCCAAGAGGATCGCCTTAGCACGGTTGATCTTCTGAGGTGTTGACGATGATTAGACTGGCCAATTTCGTCGTTTTTTGACTGCATGATCATTTCGCTGTGTTAAGAGGTTAATTCATGTTGCTTCGCCTTTGGAAATTTACCCTAGCCTGGGTGGCCATTGTGGGGATGGTGCTGCAATCCGCCGTGCCCCCGGCCTTGGCCCAGGAAATTTTGCCCCACCCCGACCAGCCCTTTTCGGGCAAAATTGGGCTGACCTATCAATCTTCAGAACCCGTTAAAAGTCAGCTCAAGCTGCCCAGCACCTTTGGTATTGAAAACGCTCCCAACGTGCTGCTGGTGCTGATTGACGATGTGGGCTTTGGGCAGTTCAGCAGTTTCGGTGGCAGCATCCCTACCCCCACCATGGATCGGGTGGTAAAAAGCGGGTTGCAATTTACCCAGTTCCACACGACCGCTCTGTGTTCGCCCACCCGCGCTGCGCTGCTCACCGGACGCAACCACCATTCCGTGGGTAACGGCGTGATTACCGAAGCAGGGACAGGCTTTCCGGGCTATACCGGGGTAATTCCTGACAATGCGGGCACCTTTGCCCAAATTTTGCAGGCCTACGGCTATGCCACCGCCTGGTTTGGCAAAAACCACAACGTGCCCGACTGGGAAAGCAGCATGGCGGGGCCGTTTGATCGCTGGCCCCAGGGGCTGGGCTTCGACTACTTCTATGGCTTTGTGGGCGGCGACACCGACCAGTTTCGCCCCGCCCTGGTGGAAAACACCACCCGCATCGAGCCGCCGGAAACCAATGCCGACGGCACCCCCTACCACCTCAGTACCGACCTGGCCGACCACGCCATTAACTACATTCGCCAGGTAAATGCGGTTTCCCCCGAAAAGCCCTTCCTGGTGTATTTGGCTCCTGGGGCCACCCATGCCCCCCACCAAGCGCCCCAAGACTGGATCGACAAATTCAAGGGCCAGTTTGACATGGGCTGGGATCAGTACCGCATCGATACCTTCGAGCGGCAGAAGAAGCTGGGCGTGATTCCCGCCGATGCGAAGCTCACCCCCAGACCCGCCGCCCTTGCCGCCTGGGATTCCCTCTCCCCCGAAGAGCAACGGGTCTATGCCCGGATGATGGAGGTGTTTGCCGGGTTCACCGCCCATGTGGATCATGAGGTGGGTCGGGTCGTTGATGCGATTGACCAAATTGGCGAACTGGACAACACCCTTGTGATCTACATTGCCGGAGACAACGGATCCAGTGCCGAGGGGGGCTTTAACGGCCTGCTGAACGAAATGACTTTCTTCAACGGCCTGCCCGAAGATCTAGAGACGAAGGTCGCCGCCATCGATGACCTGGGTGGCCCCCTGTACTACAACCACTTCCCCGCCGCCTGGGCCTGGGCCATGGATAGCCCCTTCCAGTGGACGAAGCAAATTGCCTCCCACTTTGGCGGCACCCGCAACGGCATGGCCATGGCTTGGCCAGCGGGCATCAAAGACAAGGGCAGCAAGCGCTTTCAGTTCAGCCATGTGATCGACATTGCGCCGACGATTTTGGAGGCGGCGGGGATTCCCCAGCCCGTGCAGATCAACGGCATTGATCAAAAGCCCATCGAGGGCACCAGTTTGGCCTACACCTTCGCCGACGCCAAGGCCCCCACCCGCCACACCACCCAATACTTTGAGATGATCGGCAACCAGGGTATCTACAGCGACGGCTGGATGGCCAGCGCCCTCTGGAGTGAACCCTGGAACCCAGAACCTCCGGCGGACAAAGACATCCTCAATCTGGATTGGGAGCTTTACCACATTGACGAAGACTTTACCCAGGCGGTGAACCTGGCCGACCAGATGCCCGAAAAGCTTCAGGAAATGAAGACCCTGTTCTACGCCGAGGCCGCCAAGTACAACGTGCTGCCCCTAGATGGCCGCAAAACCGCCCGTCTAAACGTGGACAACCGTCCTAGTCTGACGGCAGGGCGCACCCACTTTGCCTACCCCCGTGGTATGCGCATTCCAGAAGGCTCGTCCCCCGACCTCAAACACATCAACCACACCATTACCGCCACCGTGGAAATTCCTCCCCAGGGGGCAGAAGGGATGTTGATGACCCTCGGTGGACGGTTCGCTGGCTATGGCCTATTTGTGAAGGATGGCAAACTCGTTTACCACTACAACCTGGCTGGGGTCGAGCGGTACACCATCGAGTCTGATACGCGAATTCCTGCCGGGAAAGTGACGCTGAAGGCCGACTACAAAACCGATGCCAACCAGCCCTACGCCGGTGGAACGGTGACGCTCTACGCCAACAACAAAAAAATTGGTCAGGGCCGAGTGGAAAAGAGCATTCCCAACCGCGTCACCCTCGACGAAACCCTGGACATTGGCTTCGACACGGGAACCCCGGTGATGGAATCCTACGAGATGCCCTTTGCCTTTACGGGCAAGCTCGATGAGGTGGCCATCGACCTGAATTGACCCAACTTAGGAGGGTAGGGTAGGCTTTGTCTGCCCAGCCCTGTCAAGGTGGGGCAGGTTTTGGGGTCGATCCCTAGGATTGGCCGCTGAGCCAAGGACTAGAAGTCCCAGGCTCAAAGTCGAAATCCCCTGAAGGGGATTGACAGCCGAGGGCCCCAGTCTGCTTTAGCAGACTTCTGCGATCAGCCAGGGAGTTTACTCCCTGGTGGTCGTGGCCGGAGTCCCTTAGTATCTGGGCATTTTGAGAATCATTGGCCCACCTTGACAGGGTAGGCTTTGTCTGCCCTCCCCTATGGGCGCGATAGATTTCGTTAACGTCACTCAACTACCGAATCATGGCTAATCACCCCAAATTCCAAAGTCGTGGATTGATCACGGTTGGCATGGCGACCGCCACGTTGTTTCCCTCCATGGCCCTGCTGGGAATAGCGCCATCGGCCCAAGCCTCCACTCCCATGCCCCCGACCGGGAGTGACGTCTGCGCCATCGTCACCTCCATGCCCGACGCTGAAGATACAGACACCCTGCTAAACTCCCTCGACACCAGCCGTTCTCAAGTGACGATGGATCTCATCGCCATGAGCCGCAATATGGAACAGTACGATGCCGAGGGCTACGGCTGGCAAAACGTGATCGACGGTTCCAGCGCCCTAGAACCCCAGCCCGGGGCCTGGTTAATTGGAGCCTTAAGAATGGCCTGCGATCCCCAGGCCGCATCGACGGTTAGCGGCACGGTCACTTACCCCCAGCGCATGGCCCTACCCCCCAATGCCACCCTGGTTGTCACCCTAGAGGATGTCAGCCGAGCCGATGCCCCTTCCACCGTGATTGCCGGGAAAACCATTCAAACCGCAGGTCAGCAGGTGCCCATTCCCTTTTCCCTGACCTATGACCCCGCCGAGATTGCCCCCCAAAATCGCTATGTGGTTCGCGCCCAGATTTTCTATGATGGCGCTCTGCAATGGGCCAGCACCACAGCCTATCCGGTCATTACCCAGGACAACCCCACCGAAGTCGAGATTCAACTCGAACAGATTTAGGAGGGGTGAATTCGTGGGAATGCCCGCACCCCTCATTCTTGAACCACGACGGGGGTACCGATACTCGACCAGTTAAAGAACCATTCGGCATGGTCTACGGCCACATTCACGCAGCCGTGGCTAACGGGGGTACCAAAGTTGTGGTGCCAGTAGGCCCCATGGATGGCGTAGCCTCGGTGGAAATACATCGTCCAAGGCACATCGGGCACGTCATACCCCGGCCCTCGCATTCGGGCGGTGCGGTGCATCGACTGAATGGCAAACACGCCCCTCACGGTGGGAGTTGAGGGCTTCCCGGTCGAAACAATGACGGCGTAGACGGGGGTGTTGCCCTCCCAGGCGTATAAGCGCTGGCTGGATAAATCCACCTGTAGCCAGCGTTGGTTGGACTGTTGCAGTTGCTCGACTTGGGCCGCAATTTCAGCCTCGGTGAGGGCGAAGCTAGGCCGAACAGCGGGGGCAAAAACGAAGCCTACACCTGTGATGAGAAGACTCAGAAGAAAACGCTGACCAAGACCGATAAGCCAGCGTTGTTGAGAGCGCAGCATACCATGACCTCAACAGCCTAGATCTCAACGACCTAGATATTACTGACTTCATCTCCTCGGGACGGTCATCATGCCGATGGTAATGATTCTTTAGAACTTGTATTCAAAAGAACTTGTTTTGAAAGCCTCTGATCCGCCCCTGGTTAACTGACAAAACTGGCTAGAACCCCTATCTGTCAAAGGGTCAGGAGACCTGACCCCTACATGGCCCGAATACGGTAGGGGCGCGGTTTTCGCGCCCGACGTAGAATCTTTTGTCAGTCAGCCAGCCTGGAGACAGGGGAAGATCGGCTAACGGCGCAGACATTGCCGCCTATAGTTACCCTTGCTAGGCCCGCTGGCGTTTAATCAGCAGGGCTAGGGCTTTTTCAATGGCGAGGAGCGCCTGCTGAATCTCATCGGCACTCACGTTCAGCGGCGGTACAAAGCGCACGACTTGGGGGCCAGCGGGAACGAGCAGCAGCCCTTCATCCATAGAGGCTTTGACGATATCCACGGACTTGATGGCGCTTTCGGGTTGCAGTACCAGACCGTTAATTAACCCCCAGCCGCGCACTTGTTCGAGATGTTCGGGATATTGCTGCACCAGTTTTTGCAGCCCCAGGCGCAGTTGGTCGCCACGCTGTTGCACGTTCTCCAGCAGGTTTTCGGCCTCTAGGGTTTCGCAGACGGTGAGGCCCACCTTACAGGCAAAGGGGTTGCCGCCAAAGGTGCTGGCATGGTCGCCCGGTTCAAACACGTCGCAGGAGGCTTTGCAGAGCATGGCCCCGATGGGGATGCCGCCGCCCAAGCCCTTGGCGGAGGTGAAAATATCCGGCTCGATGCCGAGATTTTCGTAGCCCCAGAGGGTGCCCGTGCGGCCCATGCCCACCTGCACCTCGTCCAGAATCAGCAGAATGCCCTTTTCGTCGCAAAGTTGCCGAATCCGCTGGAAATAGGCGCGATCGCCCGGACAAACCCCCCCCTCCCCCTGGAGGGCTTCCAGCATGATGGCGGCCACCTGGGGCGTTTCGGCATCCAGTTCAGCAACCAGGCTTTCCAGGGCGGCGATGTCGTTGTAGGGCACGTAGGCAAACCCGGGCATCAGCGGATCAAAGTTCTTCTGATACTTGGGCTGGCCGGTGGCGGTGATAGTGGCCAGGGTGCGCCCGTGGAAACTGGCCTTGGCGGTGATAATCAGCGGGTTAGTGATGCCCCGCTTGGTGTGGGCATACTTGCGGGCCAGCTTAATCGCCCCTTCGTTAGCCTCGGCCCCAGAGTTGCAAAAGAAGGCCCGGTCGGCGCAGGAATGCTCCACTAGCCAGTGGGCTAGGGATCCCTGTTCGGGGATGTAGTACAGGTTTGAGACATGGTGCAGGGTTTGAATCTGCTGGCTGACGGCCTCCACCATAGCCGGGTGGGCGTGGCCGAGGGTGCAGGTGGCAATGCCCGCCACAAAGTCTAAGTAGCGACGACCCTGGTCATCCCAGACAAAACAGCCCTTGCCCCGGGTGAGGGTGAGGGGAAAGCGCCCGTAGGTGGTCATCACATCGGCGTCAAACTGGGCCGGGGAGAACGGTTGGCTGCCGTGGTTGGCAAAGGGCAAGGACTTGAGGGACTTTTGGACGAGGGTTTTTAGGCTCACGGTGGGATAGGGGTGATGGGTGGATAGGGCAGGCCAAGGAATCAGCACTTTGGATCGAGCATAGCGGAAAGCTCTGGAAAATCCAGCCCAGAAATAGTGGGATTTATTGACATAGCCGGGATGGGCAGATCGCAACCTCCTGGTCAGACCTCACCCCCAGCCCCTCTCCTGGGAGGAGAGGGGAGCCGGAAGGGCATCAAGGTCCCTCGGAACATGGGATCAACCGGGGGCCAATATGGGGGACTATCAAAAAGACCGCATTCAACCATTGGCAGGAGAGGAGACCCCACTATGGGCGCAGCAGGGCAGGTGATTGGGATAGATTTGGGCGGTTCCGCCATCAAGCTTGGGCGCTTCACCATCCAGGGCCATTGCCTCAGCGAGATCACCGTGCCCACCCCCCAGCCCTCTACCCCGGCGGCGGTGGTCAGCGCCATCGCCATCGCCATCGACCAGCTTGACCCCCAGCGGGAAGCCGGAGCCCTTGGCCTGGGCACCCCCGGCCCCGCCGATGCCGCCGGACGCATTGCCCGGGTGGCCATTAACCTGGCGGGCTGGCGAGATGTGCCCCTGGCCGACTGGCTGGAGGAGAAAACCGGACGGCCTACCCTGGTGGCCAACGATGCCAACTGTGCGGGCCTGGGGGAAGCTTGGCTGGGGGCCGGTCGCCATTTCCAAGACCTGATTTTGCTGACCCTGGGCACGGGGGTTGGGGGGGCCGTGGTGTTGAAGGGAGAATTATTTGTGGGCCGCCAGGGGACGGCGGCGGAGCTAGGCCTGATTACCCTCAACCCCGATGGCCCTCCCTGCAACAGCGGCAACCGGGGATCCCTAGAGCAATACTGCTCCGTCCAGGCCATCCAGCGCCAAACCGGGCGATCCCCCGCCGAACTCTACCAACAGGCCCAAGCCGGGGACGTGGAGGCCATCACCTTCTGGCAAACCTACGGACGCTGGCTGGGGGCCGGTTTGGCCAGTCTGGTCTATGTCCTCACCCCAGAGGCGATTATTCTGGGGGGCGGGGTGAGCGCTGCCGCCGACCTGTTTTTGCCCACCGTCCTGCAAGAACTGGAGGAACGGGTGCTGCCCAGTTCCCGCGAGGGGCTGCAAGTCTTGGTGGCCGAACTGGGCAACCGGGCGGGCATGGTGGGGGCGGCGCGGCTGGCGTTGCCCCTAGTGCATCCCGCTCGCTAGTCTCAGTAGATTACACACTTGCTCTATTGCCCTGATTTGGCCCTCACCCTAAATCCCTCTCCCAATGTGGGAGAGGGACTTTGAGGATTTTTCTAGCCCCCCTCTCCCCCCTGGGAGAGGGGCTGGGGGTG
>JAYKHF010000171.1:0-7231 GCA_035285305.1 Leptolyngbya sp.
CCCCTCTAACAGGGTGTCGCCATCCTCAATCTGAAAGCGAACAAACTTCTCTCCCTGAATTTTATAGGGTGGGTCACAAAGGCCCAGAAGCTCTAGCAGCGGCGATACCAAAATTAGGTTAACGGTACTTTCTGTAATGGCACCATCGGCTTGGTAGTACTGGTAGCGGGCTTTCATGCGGTCTAGGGTCGTTTGTTCCGCCGGAGTGAGGGCGGGCAGGGCTGTAGCCCATTCATCGAAAAAGGTAACATCCCTGGCCTGCTGGAGGTTGAGGCGGATCTGGGCCTCGGTTAGGCTAGTGACGGCTTTGGTCATGCCAAGGGTTTGGGTCATGCGGTAGCCTCCTATGCCACCATTATGGTCTCAAACCTTCCGGCCTTGGATGTGCGATGTCGCAACCTGTGGCTCAGCCCCTGTTACAACGGTTACGGCTGCATCATGCTAGAGCGGATTCCCAATCAAAATAAACGGTGCCCAGTAGTAGGGATGGGCCAACCCTACGGAAGACTCCTCCGGTTCTGCCAATTCAAAGCCGCGACTTACCCCTAGATTAGCCATGCGGTCATCCAGGGTGGCTTCCCCCTTCAATAAACTCAACTGGGCCTGACGTAGGGCTTCAGCCTTGGTCAATTCTCCTCCTGGAGGCGATCGGCTCCATAATGACGGTGGACGTTTTGGGAAATGAGCAAACTTGGAAATGCCCTTGTTTTCAGATTTGTTCATTTCCCGAAATCAGTCAGGGTTTTGATCGCCTGGTAACCCACGGCACACGGGCCTTTCAATGGATGACGTTTCCTTAACAGGGTTCGTCATTATCCTTATTTCTCTGGTGGGGGGAAGTACATTGGACTGGGGAACGCCAGATGATGGAGGCATTGAGCCCCTAGGTTCCCGACCCCTACGTTCATTGAGGTTAACGCTGACCTATGTCCATGCTCGCCCCTGGTGCCCGTGTTGTCGTCCGTGATGCGGAATGGTTGGTGCGATCGACTAAGCGGGACTCTAGGGGAACCCAGGTCTTTGAGGCGGTGGGTATTAGCGACTTTATTAAGGGCAAGCGGGCTCAGTTTATTGCTGACCTGGAATCGGATCTAACCGTGCTCGACCCCAAGGAAACGGGGCTGGTGGCGGATGGCTCGCCGGGGTATCAGCGCTCGTTACTCTTTATCGAAGCGCACCTGCGGCAGACGGCTCCGACGGAGAGCGATCTGTATGTGGGGCATCGGGCGGCGATGGATGTGTTGCCCTTTCAGCTTGATCCGACCTTGAAGGCGCTGCGGATGCCCCGGCAGCGGTTGCTGATTGCCGATGCGGTGGGCCTGGGTAAGACCCTGGAGGCAGGCATTTTGGTGTCGGAGCTGATGCGGCGGGGGCGGGGGCGGCGAATTTTAGTGATCACCACCAAGAGTATGCTGACCCAGTTCCAGAAGGAGTTTTGGACTCGGTTTACCATTCCCCTGGTGCGGCTAGATTCCATCGGCATTCAGCGGATTCGCAGCCGTATTCCCACCAATCACAACCCCTTCCACTACTACGATAAGGCGATTGTTTCGGTAGACACCCTGAAGCAAGACCGGGAGTACCGCACCTATCTGGAGCAGGCCCACTGGGATGTGATTGTGATTGACGAATGCCACAATGTGGCGCGACGGGGCCGAGGGCAGAGTGCCTCCCTGCGATCCCAATTGGCCGCTCGCCTCTCCACTCGATCCGATACGCTGATTATGCTGTCGGCCACCCCCCACGATGGTCGCCCGGAGAGCTTTGCCAGCCTGATGAATATGCTCGACCCGACGGCCATCGCCAACGAGGCCAGCTACACCAAAGACGACATTCGCGACCTCTACGTGCGGCGGTTCAAGAAGGATGTGGCGGCGCAACTGCTGAAGCATTTCCCAGAACGACAGGTACAGGCGGTGGAAGCCCCGGCATCCCCAGCAGAGGAGCGGGCCTTTGAGCAACTGAATGCCCTGACCCTGGCCCAAACCGACGAAAAGCGTCAGGCCGGAAATTTGTTTAAGACCACCCTGCTGAAAGCCATGCTGTCGAGCCCGATGGCTTGCTTGCAGACCCTTCAGACCCGCCTTCGCAATCTTGAGAAGCAGACCTCACCCCCCCAGCCCCCCTCTCCACGGTGTGGAGAGGGGGGAGCAAGAGGATCCTCCGGTTCCCCTCTCCCCCAGGGAGAGGGGCTAGGGGTGAGGGCCTCCGACCTAGCCGAGCTGCGGGAGCTAGAGACAGCGGTAGCCGCCATTTTGACACCAGGGGAAAGATCCCAGGGTTCTTTGAGAACCCTGGGATCTGAGGGCTTTTCTAAATATCAAACCCTGCTGAAGCTGATCACCCAGACCGACGAGGGCGGTTTTGGCTGGACGGGGAAAGATACCCGTGATCGCATCGTCATCTTTACGGAGCGCCTAGAGACCATGCGGTTTTTGGCCCGACAGTTGGGAGAAGACCTAGCGCTAAAGCCAGAGGCCATCGCTACCTTGGATGGCGGCATGGCCGATGTGGATCAGATGGCGGTGATTGAGCAGTTTGGCAACGAAAAATCGCCCCTGCGGCTGCTGGTGGCCACGGATGTCGCCTCGGAGGGCATCAACCTGCACTACCTGTCCCATCGGCTGATTCACTTCGACATTCCTTGGTCGCTGATGGCGTTGCAGCAGCGCAATGGCCGCATTGATCGCTATGGGCAAGAGCAGCAACCCCAAATTCGCTACCTGCTGAGTCGATCCCGCCATCCCCGTATGGATGAGGTGGAGCGGATCATTCGGGTGCTGCTGGCCAAAGACGAGCAGGCAGTACAAAACATTGGCGACCCCTCAGCCTTTATGGGGGTGTTTGATGTGGATGAGGAGGTGCGTATCACCGCTACCGCCATTGAACAGGGAGAAACGGCGGAGAGCTTTGACCAGCGGTTGACCCCCCAGGCCCAACCCGACGCCTTCGACCCCTTTGCCCTGTTTGACCAGGAGCCGGAGGTGAGCCAGACTGCCGATGCCCAAGCTTCCTTACGCCAGTGGCCCAGCCTATTTGCCAGCGACTTTGACTATGTCTCGGCGGCGCTAGAGGCCATTAGCCAGGGGGACGATCTGCAAATTAATCGGTTGCCCGCTCAGGGGCTGATTGAGCTAACCATGCCCCAGGAGCTGCGTCAGCGCTACAGCCGTCTGCCCCGTGAAATTGTGCCCCGGCCCGATCAACCGCTGATCCTCTGTAGTGATCCCAAGGCGATCGCCGCTGCCCTGGAAGAGGCTCGCCGTTCTGAAGACTCCTGGCCCGCCATGCAGTACCTCTGGGCGCTGCATCCGGTGGTGGAATGGCTGAATGATCGCGCCATGACCACCGTGGGTCGCCACCAGGCTCCGGTGCTCACCCTGCCCCAGGGCATTGGCCCCCAGGAGGCCGTGTTTGTGATGGCGGGGGTGATTCCCAACCGGCGGGGGCAACCTGTCATCAACCGCTGGCTAAGTGTGGTGTTTCAGCGGGGGCAGTTTCAGCGGGTAGAAGACTTTGATCAAACCCTGGCCCGCACCCACCTGGGCAAAGCCCCCATCCCCAACCAGGGACATCCGGTGGATGAGGCGCTGCTGGATCTACGAGGGGTAGCCGTAGACCAGGCAACTAAAGTGCTGCTGGAAGAACGGCAAACCTTCATCCAGCGCCTAGAGCCAGAGCTAGCGCAGCAGCGTCAGCGATTAGAGGCTCTGCGGGGACGCCACTACGAGCAGCTAGAACTGCGCTTTGGCGACGATAGCCGCCCTGCCGCCTTGGTGCAGGCCCGCAAGGATCGCGAGAAAAGCCGCATTGAGCGCATTTTTGAGGATCAGCGGCGCTGGGTGGAAGAAACCATGACCACCGAACCCGCCCCCTACATCAAAATCATTGCCGTTTTGAAGGAGGGGTAGAAATACACCATGCCCACCGTGCTTCAGGTCGGCCCCTATAGCTTTATCTTCTTCAGCTCCGACCAGGGGGAACCGGCTCACATCCACGTTAAGAGAGACCGCCAAATTGCCAAATTTTGGTTGTGCCCAGTTAGATTAGAAAAAAATCGAGGCTTCAAAGACCACGAACTCAATAAGATTACCCTAATCATTGCGAATCACGAAGATACCCTGATGGAGGCTTGGGATGACTACTTTAACCCTTGAAACTGAACCCTTGGCCACAGCCGTATCGGTCAATTCAGACAAGTTGGTGGTCGAGTTGGTGGACGGTCGTAGTCTCACCATTCCCCTGTCCTGGTACCCACGTTTATTCCATGGCTCGCCTCAGGAGCGGAATAACTGGCAATTGTTAGGGGAGGGCTACGCCATTGAGTGGCCTGAATTGGACGAGCACATTGGTATTGAAGGTCTATTGGCCGGTAGACGCAGTAGCGAAAGTCCACGTTCCTTGGAGCGGTGGCTCGGTCAACGACATTGATTTTCGAGATACAGCCATGGATAGTATCTTGTATGTTAAGTCCGTCCGTAAAATTCCGAGCTTTTGGCTAGAGACTGGTTAGATTAGGGTTGGGTCGTCCATGTCGTTTCTGCTACCGTCGAACCCGCTACAGCTATCCATCGTCCATGCCTCTCACCGGAATTACCAACGCCAATGAGTTTTACTCCAACCATTATCTAGACGCCATCCTCAAAGACGACATTAAGGGCGTAGCCCAGCGATGGCGCGAGATGGAGGAAGCCCCGGAGCCCTCACCCCTAGCCCCTCTCCCAGAGGGCGAGGGGAACCGGACTTCAAAACCCCCCTCTCCCGTGGGGAGAGGGGGGCAGGGGGGTGAGGGCAAATCGCCGCCTAAACAGCTTTCGGCGCTGTCTGGGCGCTACTTTCGTCTGCGGGAACAGTTCCGTAAGCAAAAATCTGCCGAGGATCGATTGGCTACCCAGCGGGAATGGCTGGCGGCGTTTCTACCCGTGCTGGGCTATGCGTTCAACCCTCAGCCCCAGGAGCTAGAGGATGGGCAGATACTTCCGGTGTTGGCCCAGGTGAAGAAGCCAAACGGGATGCCCCTGCTGTGGGTGCTGGAAGGCTTGCCAGAAGCCGACGAGATGGCCGATGTACTGTCGTTGGGCTTGGTGGCCCTCACCCCTAGCCCCTCTCCCACGGGGAGAGGGGAACCGGAGGATTCTCTTACCCCCCCCTCTCCCTGGGGAGAGGGGGGCTGGGGGGGTGAGGGCTGCCTCGAAGACATTGTCTCTGACCTGGTGTTTGCCCAGGAGGATCCGCCCCGCTGGGTTATCCTCGTCAGCCTTGACCAGGTGACGTTGATTGATCGCTACAAGTGGAATGCTTCGCGGCTGCTGAGCTTTGACCTGGGGGATATTCTCTCCCGCAAGGAACCGGATACCCTGTTGGCCACGGCGACGCTGCTGCACCGAGAGCACACCTGCCCGCCGGAGGGCACGCCCCTGCTGGATGAGCTGGATGAAAACTCCCACCGCCACGCCTACTCGGTGTCGGACGATTTGAAGTATGCCCTGCGGGAATCCATTGAGCGATTGGGCAATGAGGCCGTGTGGTACCTGCGAAACAAGCTCAAGGAAGGGGTATTTAACGAACGGCTGGATGCGGGGCAGCTTTCCCTAGAATGCCTGCGCTACATGTATCGGCTGTTGTTTCTGTTTTACATTGAGGCACGGCGGGAGTTGGGCTATGCGCCGATGGATGCCGATGTCTACCGGGAGGGCTACAGCCTAGAGTCGCTGCGGGATCTAGAGCAGGCGGATCTACGCACGGCGGAGGACAGCGAGGGCTACTTTATCGACCTCTCCCTGAAGCAGTTGTTTGGGCTAATTTGGCAGGGTTACCCTGCCGAGCGGGAGCAGCAGCAAGCCCTCAACCTAACCGAAGAAACCTTCATCTACGACACCTTTGAGCTGGCCCCCCTGAAGAGCCACCTGTTCGACCCGGCCCGACTGCCCCTGCTCAACCGGGTGAAGTTTCGCAATGGCACCCTGCGGCGGGTGATTGAGCTAATGTCTCTCTCGCGGGAGAAGGGTCGCCAGCGGCGGGGGCGCATTTCCTACGCCCAGTTGGGGATTAACCAGTTGGGGGCGGTATATGAGGCGCTGCTGTGTTTTCGGGGCTTTTTTGCCGAAGCGGATCTCTACGAGGTGAAGCGGGCCGATGACCCAGCCCCTAACCCCCTAGAGGTGGGCTATTTTGTGCAGGCGGAAGACCTGGAAAAATACACCGAAGCGGAACGGGTCTACAACGGCGACGGCACCCCCCGCTGCTATCCCAAGGGCACGTTTATCTATCGGTTGGCGGGCCGAGATCGGGAAAATTCCGCCTCCTACTACACGCCCGAATCCCTCACCCGTTGCCTGGTGAAATACACCCTAAAGGAACTGCTGAAGGACAAGACCGCCGACGACATCCTGAAGCTGCACATTTGCGAACCCGCCATGGGCAGTGCGGCGTTTTTGAATGAGGCCATCAACCAACTGGCGGAACGTTACCTAGAGCTAAAGCAAGCGGAACTGGACGAACGCATCCCCCACGATGATTTTCTGCCAGAGAAGCAGAAGGTCAAGATGTACTTGGCCGACCGCAATGTGTTTGGCATTGACCTCAACCCAGTGGCGGTGGAACTGGCGGAGGTATCGCTGTGGCTGAACTGTATCTATGGGCCGCAGCCCTCACCCCCAGAACCCTCACCCCTAGCCCCTCTCCCAGAGGGCGAGGGGAACCGGAAGCCCTCACCCCTAGCCCCTCTCCCAGAGGGCGAGGGGAACCGGACTTCAGAACCCCCCTCTCCCGTGGGGAGAGGGGGGCAGGGGGGTGAGGGCCGCAAACGCGCCTTTGTGCCCTGGTTTGGGATGCAGCTTCACTGTGGCAATTCGTTGATTGGGGCGCGGCGGCAGGTGTACGATACGGCGCTGATTCCTCGCAACAAGCGGCAAAAGACCTACTGGTACGAGCAGGAACCAAAGCGGGTGCTGTTGCCAGAGCCAATTCCGGCGGGGCATGTGTATCATTTTCTGCTGCCCGATTTTGCCATGGCCGATTACAAAGACAAGGTGATCAAGTCCCTGGCTCCAACGCAGATTGACCATATCAACACCTGGCGCAAGGTGTTCTGCAAAGAACCCTGGGACGATTTTGATATTGATCGTCTGCTTTCCCTCAGCCAGCGCATTGATGACCTCTGGCAACGCCACGCCAAAGAACTGCACACCATGCGCCAGCGCACCACCGACCCGCTGGACATTTGGGGGCA
>JAYKHF010000172.1:0-39010 GCA_035285305.1 Leptolyngbya sp.
CTCTCTACTCGCTAGAGAACTCATTTGAATGGAAACGCCTCCCCTCTCTTCGTGAGCGAGGGGTTGGGGGGGAGGGCTCACGGGTGAGCCGGAAGAAGGTTTCTAACGATTGAGGTCTTGGCTTATCCTGAACTCGGGTTGATCGACGATGCCCCTCTAAATCCCCAAGTCCTTCAGGGCAAACCGAATCTGCTCCAGCCGTCGCCGATTCACGCCCAGGTCAGATGTTCCCAATCGGGCGGCGGCTCGAACCTGAATTACAGACTCCTCCGCTGGAAAGTAGAACTCGGTATCGTCCACAAACCCCATCAGGCGGCTGGTAGACTGCACCCGAATGTAATCTTCCTGCTGCGTCACAATCTCCGTATGGGGCACCACCCCCAGAACCTTAGTCAGCAGGTCGCGGGCGTCATCTCGGCTTCTGGTGTAGGCCATTGGGGCAATGGCATGGGCGGGATCCGCACCCTGGCTCACCACACAGTTCGGGGTGGCTGGACAGGGCGATAGCTGGCCATTCTGAACGCCAAGGGCGGGAGGCTCCCCTGCAAAGATGGCGGAGAGTTTGGGGATGGCCCCTAGGGGCTGGGGGCTGGGAACGGCAAGGGCCAGCCCTGGTAGAGCGGGGAAAAGCCATAGCCTGATCGCGAGCAGAGCGGCAAAGATAGGAGCCATAGGGATTCATTGGGGGATAATTTCACCATAGGCGAAAGGGGAACCATGGCCATGATGAGGCGAATGAGACGAATCGTTGCGGCAGTATTAGGCGTCAGCCTGTGCCTGGGTTTTTGGCTTAGCTCGGTGGGGCTGTCCCAAGGCTCTTTGGCCGTGGCTACGGGGCGTGGGGGCGCGGTGGCCACCGTTGATGCCGATGCGACGCGGGTGGGCCTAGAGGTGTTGCGCCGAGGCGGTAATGCCATTGATGCGGCGGTCGCCGCTGCCGCCGCTCTGGGGGTGACTGATCCCTTTTCCACTGGCATTGGCGGCGGTGGGTTCATGGTCATCTATCTCAAAGACCAGGATCGCCTGATCACCCTCGATGGCCGAGAGCAGGCTCCCGCCGCCACCACCGTAGACCTGTTCCAGGATCCGATGAACCCCGGCGATCTGCTGCCCTTCTTCCCCAACCGCATTTCCTCTGGAGCAGCGGTGGGCGTTCCTGGCACCCCCCTAGAGTGGGCCGAAGCCCTCCGCCGCTATGGCACCCTCTCCCTGGGCGAAGCCCTCCAACCGGCCATCGCCCTGGCCGATCATGGCTTTGTGGTCGATGACACCTTTGCCCAGCAGATCGCCCAAAACCAGGATCGCTTTGCCGCCTTCACCTCCACCCAAGCGCTGTATCTGCCCGATGGTCAGCGGCCCGCCGTGGGCAGTCGGTTCAAAAATCCTGACCTGGCCAAAGCCTACCGCCTCCTAGCGGAACAGGGGGTCAATGGCTTTTATCGGGGCGAGATGGCCGAGGCGATTGTCCAAACGGTGCAACAGCCGCCCACCGTGGCCGATCCCCCCTTTTCGGTGGTTCCTGGGGCCATGACCCTCACTGACCTCGACCACTACGCGGTACGGGTGCGGCCCCCCACGGTCACGCCCTATCGTGGCTATACCCTCTACAGCATGGGATTGCCCAGCAGTGGGGGCATCACCACCGGGGAAATTCTCCGCATCCTGGAGGGCTTTGATCTGGCCCAGGCCGATCGCGCCCAGGCTTGGCATCGGGTGATTGAAGCCGAGCGACTGGCCTTTGTCGACCGCAATGCCTACCTGGGCGATCCAGAGTTTGTCGATGTGCCCCTGGCGGGTCTTCAGAGCCCAGAGTTTATTCAAACTCGGCGGGATCAAGTGGGCGATCGCGCCCCCGCCGATCCCAGCTTCCGTGCCACCCCCGGCGACCCGCTGCCCTTTCAAACCGACCCCAGCCCCAGCCTGACCGGATTACCCCCCCTGGCCCAGGGAGAACAACCATCGGGGATCTCCACCACCCACCTCGTGACCAGCGATCGCTGGGGCAACCTGGTCTCCTACACCTGCACCATTGAATCCACGGGCGGATCGGGCATGGTGGTTCCGGGCTATGGCTTCATCCTCAATAACGAACTGACCGACTTTGACCCCATCCGCCCCCATCCCAACGTGCCCGAACCCTACAAACGCCCCCGCAGCAGCATGGCCCCCACCATCGTCCGCAGCCCCGATGGCGCGATGATGGCCTTTGGTTCTCCGGGGGGCTCAACCATCATTACTACGGTGGTTGGGGTGGCCGTCAATCTGATTGACTTTGGCCTGTCCCTCCCCGAGGCGATCGCCGCCCCCCGCCTTTCCCAGCGCAACACGGGCATCACCCAAGTAGACCGCCAACTCGAACAAACGCCCCTAGGCCAAGGCTTAACCGCCCTTGGCCATGTCTTGACCCCAGTGCCTGACATCGGGGCCGCCGTCGGGCTCGTCATCCAGCCCGATGGATCGATCTTAGCCGCCGCCGAACCGAACCGACGGGGGGGCGGGGCCGCTATGGTCGTTGAACCCTAGCCTGGGGGCCTGACCGAGACCGGACTATCCCCTCGTTCGCCTTGATCTTGTCGTTCGCCCAGCGCCCCCCATGGGGAAAAGGCGTGCCCCCTGCTCAGCCCGAACGGTACTCAGCCCGAACGGGATATCCTGCTGAGAATGGCGGCGGCCCGCTCGCCTCGGTGTTTTAGAATCAGTGAACTTCTTCCGTTGCCCTTGCCCCATCGTCAACCCACCGTCCCATGGCTCCTTCCACCCCTTCTTTTCCGTCCGACCTCCCCCGTTCTCCCTGGGAGAAACTGGTTAACTGGGCGACCCGCGACAGCACCCTCTACGTGGTCAAGCGCATTTTGCAGGCGTTGTTGACGCTTCTGTTGGCTTCGGCCCTGAGCTTTTTTGTGATTCAACTGGCACCGGGCAACTTTTTGGATCAGTATCGCCAAAATCCGCAATTTTCCGAAGAAACCCTGGCCCAGCTTGAAGCCCAGTTTGGCCTGAATCAGCCCCTTTGGCGGCAATACCTCACCTGGCTCCATCAGGTGATCTTTTTTGGCAACTTTGGCCTCAGCTTTGCCTACAACCGCCCGGTGGTGGATATCCTGTGGGAACGGGTGCCCAACACGCTGCTGCTGTCCTTTACGTCGCTGGTGATGACCTGGGCCATTGCCCTCCCCTTGGGAATTGTGGGAGCCGTCAAGCAAAACCAAGGCCTGGATCGGGGGCTACGGGTGCTGAGCTACCTGGGGCAAGGGATGCCCACCATCATCACCGGGCTGTTGCTGTTGTTTTTTGCCCAACTCACGGCCCCGCTGTTTCCGGTCGGGGGCCGCACGAGTATCATTCACGACGATCTCAATGGGGTTGGCCAGGTCTTGGATGTGGCTTGGCACCTGATTTTGCCCACCGTTGCCCTCAGCGTCACGGGCTTTGCCGGACTGCAACGGATTACCCGGGGCCAAATGCTGGATGTGATGCGGCAAAACTATATCCAAACCGCCCGCGCCAAGGGGCTACCGGAGGATCGGGTGATCTATATCCATGCCCTCCGCAATGCGGTGAATCCGTTGATTACGCTGCTGGGCTTCGAGTTCGCCAGCCTCCTGGGCGGTGCCTTTATCACCGAAACCTATTTCAACTGGCCCGGTTTGGGCAAGCTGATCTTGGAGGCCGTCACGGCCCAGGATCTCTACTTAGTCATGGCCAGTCTGATGATGGGGGCGGTGATGCTGATCCTGGGCAACCTGCTGGCGGATCTGCTCCTCAGTGTGGTCGATCCCCGCATTCGCCTGTCGGAGATGAACTAGCGCCTGATGCCCCCGTTGGCGGGGCACGGAACCCGCTAGGCCTAATTGCCGAAGCCGACGTACCAGTAGTAGGTGGCCATGGGGATGACCGTGGCCAGCACCAGCAGCACAATCAGCAGCACGGCGTTGTTGCCTCGGTTTTCTTCCGTGACTTCAGCGGAGGCAAAGGTGCTTTCACTCAGGTTGTCGAAGGCTTCGTTAAACACCGGTGCGCCCGGATCCGGTTGGCCACTGAGCACGGCCACGAGGCGATCAGTGCCGTCTAGGAGGGCTTGGTTATACTTGTCACCCTGGAGCAGGGGAATCAGCACCGTTTCCTGGGCAACGCTGGTGGCGAGGTCGGCGGGCAGCAGGGCGGCGGCCTCGTCGCCCACGCGAATGCCGACGGTTTTGGTCACTTCATCCAGCACTAAGAGGACTTGGTGCGCCCGGTCTTCGGCGTTGGGGTACCAGCGATCAAACAGCTTGTCGGTGAAGGTTTGGATGGTTTCGCCATAGTCAAAATGGCGAATGGTGACGAGGCGGACTTCCTGGCCAGTTTGGTCGGCGAGTTTGCTGAGGCGACCGGAAATTTTGCCCTCGTTAATCCGGCTAATCAGATCGGCCTCATCCACCAACCAGGTGGCCTCTCCGGCGGATACCTGGGGCACCTGGAACGGGGCGATGGCCTGGGCTGGCCCCACGGCGATCCCTAATATCAAGAGCATCGAACAGAGGATGCTCAACCATCCTTGTCCTAGGGTGAGCGGCGGCAGGGCAGGGTTCCAGCGGCGAACCAGGGGGGATGGGAGGAGTCTGGGCCAGGGCATGGTGAGGCAGCGGATAGGGTGGTCTCTATTTACTATACGGGGCACCGCAGGGTTAGGAAACCAGAATGGCCGGGAATCCCACCCCCTAGGGGATCAACACCCGATTGCCCAAGGTGCCGGGTTCCAGGATTTGGCGATGGGCCGCCGCCGCTCCAGGGAGAGGATAGGTTTGGGCCACGATGGGCTGGAGGGCTCCCCGCAGCAGCCCGGGGGCAAGCTGGGCCTGGACTTGGTGTAGCCGATCCGGCGGGGTGCTGAACAGGTTGACGGCGGTGATGGTGCTTTCCTTTGCCATGATGTCCCGAGGGTTGATTTCCACGGTGCCACGGTTGCCAATCACCACCACCCGCCCGCCAAAGGCCAGGATCGGCAGGTCTTTTCCCAGATTCACATTGGCCAGCATTTCGAGAATGATGTCCACCCCTTGGCCTCCGGTGGCGGCGAGAATCTGTGCGCCGCAGTCGGCATCGTGATGGTTCAAAACCACCTCGGCCCCCTGGGCTTGAACCAGGTCGCGTCCGGCGATGGTGCTGCCGGTGCCAATTACCCGTAGCCCCGCATCCACGGCCAACTGTACCGCCGCTAAACCTACGGCCCCCGTTGCCCCATGGATGAGGACTGTTTCTCCCGCCTGGGCCTGGGCCTTTTCAAACAGAGCCCGATGGGCAGTGGAGTAGGGAATGAAGATCCCCGCTCCCTGCTCAAAGGAGAGTGCGGGCGGTAGGGGGTAGACCCAGTCCGCTTCGTATAGCGCAAACTGGGCATAGGTGCCCGTGATCGGCCAGCCCCCATAGACCCGATCTCCCACCTGCACCCGCCGCACGGCATCGCCCACGGCCACCACCATCCCCGCCCCATCGGTGCCGGGGGTGTAGGGAAGCGAGGGCAATCGCCCATAGGTGCCCGCCCGAATGTAGGTATCTACCGGATTGACCCCAGCCGCGTGAATCTCTACTAGGACTTGTGTGGCGGACTGAAGCTGGGGAACGTCGATGGTTTGGATCGTTAACTGCTCTGGCCCACCAAATTGAGCCACCCGAATTGCCTGCATTATGGTACCTCTCTGTTCAGTCCACCTTGAAAAGCATAAATAGAAAGGCGTACTCTGGAGCTTCCCACCTATTGATCCATGGCGCGCTCTTCTCCTATGGCCTCCCCGGATAGTCCTGACGTCCCTGTTGCACCGGCTGCTCCTGCACCCCAGTCCCACTGTTCGCCCTGGCTGACCCCCCTGGCCTATGGCTTAGGGCAATACCTGGTGCTGCCCCTCTACTTTGGCCCCATCATCATCACGGGGCAGGTTCACCTGATCCACCGTGGGCCGGTCATTTTGGCCCCCACCCATCGGGCTCGTTGGGACTCCATTGTGCTGCCCCTGGCGGCGGGACGTCCGGCCACGGGTCGAGATCTGCGCTTCATGGTGACGGACGATGAGGTGAAGGGCCTTCAGGGCTGGTTCATTCGACGCCTGGGTGGGTTTCCGGTCAATGTGCGCCGCCCCACGGTGTCCAGTCTACGCCACGGCATTGATTTACTGCGCAACCAGGAAATGTTGGTCATTTACCCCGAGGGCGGCATCCGGCGCGACGATCACGTGCATCCCCTCAAGCCGGGGTTGGCTCGCCTTGCCGTCCAGGCAGAAGGAACCCAGCCCGGGTTGAACGTTCACATTCTGCCCGTGGATATCTACTACGGTGCCGCCTATCCCCGCTGGCGTTGCCCCGTCCAAATTCACATCGGTGCCCCCCTCGCAGTCAGCACCTATCTCCAGGAGGACAATACCCCCGAAGCCCTCAAAACCGCTGCCCAACGGATCACCGCCGACCTCCAACTACGGCTAACAACCCTGGTCGAAGCGCGGCAGTCTCGCCTTGCGGGCGCTAAGGAATAGGGGCTTAGCCCTTGCCCGGAGAGTCGAAGGGGTTTGGGTTGCCTTCCTCAGTCGCCGCCCTCTCCCGGCCAGAGCAAGCGCACCGCCAGCAACCCAAACCCCACGGCGGCCACGGCCTTGACCAGGCGCTCCGGCAGCACTTGGGCGGTGCCTTCGCCCACCAAAACACCTAAAAAACTAGCCAATAGCAGCGCCGCCGCTGTCCCTAGGAAGACCGCTTTCGGATGCTTAGAACTGCCCCCGAGGGCGATCGCCGCAAGCTGGCTCTTGTCTCCGAGTTCGGAAATAAACACGGCGGTGAAACTGAGGGCAAGCAGATTCCAATCCATGGCGGTGCAAGGGGAACGATAGGGCAGACCAGAACAGGTTGAGCAACCGATAGGCAACCCTACAGGTGGGCAATATCCCACAGCAGCCAAACGGTGATGCCGAGCAAAACCGCTCCGGCAGCGGTGTCTAGGGCCTGGGGCGACACCCGCCGCGCCAACCACTGCCCCAGCAACACCCCCAGCAAACTGGTGGCAATCAGCGCCGAACCCGCTCCCAAAAAGACAATCCAGGGAGCCTCCGATTGAGCGCTCATCAGCAGGGTTGTGACCTGGGTCTTATCCCCCAGTTCCGCCAAGAAAATGGTGATGAACGTGGATATCAGCACCCGCCGAAAGGAACGGTTGCCTGAGGCGGGGGAATCCGCCGTGGACAGCGGCGGCGAGGAGGTGGGCGAAGGGGAGGTCACAGCACTTGGGCCAAAGAGGGACAGGGAATCATTGCCTTTTCATTATTCTTTCATTATTGGCCATGAACGGCTCGCTATCAACCCAATACCCCTCTGGTCAGGCGGAGCACCGTTCGGGCTGAGCGGTGCCTTTTCCCCATAGGGGACGCTTGGCGAACGACAAGCTCAAGGCGAACGGTGAAGGATGTACCGCTTGGGGGGCTGAGTGCCGTTCGGGCTGAGCTGGTCGTTGGCGTAGCCTCTCTGACGGAGAAAACCCAGCCGGGGAAGCGATGGGTGAGGCCTTTCGCCAAGCTCAAGGCGAACGATGGGGTGTTCCCTAATCTTCGGTCTTGACCCAGCCGACGGACTGGTTAAAATGCTGCATTTCGGGGCTGTCATCACCGTAGCGATCCTCGATGTGCTGCTGGCAGCAGTCAATGGCGAAGTCGTTGAGGTCGTCCGGTTCGATGCCAAACATGACCTCGAAGGTGTGGGGCGTGACCCGGCAAAAATCAGGGCGACTGTCGTAGATCGAGCAGGTGCGAGACTCGGCTTCATAGTGGATGCACCAGCCATCTGCCCCCACCAAGCTGAGGTAGTGGGTCAGTTGGTCGGGGGTGAGGTAGTCCTCTAGGTCGGGGCGTTCGCTGGGGTCGAGAAAGCAGCAAGCCCCACAGTGACTCACACATTGCCAAGTGGTCATGGGCATCTCCATCCGTGGGAAAGGGGGCGGGGCAAAGGCTGGATCGCAAGATAGCCCTGGGGTCTTGCGCCTTAGAATTTTGTTAAGTTATCTAAAAGAGATGGGCCGTAAACGGGTAGAATAGGCCACAAGTAATTTGCCAGCTTTCATTCTAGTAGGTCTGTGTTGGGAGGATCCATGAGCTTTTTGAGTAGCATCAACTTTGAGCTAATTGCCCAGTTAGCCATGTTGGCCATGATTGTTATCGCTGGCCCCACCATCGTCTTTTTGCTCTTTCTCCGTGGCGGAGACCTCTAAGGTCTTCCGATTAATGTCCCTGGGTTTCAGCAGGAAAAAAGCAGGTATCTCTAGAGATACCTGCTTTTTTTAGTCTGAGTTGTGGAATATGGATTCTGAAATATCTCGATGGGCAGAGCGAGACTCGAACTCGCATGACCGAAGTCGCCACATTTTGAGTGTGGTGCGTCTACCAATTTCGCCATCCGCCCTTGGATGAGCCCTCATTATACTCAATGGGGCGACTTTTCACCAGGGCACCATAGGCCGGACTGCTGGCCCAGCGATCAATTTCCCTCGCCCGCAGCACCGGAACGGGGTGACTTAGCCCTTGGGTGCGCAGTTGTTTGAGGGCCTCACCCAGGGCATCCTGGCTCAGGTTATCGTAGGCCCGAGCTTGGTCAATGAAGGCATCGACGCTCAGTTCAGACACCAGGGAGGGCGAACCGCCGCAGAGTTTCATCAGTAGGGAGGCGACGATGCGTGGATCCTGGGCCACCAGCAGGGCCGCACGGTCGCAGGTGAACTCGGCACAGCGCACCCATTCCATCAGTTGCTGTTGAAGCCCCTGGGCAATGTCTGTGCCAAAGGGCAGTTGGCTGGCGGCTAGGGTGATCAGATTAGCCACCGTGAGGTAGAGGCTGTGATCACACTTGAGATGACCCAGTTCATGGGCCATTACCGCTTGGGTTTCCTCGGGGGTCAGCAATTCTAGGAGGGCCGTGTGGAGGACGATAAAGGGCCGCTCTCCCCGCATGGCAAAGGTGTAGGCGTTGGGCACCGGATTTTGCCGCACATAAAGCTGGGGCACTTCGAGGTCAAGAATCTGGCAAGCTTCCACGAGGGCGGCATGGAGGCTGGGCAGTTGGCGTTCGCTGACCTGAAGGCCCGAAGCCAAGTTTTCGAGGTGGAAGAACGATTCTGCTAGGGGGGCGACGACCGCCCGCACCAGCACATCTAGCCCCGGCAGTTGTTGTAGGGCACGGGTGGCTTCCAAATCTAACGGATGGCGAAACTGGTCGGCCCGAAGGCCCAAAAGCCGCGTTTTACCCGACATAGGCATCACCGAAAAAGGGTTGAGGACGAGCCCGCCGCCCTAGACGGCACAGCCGATCATTCTGGGGAAGGCCGATCTCGATGGACGATCCCCACTCCCCTATCCTAAGGGAAGACCAACGCGATGGGATCCCTGCCATCATCCCCTAGGCCGCACCCCCTCAGGCGGAGGCCACCTTGGTGCCAAAAAAATCAATCCGATAGTCCGTAATGGCAACTCCGGTTTGGGCTTCAATCTGCTGAATCAACTCGATGGGCAACACCACGTCCACGTCGATGATGTCCTCTGTGTCCAAGCAGTTGACATGGCTATGGGGGCGGCTGCTCGGCCCATAGAGCCGCCCATCGGCCCGCTCCACGCACTCAATAATGCCCTGTTCTGAGAGCGCATCGAGGTTTTGGTAAACCGACGTATGGCCGATGTCTCGCCCTTGCTGATGGAGACAGTGATAAATCTCGCGGGCGGATAAATGCCCCTGCTGCTGCCAGAGCAGTTCTAGAATGTAGCGCCGCTGTCGGCTCAATCGCATCCCCAACACCTGACATCGCTCTAGGGCGTCTGCTAAAGACGTAATGGGCGGTAGGGCAGGGACATCCATAGCAAAGGGCCTACATCGTAGTCAGTACCACTTTACCAAAACCAGCGGCGGACATGCGCCAGAACAGGGCATCCCCTGACGGTGGGTGGAGAATTGCGCCCTAGGGCTGACCCGGTTGGGCCTCGGGGGGCGACGCGATGGGATCGGGCTCGGTGGACTCGGTGGATTCGGGAGTCTCAGTGGACTCGGGATTCTCAGCGATCTCGGTGGACTCGGTGGACTCGGTGGATTTGGTGGACTCGGGATTCTCGGGGGATTCGGGATTCTCAGTGGTCTCGGTGGACTCGGGATTCTCGGGAGTTTCTATGGATTCGGTGGATTCGGTGGACTCGGTGGACTCGGGAGTTTCTATAGATTCGGTGGTCGCGGGGACTATGGCCTCCGCTGGTTCCGGCCCAGGGATTGCCGCTAGGGCAAGGGGGATGGGTGCTTCAGGGAAGGTGGCCACCGTGGGCATAGGCCGGGATTCGGTATCCAGATCAAACTGTAGGGGCAGGGGATCCGGTGTCGGTTCCACGGGCGGCGGTGCTGGTGCAGCGGCAACGGTCGGCGCTGGGGGCGCGATGGTAATCAGGGTGGGGCTGAGATCCTGATCGGGATGTTCTAGGCGGTAGGCCGCTAAGGCTCGGGCAATGGCATCGGTGCGGCGGCGCTGGTCGCGGGTGATGCTGGCTTCGGTGTTGCCGAGGCCGGGGGCATTCCATCGCCCCGTGTTGGGGTTGATATAGGATCGGGTGCGAGCCACTACGATGGCCTCGGTGCCCTCTAGCCCCCAGGTTTTGACCTCCGCTAGGCGCTCGATGTAGCCCACCCGACCAATGGCCGCCAGGGGGGATTGGTTGGCTAGGTCAATGCCGTTGAGGGTTTCCTCTAGGGTCAACCCCATGGATCGGCGCAAGGCCCGTCGCTTCAGCACGTCCGTTTGGGACCGTAGGCGAGCGATCTGCTTGCGATCCGCTTCTTCGGCGGAGGTGGCCCCATGCTGATAGGAGAAGGTGCCTAGGTTCCAGGCGTGGTTGCCGGGATCGGTGTGGCCACGGTAGGCGGGGGTCATCTCGCCCGTGGCGGTGCGGGTGCCCTCGGCGCTGCCCACCGTGCGGGCTACGAGGGATTGGCTGCCCCCCTCAAATAAGGCGTCCACCAGGGGCGGCGGCGGGGCCTCAGGGGGAAGGGTTTGGGCGATGGGAGCGGGGGGAACCAGGGTGGAATCTAGGTCAAAATTTAGAACCACAGAGTCCATCGGAGAGGGATCGGCGGCTGGAGGAGTGGCTACCTCAGGGCCAACGGGCACCACCGGCTCTGGGGCCGTGGCCAGGGAAGGCCCTGGGGCCAGGATCGGCGGCGCGGGGGGCAACACATCGGCGGGCAATTGCCCCTCCTGGATCGCCATCGCCACCGCCTGTCGGTATACCCCGCTGGGTAATTGGCTGGGAGAGTGGAACCGCATGGGCGGACGGCTAGCGTGGGCGGGGATAGGCAGGGGTTGGTGCTCTGGTGCTGGGGAGGGCGGCGCTGGGGGGGCTGGTGTGGGGGCTGGTTCGGGCAAGGCCGGTGGCTCAAAGCTCAGAATGAAATCATCGGATTTGGCCTGGGCTGGAGCCAACCCAACCCAGAGTGCGAGGGCACTGGTGGCCAGTAGGGCAAGAATGAGTTTCATGCTACAGAGGGAGGGAAAGGCTGGGGGGGGAAGACGAGGCCGGGGCGATAACATTGCCATCCATCGGGGTGGGTGCCCCGCGCCCTTGCCCGCCCATGCCGTTGGATTGTCAAGGCGAAGGGCATCGTCGGACGTGATCTCCATCGGTTCTATTCGTTTACCCTGAACCGATAGCCCGCATACTCCTCCCCTTCGTAGAGCAAAATCAGGTGGGTGTTGGGGTCAAAGGCCAGGGGGTAGACCTCTCGCTCAGCATTGACCCCTGCCCGCACCTGCATCTGAGGGAGGCGGCAGTAGGGCTCGGCCACCACCTGACGCACGTTTTCCTTACTATCGCGCTCTGGGATGGCGAGTAGTTTGGCCAGTTGGTCTCGGCTCAGACGGGCATCACGGCTAATGATGGCTTCGCAGGTGTCGGCGGTGGATGGGGCAGAGGCCGTTTGGCCCAGGGGCATCCCCTGACCTTGACCCAGCCAAAAGATCGTACCGAGAAACATTCCCGCGACGAGAATTGGCTTGAGGGTGGCGGGGGCGGGCATGGAAGGACGGGTGGATAGCATAGGACGGTTTCCTGGGTAGGGATGGGAGGGAAGGGGGTGGGTTACGGCATGGGGCATGGCCTAAATTAAATAGCCCCCGATGATCAGGCCAGCGAGGGCTAGCCCCACGCGGAGAATCCGATGGACCTTTGGGGTAGGTGGCAGCGCCGCCCGATAGAGCACCAGGGCAAGGCTAGCCAAGCCAGCCATCACCGCCACTAGGCCCAGACTGGGGAGGATGGTGAGGATCCCCTGTATGACCAGGCGACCCACCACCCCGGCCCCCGCCCATAGCATCGCTTCGGTGCTACCGAGGGCGGGGTCATCCGCTGGTTGGGGGAGCCCCGGCGGGATGGACTGGGTGATCCAGGGGAGCCATTGGCGGACCATCCGCCCGAGATCCCCAGGAAAAGAGAGCCCCTGGGGGGCACCATAGGTGCGGCGCAGATGGCGGGCGAGGGCGAGGGCTTCGGGATTGGGCAAGGGTTCCACCGGGCGATAGCTCAGCACCACCTGTCCACTCGTTTCCAGGCGAGCCCAGGCGGTGATGGCTTGGTCAAGGTTGATGGCCGCGCCCTCGGTGGGCTGGTCATGGCTGGATGGGGAAACTCGCGGCGGCACCCGCTGCATTTCAGCCATGATCTGCTCCTGGGCGAGGGACAGGTCATTGATGCGTTGAACCAGGGCGGCCAGCCGCCGTTGCTGGGCGGCAGGGCTGATCCGTCGGTTGGCCGAGGGCCGGGGAGATGGGCCGGGGGCGGTAGCTGGGTCGGGCACTGCCCCCGACTGGCGGGATCGGCGTTGTAGCATATCTACCGTTTCTGCCGCCTGCACAGCGGTACTGTGAACTTTCACCTCCTGGGGGGAGGGCCAGTCGATGGGAACCTCCATCCTGCGTTGGCGTTCCATCGTGATCTGTTGACGGCGGAGCTTGGTTTCAATCGCCTGCAAGGCTTGGGCATCCATGGCAAATCGCAGAACAAGAAGACTAAATACAAATGTACTATATTTATCCAAGATCGCAACCCCTGGGTAAGAAAAGATAGATAAACTTGCCGAGTATTGCTTCGGTAAGTTAGGGCTAAATACAAGTGAGGGCGCAAGATTAGTCAGGGCTCCATCACGCGGGTTGCCCACGGCCTCAAGCCATCGCGGCCTGAGTGAGGAGCCCTAGTCTGCGCCGATGTGGGTCGTTTCTGCCAACTACACGTGGATTCCATCTATGGTTAAAGCACCGTTCCCTAAATCCTGGAGCCAGAACATCCCCCTGCCGCCGCAGTATGCCTGGTCCGATCCTGGGCTAGAGGCTGCCCCTGTTGAGGGGCAACGACCCCGATCCTGGCTCTACCACGCCATTCTGGCCTGTTTCCTGGGGGGGCAAGTCTTGATGCGCATTTTGCAGGGGCAGGTCAACCGCCAGAGTGCCCTGGCTCAGATGGCCCTGGTTGGCCCGGGCACCCTCATGCCGGTGCTGATGATCAACCTCTTTGCTGGCATGATCTTCACGATTCAAACCGCCCGCGAACTCGACCGCTTTGGGGCCACCTTTGCCCTGGGAGGAGCCTTTGCCCTGGCCTTTTGCCGGGAGCTAGCCCCCCTGCTGACGGCGGCGGTGCTGGCGGGACAGGTGGGCACGGCCTTTGCTGCCGAAATTGGCTGTATGAAGGTCACGGATCAAATCGATGCCCTGAAAATGTTGCAGACCTGCCCTGTGAATTACCTGGTGGTGCCCCGGGTGGTGGCCTGCTGCACCATGCTCCCTGTCCTCACGGTGCTGGGCTTAGTCGTAGGGATTTTGGCCGGATCCGCCATCGCGGCCCAGCTTTACCAGGTTCCTGCCCATCAGTTTCTCGAATCCGTGCGCACCTTCCTGGGCTTGGGCGATCTGGTGGCCGTGCTGGTGAAATCTAGCCTATTCGGGTCAATGGTGGGCTTGGCGGGCTGTGCCTGGGGGCTCACCACCACCTGTAGCCAAGCCGTGGGTCGAGCGGCCACCGCCGCCGTCGTCACCACCTGGGTCGGCCTTTTTGTCGTGGATTTTTTCCTATCCCTGGCGTTCTTCCATGGCACCGGCGTTGCCCTGCACTAACCCTGGTTGGCTGACAGACGATCCTGCACCGAAACCGCACCCCTACCGCATTCGGGCTATGTAGGGGGCAGGTTCCCTGACCCTTCGACAGATACGGCTTCTAGCCAGTTTTGTCAGGGTTAGATTTTAGGGTTCCAGCTATCCTCAACGCCCTTCGACGGTTCGACGGTTCGACAGGCTCACCGCTCACCGCTCACCGCTCACCGCTCACCGCTCACCGCTCAGGACGACCGTAAACGACACGTTCGGGCTGAGCTTGTCGAAGCCCTAATTCTTAGTCTTGACACTGCCCTAGGCGGAAAGGTTCTCTTCCCACTTGCGGGGCGGGCTGGCGCGGCGGATATTACGCCAGATTTGCGTAGCGGCAAGGGTGCCATCGGCCACGGCAATGGAGACCTGGTTGAGCCCCTGCTTGAGGTCGCCGAGGGCAAAGATGCGGTCGTGGCTGGTTTGGGCCATGGCGTTGGTGACGAGGTTTTCGCCATCCCACTCCAGCCCTTGGATGTCCTTTAGATAATGGTTGTGGTAGATCGAGCCCATGCTGATCAGCCCGGTGGTGGCTTCCACCCGGGTGCCATCGGCCAGTTCTACACCGCTGAGATCGTGCTTGTGGCCGTGGAAGCGCACAATGGGCGACTCATGGAGGGGATAGCCGTGATCCGCCAGCTTTTGTTTCATGGCGTCGCTGACCTCAAATAGCCCGTGGGTGAGCACGGAAATGTAGGGCGTAAACCAGTTCATCACAAAGGCGGCGTTAATTTGGCCCTCGGATCCGGCAATCAGCACGGCCTTTTGGTCGCGCATGTCGTGGCCATCGCAGATCATGCAGACATGGAGGGTGTATCCAGCAAAGTCGTAGACGTTCTGCATGTCGTCGAGCTTGGGCAGCACGTCGATCACCCCGGAGGCGGCGATCAGGTAGCGGGTGCGGAACACGGGGTAAACGCTGTCTTTTTTACCCACCTTCACCGTCACGGCTAGGGTGTCGCCCTCGTCGGCCACGGATTCCACATAGCCCCGCAGGTAGTCGGCCCCCCACTCCACCGCCTGCTTCATGCCGTGGTTCAAGATGTCGCGACCGGGGGTGGTGGGGTCAAAGCCGATAAAGTTCCGCAATTCCTGCATCCATACGGAACGTCCCTTCCCCTTCTCGATGACCAGGCAGGTGAGCCCGTAGCGGGCCAGATAGATCGCCGCCGACAGCCCCCCCATGCCGCCACCGACCACAATGGCGTCATAGACCTGTTCGAGGCGGGTATCCAGGTTTTTGCTAGAAAGTTTCATGGTTACTGGGTTTGGAAGGTTGCAATTAGCCACTCTGTTCAACCTAGGATATCCCACCGCCCTAGGGGATTTCTAGGTCGAACAGAGCGGCCACCCTCCGTGGCCAATCCGCTACGGTTGGGCCGAACGCCGCTTCCGAAACAGCGGTGTCATTTGAATGCCCGTGACCAGGAGCGCCACGAGGCCCAGCCCCACCAGAAAAACGTAGATGGATCGGCCAACGGTGCCGAAGTAAGATCCCTGATGTAGATCCATGAGAAATTCGGCTTGCTCCCGAGGGAGGCCGAACCACGCCCGCCCGAGGCGATAGGCAATGCCCGTGGTCGCGCTGAGCACCAGGGGCAGGACGGTAATGGGGGCCAGGATACGGTGTACCCAGCGATGATCGCGCTTGGGCTGAGCCTTGCTCGGTTTCCGTTGGATCACCATGACGATCCCCGTGGCGAGCATTCCCAATAGCCCCAGCCCCACGAGGAGGACGTAAAACGGCACCAGCCCATCGCCGAGGAACTCCCCTTGGTGGATCTCCAGGAAGACCTCTCCGGCATCGTCAGACATCCCGAACCAGGTGCGTCCCACCCGGTAGCCCACCCCGGTGAGGGCGGTGAGCAGCAGCGGCAGAAACAGAATGGGGGCGCTTTTGCGGTGTAGTTTGCGTAGGTTCATCATGGCGTGTGCTCCAGAGATTAGGTGAGTGGGGCGAAACATGGACGAAACGCTATTCCCCCCTGCGGCGCAGGGAGTGGGGCCGTCGGGCCGACAGGCTAGGGAACGGTGGGAAGAACGATGAAAAGAACGGTGGACGGAGGCTGTTCCGCCATCGAGTGCGGGGGCGATTAGACCGCTAGACCTCGACCCATTGCCGCAGGAGATTGGCGTGGGTTTTGCTGAGCAGGTCAAACTCGGTGGTCTTGCCGTCCTTCTCAAACAGGGAACGACGCACGGTATCGAGGTCAAACAAGATTTCGCGGTGGTGGGCGGATCGCACCTGGCTTTGCACCCAGGTAACGGCGGCAAACCGCACGCCCTGGGTGACTTCCGTCACCTGATGCAGATAGGTGGAGGGGTAGACAATGGCCGATCCAGCGGCCAGTTTGATGGTTTGATGGCCCAATCCGGTATCGAGCATCAGTTCACCGCCGTCGTAGGCGGCTGGATCGCTGAGGAAGACGGTGAGGGAAATATCGGAACGGTGGGGGGGTGAGTCGCCCATGACGGCGTTATCGGTGTGCCAACCGTAGGCCATGCCGGGGGTATAGCGGCTGATCAGCAGGGGGCGAATCGCCTTGGGGCGAGCGATGGCCTGAAAGAGCGGGTTCTTCAGTAGGGCGGGCTGAATGAGGTTGCGAATCGCCTGGGCTATGTCGCTATCCCCCTTGATCTGATCGTTGTGCTTGACGGTTTTGGCAAAGGTGCCCGCCGTCAGTTTGCCATCCACAAACTCAGCGGTTTGCAGCAGGTCGTGGATGGTGGCGAGGTCTGCTGAACTCAGGAGGGAATCGATGCAAACAATCATGGCGTGGGCTTAGGGATAAAGCGATCAAGGCGGTGGGATGGGGGAGCGCGAGTCATGCCGGTCTCCCCCGGGGCGTTAGGGATCGAGATCGAGAGACCTCGATGGGGATGGGATTACTCGCCGCCTTCGCCGCCTTCGCCGCCTTCACCCCCATCGTTATAATCGTCAGAATCGTTAGAATCGTCAGCGGTGCCCTCATCGCGGCTAGCGGTGCCGCTGGATACGTCCTTCGGGGTGGCGGTCGTTTTGTCGGTGCCATCCACCGCCTCCGAGGATGCCGGGATATCCTTGGGCGCAGCCGAGGATGACGTGCTCACCGCTGTGCTGGCCCCGGCTTCGCTCGGGGGTTTGGCGGTTGTCGTGCCGTCCATTGCCCCTTCCGTAGTCGCATCCATCGAGGTCTGCTCCGATTTCGGGGACAGGGTGGCCCCGCCCTCTTCGCCCCCATCGGGTGCGGCATTGCCACAGGCGGCCACCGTGGTGGCTAGACCAAGGCTGAGAAATAGCGCAACTGCTTTTGACTGCATAGTTCGATGTGACCTATCGGGGATTACAGGGCGATCATAGCGCCCCAACCGTAAAGAACTGGGAAAGAAACCTACTGACCTTTAGCCAGGGCCAACTGCACGGTGAACCTGGTGCCCCGACCGAGTTCGCTGCTCACGGTGAGGGTGCCGCCGTGGCGCTGGGTGACGGCCTGGGCAATGGCCAACCCTAGGCCAGCCCCCCCTTCGTCATGGCTGCGGGCCTGATCGACGCGCCAAAAGCGATCAAACAAGTGGGGCAGATGTTCGGCGGCAATCCCAATCCCCGTATCTTGCACCGTGACGATGGCCTGGGAGGGACTGCGGTGCAGGCGAACGGTGACGGTGCCCCCGGCTGGGGTGTATTGAATCCCATTGGCGATCAAATTGCTAAAAAGGCGCTGAAGCTGGATCGCGTCGCCGTGGATATCGGCGTTGGCCTGGAGATCAAAGGTGAGGGTGATCTGCCGTTGATCCGCCCGATCCCCGTATAGCAACACCAAGTCCTCCAACAATTCATCTAGGGCAATCACGGCCCCAGGGTGCCGATCCGTTACCTGCCGATCCAGGCGGGCCAACAGTAGCAAATCCTCCACTAATTGGCTCATTTGGGTGGCGGCGCTGGCCATGGCCTGAAGTTTTTCGGTGTCGGCGGGATGAATCCGCTCGGGGTGGCTTTGCATCACCGCCAGGGAGGCGCGCAGGGCGGTTAACGGATTGCGCAATTCGTGGGACGCATCCGCCGTAAACTGCTTCAACTGGGCCAAGGTTTCTAGCACGGGTTTGAGGGACTGCTGGGTGAGCCACAGTCCGCCCAGGGTGGCTAAGCCCGAAACAATCATGACCCCAAGGGCCAAGCCACCCTGCAAATGCCGCAGTTCTGCTTCGAGGTGAACCGTCGATTCGCTGGCTCGGACGTAGCCGAGGGGATGCGCAGAGTCCGTTGTTGTTCCCCCATAGACGGGCAAGCTAAAACTGCGGACGGTACCCACCTGAGTCCATTCCCCTGCGTTATCCAGGGGTGAGGGCAGGGGCGCTTGGGGGAATAACTTGCCCTCCTGAACGATGAGTTGGCCCTGGGCGTTGAACCACTCCACCCCTTGGTTGGCTGGGGCGAGGGAGTTGACGATGGTATCGGGTACCGAATTGGGTTGGTATTTCCCCATGAGCTGCGCCAGGGAAATCGGCGGTAGCCGATCCTTTTGGCTAGGGCGAGGGAGATAGTCCTCGTACTCGTCGTCCGTGGTCAGTTCTTCGTACTCATGTTGAATGATTTCGAGGGTTCCGGCGGAGGCCGTCGCCACCTGGTGCAGGTGACGATTGAGCTGATGGTGGCGATCGCGGGCGACGAGCCCATAGATCGCTGCCGAAAACGCGCCTAAAATCACCGCAATCACCGCCAGGTACGACCCCAGCAACCGAAGGCGTAGGTTGCCCAGGCGGGGATTAGAGATGGGGGTTGAGCCGATATCCCAAGCCATACACATTCTCGATGAAGCGATCCTCTGCCCCAGCGACCTTTAACTTTTGTCGCAGACTTCTCACATGCACCTTAATGGTTTCTTCGGCGGGCATATCATCATAGGCCCAGACCTGTTCCAAAATCGTACTGCGGCTTAATACGCGGCTACCGTGGCGCAGCAAAAGTTCTAAGAGGCTATATTCCTTGGGAGTTAGGGCAAGGCTAACCCCGTCATACACCACCTCATAGGTGTCAGGATTAAGGGTCAACTTCTCCCATTCTAATAGGGACGAAGGGGCCACCGTTCCCCGGCGCAGTAAGGCGCGAATACGGGCGAGAAACTCGGGTAAATCAAAGGGCTTTACCACATAGTCATCGGCTCCGACATCCAGCCCCAAAACCTTATCTTCGCTGGTATCTCGTGCGGTTAGCATGATAATGGGGGTGGTTAGCCCTAGGTTTCGCAGTTTGCGGCATAGGGTAATGCCATCCAACCGGGGGAGCATGACATCTAAAATAATCAGATCAAACGCTTGGCTTTCGGCAAAGGCTAGCCCTAGTTCGCCATCGGTGGCTAATTCAACCACATATCGCTGATCGGTCAGCGCTTCCGCCACCGCCTGGGCAATCCGGGGATCATCTTCCACCAGTAAGATCTTCATGGAATAGGTGACTCCTAAAAGGATGGCTTGCCCCAGGAACAAGGGTCTGCCGACCTGACCTGGGGGGCAAGCGGTGCTACATCCGCTCTAGTACCCGAATCCCCAGCAGCGAAAGGCCCAGTTTCAGGGTTTTGGCGGTGAGGTCGCAGAGAATTAACCGGGAGGTGCGCTGGGGTTCTTCGGCCTGAAGCACAGAACAGCGGTCGTAGAACTGGTTGAAGGTTTGGCTGATCTCAAACAGGTATTGGCAGAGGCGGTTGGGGTAGAGATCCTGGGCCACTTCTTCCAGGACGGTATCCAGTTGCAGCAGGTAGCGGCTGAGGGCAAATTCGCTGTCGTCCGCGAGGTGGAGGCTGGCCTCGGCGGGCAGGTGGTCGAAGTCGATGCCGCCCTTGCGGGCAATGCCCTGCACCCGCACGTAGGCATAGAGCATGTAGGGGGCGGTGTTGCCTTGCAGGGCCAGCATTTTGTCGAAGCTGAAGATGTAGTTGCTGGTGCGGTTTTGGCTGAGGTCAGCGTATTTGACCGCCCCAATACCCACGGCTTCGGCCACGTTGTGGATGAAGTCCTCGGTTTCCTGGCGATCTTCAGCCTGGATGCGGGTTTCCAGATCCGCACGGGCGCGGCTGACGGCCTCATCCAACAAGTCCTTCAGGCGCACGGTGTCGCCGGATCGGGTTTTGAACTTTTTGCCGTCTTCCCCCTGCACCACCCCAAAGGGAACGTGGGTGAGTTCCACCCCGTCGGGAATCCACCCGGCTTTCCCGGCAACCTGGAACACCTGGGCAAAGTGGTTGCCCTGGCCCGCATCGACGACATACAGCACCCGTTCGGCCCCATCTTTCCCGGTGCGGTAGCGGATGGCGGCGAGGTCGGTGGTGGCGTAGTTGTAGCCGCCATCGGACTTTTGGATGATCAGCGGCAGGGGGTTGCCGTCCTTGTTGGTGAAGCCCTCCACAAAGACGACCTTGGCACCCTGGTCTTCCACCAGTAGCCCTTGGGTGTCCAAATCCTGCACCACATCGGCCAGGAAGGGATTATAAAAAGACTCGCCCCGCTCTTGAACCCGGATATCCAAACGGTCGTAGAGCTTTTGAAATTCCTGGCGAGACTGGGCGCAAAGCACCTTCCAGGCTGTCGTGGCGGTATCCTCTCCCGCCTGCAAGTCCACCACCGCCTCGCGGGAACGGGTTTTGAAGTCCTCGTCTGTGTCGAACCGCAGCTTGGCCTGTTTGTAGAAGGCGACCAGGTCGCCAATGTCTACGGTGGAATCGGCCTCCAGGGCTTCGGGACAGGCTTCCTTGAGGTGGGTGATCAACATGCCAAACTGGGTGCCCCAGTCACCCACATGGTTGAGGCGCAGCACCCTGTGGCCCATGAATTCCTGCACCCGCGCAAGGGAATCGCCAATAATCGTAGACCGCAGGTGGCCTACGTGCATTTCCTTGGCAATGTTGGGGCTAGAAAAGTCCACAATCACCGTTTGGGGCTGATCCACCGGGGCCACGCCCAAACGCGGATCCGCCTGCATCGCCTTCAGTTGGGCCTCCAGATAGGCCGTTTTCAACCGCAGGTTAATGAAGCCGGGGCCAGCGATTTCTGGGGTATCGCACAGATCGCCGAGGTCGAGGTTTTCGACAATTTGGCGGGCAATGTCCCTAGGGCTTTGCTTCAGGGGTTTGGCGAGGGACATGGCCACATTGGCCTGAAAGTCGCCAAATTTCGGGTTGCTGGTGGGCACCAACATCGGGTCAGTATCGGCGAGATCTGCCCCAAAGGCGGCCACCATAGCCCGCTGAATCTGGGTCTTAAGCTGTGCGACGGTAGACTTCATGGCGACTGCGTGAACCGAGGAACCTGCCCAAACCCCTAGGGCCAATCGGGACAGAGCGAACCCTTCAATCCTAAGCTAACCTGAGTTCGGGATAAACCCAGGCCGTCAACCTTTCGCCCCCTCGCCCTTCCCACCCTCAACCCTCAGCCGCTCTAACTCCCCTCTCCCCGTGGGAGAGGGGCTGGGGGTGAGGGCTCCCCGTGGGAGAGGGACTGGGGGTGAGGGCTTCCACCCTGCGTACCAAACATTACGAAAAACGAGCGTTCAGCCGTTCCCAAAAGGGGCCGGGATAAGATCGAGGAGGTCGTTTGAGGGTGAGTCATGGCCAGCCAAACCTTTGGGACCTTAGCCCAGGGTGCGATCGCAAGGTATTTGAAACAGGCAACAAGCTACGAATCGGCGGTTTTGGCAGATACGGATCCCGAAAATTTACACCAAATGCGGGTGGGTCTGCGTCGTTTGCGAACGGCCCTCCAGGTGTTTACGGTGGGGGTCAATCTGCCCAAGGCGGGACGCGAGCCGAAGGTGGCCCACATTGGGCGGCGGCTAGGCCGTTTGCGGGATCTAGACGTGATCGGCGACACGCTGCGAAACCAGTATTTGCCCCAATTGCCAGCGAACGAACAGTCAGCCCTGTTTGAGGTCATTGATCGCCTTGCAGATGACCGCCAGCGAGCCTTTAAAGACGTGAAGAAGCTGTTGGCTAGCAAGGCCTATCGTGCCATGAAACAGGCCTTGGGCGACTGGGTCAAAACCCCCAGCTATCGGCCCCTAGGCCAATGGGCGGCGGCGGCGGTGGTGCCGGATGTGGTGCTGCCGCTGATCGCCGATCTATGGCTGCATTCCGGCTGGTGGGTGGGGGCCGAGATGACAGCCCAAGGCCCAACGGTGGATTTGGGCCTCAGCCCTGCCGAGGCCGAGGTCCTGATGGCGACCCAAGGGGATCGGCTCCATAGTTTGCGCAAGCAGATTAAGCGGGTGCGCTACCAACTGCGGGTGGTGGCCCCCCTCTACGGCAATGCCCTGGAGGCCGACCTGGAACGCTTCAGCGCCATGCAGGATGCCCTGGGCGACCTGCAAGATAGCGTGGTGCTGACGGGCTTTATGGCCCAGGCAAACCCTAGGGCCAGCCGTCCGATGCCCGTTTTGCGGGAGGTGCTGGCCGCAAGGCGGCACCAGGCTTGGCAACGGTGGCAAACCTATCAGCAGTATTACCTGGCGGTTGATGCACGTCAGACCCTTCGCCAAACCCTGCTACAACCAGGGGATCTGACGCCTCCGACCCCTCCAACGCCTCCGACCCCTCCAACGCCTCCGACCCCTCCGACGACGGATCTTACCGCCGCTCTGGCCCTGCACTGATCCGGCCCGATCACGGCTATCCTGCCCTCAACCTCGATCCCTGGGGTCATCACGCCAGGTTCATCACGCCAGGTTCATCTCGACGGGGTCATCTCGAAAATAGGCGTCCCCAGGTAGATTGGTAAACAGGACTCAAGCGACGGGCTCAAAGCACATTCGGCCAAGGGGGCAAACACAAATGGGTGTAATGATGGCAGAGGGTGTCCCCATGATGGGCGGGCTATGGCTGTGGCCGGGGGGAGGAACGGCGGCGCTGGCGCAGTTGTTTGACGAACCCGTGACCGATCCTGTGGCGGTGTTTCTCACCATTTTGGCGGTGATGTTGATTGCGCCCCTGGTGGTGGAGCGCCTGAAGCTACCGGGCATCATTGGCCTGATCTTGGCCGGGGTGGTAATTGGCCCCCACGGGCTCGGCATGTTGGAGCGGGACGACACAATTATTCTGCTAGGCACCGTGGGGCTCCTGTTTTTGATGTTCCTCGGGGGTCTCGAAACCAGCCTGGACGACCTCAAAAAGGATGCCGACAAGCCGATTATTTTCGGCCTTGCCACCTTTACGGTGCCCATGGTGTTAGGCGCGGTGGTGATGCTAGCCCTAGGCTACGGCTTTTGGGCGGCGGTGCTGGTGGCCTCTTGCTTGGCTTCCCATACCCTGGTGGCGCTGCCGGTGTTGAATAAAGCGGGAATTATGCGCCATCCGACCACCACCGCTACCCTGGGTGGAACGCTCATCACCAATGTCTTAGCGCTGTTGGTTTTAGCGGTGGTGGTCAAGGCCGATCAGGGAGATTTAACCCTCAGCTTTTGGCTCTTTTTAATTCCTGCCCTGGTGATTTATACCGTCGCGATATTGTGGGGCATCCCGAAATTAGGGCGCTGGTTCTTTCGGAAATTTGGCCATGATGAAGGAGCCGAATTTACCTTTGTGTTAGCGGCCCTATTTGTGGCCTCTTACCTGGCCAGTCTGATTGAAATCGAGCCCATTGTCGGCGCATTTCTAGCTGGGGTGGCGATCACGCAAATTATTCCAAGGCTCAGCCCGTTAATGAACCGGGTTCAGTTCATTGGAAACACCCTATTTGTCCCTATTTTCCTGATTTCTGTGGGGATGTTGGTGGATCCCTTCATTCTCCTGGAACAGCCCCAATCCCTGATTCTCGTGGTGATTATTGTGCTGACGGAATTAGTCAGCAAATTTCTGGCGGCCTGGGTTGCTGTTCGCTGGTTTAAATGGCGTTTTCCCAGCACCATGGTGATGTTTGGGCTGTCCATGGCCCAGGCGGCCTCTACCCTTGCGGCGATTACCATTGCCTTTAAAATTGGCCTGGTGGATGAAGTGGTGGTGAATGCCATCATTGTGATGATTCTGGTCAGTTGTGTGCTGTCGCCCTGGGTGGTGGATCGGTGGGGGCGACAACTGCGTAGCCAACCCAACGCCGATGACCCCGCCCGTGGATCGGAAACGGAGGCGGCTGTCGCCCTCGGTCAGCGGATTTTGGTACCCGTGGCCAACCCCAGTACCGAGGATAGTTTGCTGCAACTGGCGATCATTCTCACCAAACGAGTTAAGGGAACACTGTTGCCCCTCCATGTTCTGCCTGACCGCAATCAATCGATTACCGAGGCCGACAAAATTCAGCAGCGACGGCTCCTCGATACCGCCGAAACCATTGCCCATGCGGCAACCATCCCCGTGGAACCCATTGGCCGTATTGATGACTCTGTCGATTGGGGAATTTTACGCACCTGCCAAGAGCGGGATGCAGACCTCCTGATCTGTGGTTGGAAGGGCTACTCTAACTATCAAGAAAATTTCTTTGGTAGCGTGTTAGATAACATTGTGCGCTCGGCCAAAATCCCGGTCTTAATTAGTCGCTTTCCCCAGCCCATTCAAAATACCAAGGTGGTCTTATTTGCCATTACCGGGCAACAGGAAAACCTGGATCAAGTGAAGAGCACCCTGCGCATGGCGAAAGCCATTGCCGAGGAGTTGAAAGCCTCCCTGGAAGTTCTTCAACTCACCATTGGATCGAATCGAGATCGCGAGCTAACTCAGTTTTTGCAAGCCCAGGCGGTGAATGTGCAGCCGATGCAGGGCAATACGGTGCGGCGCATTTCTGAGGCGGTGCGGCCCAATACCCTATTGATTCTCATCGCCAGCACTTACAACGTGGGCCAACCCGCCATGGGCCGCGAACCCGAAGCCATTAGTCAGGCCAACTGGAACACAAATATCATGGTGGTCAATTTCCCCTAACCCTGGTATTAGTTGACTGACAAAGCTGGCCAGAACCCAGATGCGTCAACGGGGCAGGAGACCTGCCCCCCTGGTTGACTGACAAAACTGGCTAGAACCCGTATCCGTCGAAGGGTCAGGAGACCTGCCCCCTACGTGGAACCCATGCCGTAGGGGCGCGGTTTTCGCGCCCGACCCAGAATCTTTTGTCAGTCATCCAGCCTGACCCCTCCATGGCCCGAAGGCGGTAGGGGCGTGGAAACCACGCCCGGTGCAGAACCCTTTGCCCGCCAACCAGAAAGCCCTTCGACGGTTCGACCGGCTCACCGCTCAGGACAACCGTAAACGACACGTTCGGGCTGAGCTTGTCGAAGCCCTAAGTCTTAGTCTTGACATTGCACTGGCAGGATCTTCCCAAGGGAGCCTGCTAGGCTGGAATCGATGACTGTGCTGTTTCCCTACGATTGCGCTCGACCCCTATGCAGGTGCTTCCCCAATCCGCCGATAATCGGGCTGTTTCCCAGCCGCCGACCGCTGACTCCCGCGACCTGCTGGTGCTGAATGTGCAGGGCATGATGTGTGCGGGCTGTGTGCGCACGGTGGAAAAGCGGCTGGCCCAGGTGGAGGGCGTGGTTTCGGCTACGGTGAACCTGGTAACCGAGGTGGCGGTGGTGGAAACCGAGGCCGGACGGCTGACCCCGGAAGCTCTGGCGGCGATGGTTACAGAATCGGGCTTTCCCACCACGCCCCGCGCCGCCGATAGCACCGATGATTTAAAAGCCTGGGTAGACCGCAAGCGGGAGGAGCAGCGCCATCAGAGCCAACGCCTTGCCGTGGCCGTGGGGCTTTTGCTGCTGTCGGCCCTGGGCCATCTGAAGCATTTTGGCTGGCTGACGGTGCCCGTCCTCAGCGATTTGTGGTTCCACGGTCTGCTGGCCACGGTGACGCTCCTCGGCCCAGCCCGGGACATTTTGATAGACGGCTGGCAGGGGATGCGGCGGCTGGCCCCGAACATGAACACCCTGGTGGCCCTGGGCAGTGGCAGCGCCTACCTGGCGAGCCTGGTCGCCCTGGCGTTTCCGGGGCTGGGCTGGGAGTGCTTTTTTGACGAGCCCGTCATGCTGCTGAGCTTCATTTTGCTGGGCCGCACCCTGGAACAGCGGGCCAGATTCCGGGCGGCGGATGCCCTGCGATCCTTGGTGGAACTTCAGCCCAGCATGGCCCGACTAATTGCCGACCCTAGCACCGCCGAGGTGGCCCAAACCGGGGTGGAGGTGCCTGCGAGCTATGTGCAAACCGGGGAATGGGTGCAGGTGCTACCGGGGGAGAAAATTCCCGCCGATGGGGTGATTGTGGTGGGCCAATCCACTGTGGATGAGGCCATGCTGACGGGGGAATCGATCCCCGTCCTGAAGCAGCCGGGGGACACCGTGGCGGCGGGCACCCTCAACCAAACCGGAGCCCTCGCCCTCCAGGTCACGGGCACGGGGCAAAACACCCTGCTAGCCCAGATGATTCATCTGGTGGACACGGCCCAAAGCCGCAAAGCCCCCATTCAGCGCTTGGCCGATAGCATTTCGGGCTATTTCACCTACGGCGTGCTGTCCCTAGCGGTGCTCACCTTTCTATTTTGGTATGTCATTGGTCTGCCCCGCTGGCCCGAGGTGATGCCCGCCGCCCTCGGCATGGCCCACATGGATCACACGATGACCGCCACCTCCTCCACGGTGTTGGTAAGCCTAAAACTGGCCATTGCGGTGATGGTGGTGGCCTGCCCCTGTGCCCTCGGCTTGGCGACACCGACGGCGATCCTGGTGGGGTCGGGCCTGGGGGCCGAACGGGGGCTGCTGATTCGCGGCGGCGATATTTTGGAGGCGCTGAATCAGGTGGATACCGTGGTGTTCGACAAAACCGGCACCCTCACCCTCGGCCAGCCCACCGTCACCGAAATCCAGGCTTTACAGGCCGATCTCAACGGCCAAGCGATTCTGCAACTCGCCGCCACCGTGGAAAGCGGCACCCAGCATCCCCTGGCGGTTGCGATTCAAGCCGCCGCCCAGGATCAGTCCCTGCCCCTGATCCAGGCCGAAGGCTTTGCCACGGAACCGGGGCTTGGGGTTTTGGCCACCGTCCTTTGGCAAGGGACGCCCATGCCCTGCGTCCTCGGCAATCAGCCCTGGCTAGCGCAGCGGGGGATCTCGCTACCCGAATCGGTGCTCAAGGCTGCGCAAGGGCTGGAAACAGCGGGGAAAACCGTGGTTTACCTGGGCCTCGGTACCGAGTTAGTCGGCTATCTGGCCATTGCTGACCCCCTGCGCCCCGAAGCCGCCACCGTGGTGCAGCAGTTGCAAGGCCGGGGTCTCACCGTGCAGCTTTTAAGCGGCGACCGATCCACCGTGGCCCAAGCCATTGCCGCCCAGGTAAACCTGCCCGCTGATCAGGTCGTGGCCGAAGCCTCGCCCCAGGCCAAGGTCGCTACCCTGGAAGCCCTCCAGGCCGAGGGTCACACCGTGGCCCTGGTGGGGGATGGCCTCAACGATGCCCCCGCCCTGGCCCAGGCCGATGTGGGGATCAGCCTCCAGGCCAGCACCGACATCGCCGTCGATACCGCTGACGTCATTCTGATGGCCAACCACCTCGGTGATCTCCTGGCAACCCTCGACCTCAGCCGCGCCACCGTGGGCAAAATTCGCCAAAACCTCGCCTGGGCCTTTGCCTACAACCTCATCGCCATCCCCCTCGCGGCGGGCATCCTGCTGCCCACCCTCGGCACTAGCCTCAGCCCTGCCGCCGCTGGGGGGTTGATGGCCTTTAGTTCCGTCACCGTGGTCATGAACTCGTTGCTCCTGCGCCGATCCCACCGCCTCCCCCAGGCCTCCGTCCCGCGCTGAGGCCTAAAAGCCTTGTCTAGCCCGTGTTATCAGCCGCCTCTAGGGTCGCTGTCCAGTGTCCCAAACGGCCCTAGGAAGGTAGAATCTCAGCACAGGTGAGAGGGGAACCTATGCTGGATCGCATTTGGGAAGTGCTGGGCTACATCTTTGCCCTGAACGGGGAGGCGTTTCGGATTGCCACCACGGTGCCGAACGGGTTGACCTTTGCCCTAGTGATTGTGCTGCTTGCAGGGATTTCCCAGGGCCTTGGCCAGAGCGTAGTGCTGTTTCTCAATGCGGTGCGGCGATCGCGCTTTGCGATTAGTCTGGTCATCAATGCGGTATTGTTTACCGGCGGTTTTCTGGCCCTGGGGCTGAGCACCTGGCTGGTCACGCTGCTGCCCGGAGCGACCGTCGTTGCCCCGAGTAAGTTGGTGATCGTGCTGGGGATAGCCTACGCGCCATTGCTGTTCAGCTTTCTGGGGGCCATGCCCTACCTAGGCTTACCGATTTTGAACCTGCTCTCCATCTGGCACCTGTTGGCGATGGTGGTGGGCCTTGGGGCCGTGGTGAATGTGCCCATTAGCGAGTCCTTCCGCTATGTGGGGCTGGGCTGGGTCCTGCTGCAAGTGCTGCAAAACACCGTAGGCCGTCCCATTGCTAAGGTGGGGCGCAAGCTGGCGAACCGGGCGGCGGGGGTGGAATTAGTAACGAGCCGTCGAGATTTAAGCGAATCGATGCGGGATCGGCTGAATCAGATGCCGACCCGCTGGCAGGAGGATCTCAACCAACGCATGACCTCCCTCCGCCAGGGGGACGGGGCAACGGCGGGCGACCCCCCGGCGATGGTCGGGGTTGGCCCTGGGGGGGCTGGGGCGACGGCGTCTAGCCTCACCTTGCCCGTGGTCGATAAATCCATCAGCCAGGATCGAAACGCCACGGTGAGCACCATCCTGGGCCTGGGGGCGATGGTGGCCCTCACCCTGCTGGTGCTGGTGTTGTTGCGGCCCCTGCGGCAGTGGTGGTTTGGCTGGTTTGCCAGCCTCCCCGACCTGGTGCAGTGGGGGTTGAATTTGGCCTGGGTGGGGGCGGTGGCGCTGGTGGTGGCGGGATTGTTGGCTCCGCTCGAAACCCTGGGCTGGTGGGCTGGCTGGTATGACGACGATGTGAACACCACCGTCAATGCGGGGGAGTTGGCCCAGGTTCCGGCCCCGAATCAGGCCTTTTCTCGCTATGTGGTGTATTTGGACGGCATCGGTAAATCCACCTTTGAGTACCTGCCGGATATTGAAGAATTTTTGGATACCCTGGCCCCCACCTTGCCCCCCGATGTGGCCCTCGTGCGCGGCATCATGCCCTACTCGGTGATGAACACGCCCCTGGATGAGGATCGGCCCCTGGCCTTTCTCTGGCGCTACGCCGACCAGCTACGGTTTGCCAACCCGGCCAGCCTGCTGGGCCTGTTGGTCAATATTCGCAACGTCCTCATTGTGGGGGTTTCCGCCGATAAACGCTATGGCCCCCTCTACAACCAAGGCATGGCCCAGGTGGTCTACAACGGCCTGGTGAAAAACGGCTATCCCCTCGGGAGTGGCATTCCCGTCACCTTCATTGGCTATAGCGGCGGTGGGCAGATGTCCTGCGCCAGTGCGCCCTACCTGAAGCGGGCCTTGGGGGCTCCGGTGGATGTGATCTCCCTGGGCGGGGTGATCAGCGCCAACATCAACCTGCTTAAGCTCGAACACCTCTATCACCTGGTGGGCGATCAAGACACCGTGGAACGGCTTGGCCCCAAAATGTTCCCCGGTCGCTGGCGGATTTTCCCGTTGTCCTACTGGAATCGGGCGAAGCGGCGGGGCAAAATCTCCATCGTTCCCATGGGGCCAGTGGGCCATCAGGTGCCCGGAGGAATTTTGGATCCCAATTTCATCCTGGAGGACGGTCGCAGTTCCCTTCAGCACACCATCGATACCATCAATGCCATTTTGCAGGGCAAGCTGAAGCTGGGGGAAGACATGGCTGACCAGCAGCGCAAACCCAGCCACTACGATATTTTCCGGGCGAATCCCCTGGTGCAGTCCCACAGCTACCCCTGGAGCCAGACGCCTGACCCCAGCCGCTATGTGCCCCTGGCCGACTGGCTCGGACGGCTGATCCTCCCGGCCAAGGCGGATCGCTTCGGCGGCGCATACTACGAGATTTACCATGCCCCCGCCGACCAGGCTGACCTGATCGGCCAAGTGGTGAAACTCCGTTGGGCCGAAGATCCCCTAGTGCAGCGGTTTGTGCAGGCCGCCACCCACGACCTCCATTTCAGTGCCGATGCCGAATATAGTAGCCGCGTGGGTGGATCCGTTCACCCGGTGCGAATCAATCACTGGCTTCAGGTCGATCCCCTCGAATCCCTGGCGGGTGCTCTCCCGGACGACGAGATGATCGTGGCCGTCGAAGATCCCCAGGTGCAGCGGGAGGCCGACGGAATCACCCTGCGGATCCGATGGCAGCCCATGGAAGTGACCGGGCGCTACTACGGCCTGGTGCAGTTTGTCGCCCCGGTGCCAGGGACGGATCGCTTCCAGGTGCGCCACTTCAACCGGGCCAGCCGCGCCTTTGATGGCCCCCCCGAGGAGGTGCGCGTCCCCGCGCCCAGCCCCCTCGAACTCTACGGCAGCGATCCCTCCACCACCCACGGCCTAGCCACCTCCCCCCCCAACGAACAGGGCTGGTATATCTACGGTGCCCCCGATGCCGCAGGCACCTTTGTGGTGCAAGCTTGGGCACCCCGCGCCCTGTTTCGTCTTCAGCCGGATCGGGTGGTCTTTGGCGGCGCAAAAACGGCCCATCGCTATATCCGCAAGGAGGCCTGGGCCAACCTAGCCGATCACAAGGGGCAGATTGGATCCGTGCTCTGCACCCAGCGAGACAATGGCCGCCCGGAGGCCATCTCTGCGGCCATCGACGAGTGGCAGGTGGGGGATCGTGCCCTGCTGCTGCACACCTATGGCGGCATTGGCGGCGAGAAGAAAGAACCCGCCGCCTTCAGCCCCATTTTCTTTGGTCACTTCGCCTACGGACGGGCCGAGGTCGTCTATGATCCCCTGGCCGACGAACGTCGCTTTGACATTCGCTACTACCAGGTCTATGCCCACAACGTGGATGGCCTGATTGCGGGCACCCTTCACTGGTCTCGCTACCAGGGCGATCGGCAGCGGGGGTGGCTGGGGAACCGTCCCAGTTGCGACATTTTGGTCAAGCTCACGGCCTTCAGCCGCACCTACGACTTTGATACCACCCGCCTGTCGCTCCTGGTGCGCATGGAAGCCCACCTCCAGGCGATGACCGCTCGCTACCGCACGGGCGACGGCACCGGCGGCACCTTCGTTGGCCCCTCCAATAACTGTTCCCAGGATTCTAACCAAGCCCTCTTTGCCAGTATGCAGGGGCTCGTCCAAGGGGTGAAGGGCCATCAGGCTGAACTCAAACAGTGGGCCGAACGCCATCCCGACCAAGCCCAGGACTTTGACCGCATGGTGGCCCTTGGCCAATCCCTCAAGCGCGTGCTCCAACCCTTGGGCAACCCTCGCCCCGACTGGGAACGCAATGATTTCAACCTGGGCAGTTCCCTAGAAGATGAACCCCTGCGAAACCTCATGATGGGTCTAGGCAGTTGGCGCACCGTGCTACCCCGCAAGGCCAGCGATGTCGTCGTGTGGCAGTTTCTCCAATCCGGAGCCTCGGCTTGGGTGCTGCGGACAAGCCAGGTCGGGGGGTATGATTCCACCATCGCCCCCATTGCCCCGATGACCTTCTAGACCCATCCCCCTGTCCAACCCGCTTTCCCAGGCACCTGTCGATTTACCCCCATGCTATCCATGCCAATGCTACCCATGACCTATGTCTCTCGGTTTCGTCGTTTCCTCACCCTCAGTCTCGCGGCCACTACGGTAGCCGTCGGGGGAGCCTGTCTCGAGGCCTTTCAGCCGCGTTCGGCCCACGGTGCTGAGGATATTCGCATCTATGTCACGGGGCCGCTGGTGCTGAGCCTTTCGGTGGATGATCTAGAAACCCTGGCGCAGACGGGGGAATTGCCCCCGAGCATGGGGCTATACCAGAGGGCTTTGCGGGGATCGTTGCGGCAACAAATGCAGCGGGCGCTGTCCATGCCGCTGCCCTTGGATGTGGTTACGGTGGATCACCTCGCCTACTCTCCCTTGGGCCGGGATGTGTTGCTGAACCTGGGTAAGGTGGTGCAGACTCCGGCGCGGCAAAATGGGCAAGTGGCCCTGCGAGCGGCGGTGATTAACGCAGCGGCGAATGCTGGCCCCGAGGGGTGGACGATGATTGACGTGCTGCGGGCTTTCCCGGCCCAGTCCATCCACATTGATCTAGCGGATTTGCTGGCGTTGCGCCGGGATCTGGCGCTGTATTTTAGCTACAACCGGGCGGCCAATGGGGCGATCCATGCCCAGGCGGCGGCGGAAGCGCAGACACAAACCGCTTTGGATATGGCCGCCCTGCCTGACCTCAGCCAACCTGGCCCCTATTCCTTTCACCGGGATACGATTACCGTCACCAACCCTGCTTTGCGGCAAACCTCGACAGGGCTCACCGTCAACTATGATTTTGATGCGGACATTTACGTCCCGAATGGATTAACCGAACCGGCCCCCATTGTGATCGTTTCCCACGGGTTTGGGGATGTCAAAGAAAGTTTTACGTTCCTGGCAGAACACTTAGCGTCCTACGGATTCATCGTGATGCTGCCCGACCATGTGGGCAGTAATTTAGCCTATCGTCAAACCTATTTAGATGGGCAACTCAACACCCTGCTGAGCCCCATGGAGTTTATCAATCGACCCCAGGAAATTTCCTTCCTGATTGACCAACTCGAAGAACTGACGGCCACATCACCGCAGTGGGCCGCCATCGCCGATGTGAACCGCATTGGCGTGGTGGGCGATTCCCTCGGATCCTCCACAGCCTTAGCCTTGGGCGGGGCCGAAATCAACTACAACCGGCTGGTCGAAAACTGCGATCAAGACGACGTTGTCTTTAATTTCGCCCTTTACTTAGAGTGTCGTGCCCAGTTTTTGCCGCCTCAAAATTATGACCTCAAGGATCCTCGGGTGAAGGCGATTATCACGGCCCATGCCATGGGCGGTGGCATGTATGGGCCGGAGGGTTTTCGTCAAATTGATGTCCCTATTTTGATGGTAGCCGGGGAAAATGACATTGTCTCCACGGTGGTCACCGAGCAAATTCATCCCTTTGTGTGGCTGCAAACCCCGTCGAAATACCTAGCCACCTTTGAGCGGGGCACCCACTTTACCTCCAAACCAGGACGGGATGGAGCCGGAGGCATTTTTCAGTTGCTGGCGGGGCAACATCGAGACCTCGGATCTCGCTACTACAAGACGCTGAACGTGGCCTTTTGGAATGCCCATTTGCGCGATCAAAGCGAGTTTTTGCCCTACCTCACAGCCCGCTATGGCGAATTCCTCAGCACCGATCAGCCGATGGGGCTGTATCTCATCTCTGAACTCTCCGCCCAGCAGTTGGAGGCGGCCTACGGCGGCCCGCCGCCTATCCCCGTCATCCCTGCGGCCTTAGCCCCTACCCCGCCTCCCCGGGATGAAAGCATTCTGGCCGAAATTGAACGGACGGGCGTGCTCACGGTGGGGCTGCGCAAAGACGCGGCTCCCTTTGGGTTCATCGACCAAACTGGGGCCTGGGACGGCTACTGCGGTAATTTGGCCCTGTCCTTGGGGGATTACCTGACGGATCATTTAAACCGGGAAGTCCCCATTCAGGTTGTGGAGATCACCTCCACCCTCGATAACCGCTATGACCTAGTGAAGGAGGGCTTCGTTCACCTGGAATGCGGCCCCAACACCCTGCGCACCGATGTGCCGGGGGTGGTGTTCTCCAGCCCTATTTTTGTCAGCAGTGCCCAATTTTTGACCCTGGCCAATCCGGCGAATCCGGTGAATCCCAATCTGCCCCTAGCGGGTCTGCGCCTGGGGGTGCTCAGCAACACCACCACCGAAACCTTCGTGCAAAGCACCTATCCCCAAGCGGAACGGGTGCTGTTTCCTGGGCCAGAGGGTCGCCAAAACGCGATTCAGGCCGTCGAGGCGGGCACCATCGATGCCTTTGTGGGGGATGGCATTTTGACCTACGCCACCCTGCTGTTGGATGGCAAATCCCCCGACAACTTTGCCCTCGCCCCCAACCAGCCCCTCACCTGCGAATTCTACGGCCTCGCCCTACCCGAGAACGACCCCCAGTGGCGCAGGTTGGTCAATCAGTACCTAGACAGCCCTCGGGAAAGTGCGATTTCTGGGGCCTGGTTTGCCGATCTCTATCCAGCCATGCTCAACCAGGCCGACACTTGCCTGAATCGGTAGGCCCCCCGCCCCAACCCGTTCCCATCTGAGCCCAGCCATGCCCATTTTGGCGCGTCTCCGTTCGCCTTGAGATGGTCGTTCGCCCAGCATCCCCCCTGGGGAAAAGGCTGGGCTTCGCTGGGCTTCGACGGTTCGACAGGCTCACCGCTCAGGGGCGCTGTAATGTAACGCTTTTACTGGAAATGCCCATGCTGAGCCAGACTGGGCGATAGTTGACCATAGCCCTGTGATGTTGCGTGTGTCCTAGGACGATGGCTAAACCTTTTTACCCAATGGGGGTGTGTCTGACCCTGAGCTTGGCGGTGTTCGGCTGTCAGGCGTCGCCCAGCCAGCCCCAAAGGACGGAGGTGCAACCGGGCGACACCATCACCATTTTGGGCACCCTCACCGGGGTCGGCGAAGACAAACTGCGGCAGGCCATGGCCCCCTTCACCGAAGCCACCGGGGTGGAGGTGATCTACGAGGGCACCGATGCCTTTACCACGCTGATTCCGGTGCGGGTGGATTCGGGCAATCCGCCGGATATTGCCCTGTTTCCGCAGCCCGGGCTGATGCTGGACTTTGCCGAAGCAGGGCAGATGGTACCGCTGACGGATTTTATCGACCGATCCACCCTGGCCGAGGCCTACGACGAGTATCTGCTCAACTTGGTCAGCCTCGATGCATCGATCTATGGCCTGTGGATGCGGGCGGATGTCAAAAGCCTGGTGTGGTACAGCCCCAACGCCTTTGCCGCCAGAGGGTACGCCGTGCCGCAAACCTGGGCCGAGATGGATGCCCTCAGCGATCGCATCATCGCCGACGGGGGCACGCCCTGGTGCATGGGCATGGAAAGCGGACAGGCCACGGGCTGGGTAGGCACGGACTGGGTGGAGGATATTCTGCTGCGGCAGGCGGGGCCAACGGTGTACGACCAGTGGGTGATCCACGCGATCCCCTTTTCCGATCCGCAGGTGCAGGCCGCGTTTGAGGAATTTGGGGCGATCGCCCGCGATCCCAAGGCCGTCCTGGGGGGGACGACTGGGGTGATCAGCACCCCCTTTGGCGAAGCGCCCCGACCGCTGTTCGACGACCCACCGGGCTGCTATCTGCACCGTCAGGCCAGTTTCATTGTGGAATTTCTGCCGGATCGCGTAGACCTCAATACCGACATCAGCGTCTTTGCCCTGCCCCCCATCGACCCCGCCCAGGGGCAACCCGTGATCATCGGCGGCATTCTGTTTGGCGTCTTCAACGACACCCCCGCCGTCCGCGCCCTGATGGCCTACCTCGCCACCCCCGAACCCCACGCCATCTGGGCCGGACTGGGCAGCTACATCTCCCCCCACCGCCAGGTCAGCCTGGAGGCCTACCCCAACGACCTCACCCGCAAACAGGCGGAAATTCTGCAACAGGCCAATGTCCTGCGCTTTGATGGATCCGACCTGATGCCCGGTGCGGTGGGGACGGGGGCTTTTTGGTCGGGCATGGTGGACTATGTGGACGGCCAAGACCTCCCTACCGTGCTGCAAACCATAGATGCCGCATGGCCCCCAGCGCCTTGAGGCCATCGATCGCTGCGGCTAGGGGATGCTTTAAGAACTAGGGTTGCTGTGGAGCGGATAGCCGCTTTCCCCCAGCCTTGGGGTCAGTGATATCCTTCAGAGGGATGACTCAGGTTAAACAGTCACAGATCGATGGCCTTTCGTGATAGCCAAGGTGTTTTATTATGGTGATCCTCAATAAAATTGGTTTGAAGCAACGGGGGATGGCCCTCGTTGGTGGCTTAGCCTGCCTCCTCGCTGGCTGTGAATTTGAATTTGGCTCCACCCTGACCCAGGACTGTGACTCGTTGCGGGACGATATTGTTGAGCTCTCAGAGCGGGATCGGGCGGCGCGAGGATACGCCATCATCAAGATCTACGAACCCACGGAGGTGTCAAAAAGCGATACGGAATTGGTCTGCACCGGGCAAGCCAACTGGTCAGACGGCGACGAAACCGGGCTAACCTACCGCTTCTATGTGGATAGCGACGGGGATGCCTTCATTGAATACGAAGTCACCGAATAACCCGTTTGGATCTCGCCTCCGTTCGCCCTGATCTTGTCGTGCGCCCAGCGTCCCCCATGGGGAAAGGGCAACAATCAGCCCAAACGGAAAATCCCACGGTAGGGTGCAGTCGCGAAGCAATGCACCAAAGGCCTGCGACCAAAGGGCGCGTGGGATCGTATGATTCTGGGGGCGTTCCTTGAGGAACGGCTGAACTGCCCCTAGAGGTCAACATGCGAGCGGTTTTGTGTGGCTATTACGGCATGGGCAACGGCGGCGATGAGGCGCTGTTGGCGACGCTGCTGCAAATGTTGCCCTCCCAGATCGAGCCGGTGGTGCTGTCGGGGAATCCGGCGGAAACGGCAGATCGCTACGGCGTTGAGGCTGTGCCGCGTAAGCAGTTGGGGGCGGTGATTCAGGCGCTGCGGCGGTCAGAATTTTTTATTTGGGGCGGCGGCAGTTTGCTCCAAGATGTCACCAGCCTGCAAAACCCCCTGTACTACACGGGGCTGATGGCCTTGGCCCAGTGGCTAGGGCTGAAGACTATCGCCTGGGGGCAGGGGATCGGCCCCCTCCAGCATCCCCTCAGCCGCCAGTTAGGGCGCTATGTGCTGAGTCACTGTGAGGCCGTCAGTGTGCGGGACAATGGATCCATGGCATGGCTAGCCCGCTGGCAGATACCGGGGCTTCAGGCCCCTGACCCCGTGTGGGTCTTGACCTCCGAGGCGGTGGACGGAATCCACGTTCCTGCACCACGGGTGGCGGTGGCCCTGCGGCCCCATCCCTGGCTGACGGAAAGCCGCTTGGATCAAATCACCCAGGCCCTCGCAACCTTCCAGGCCAGAACCGAGACGAGCCTGCTGCTGGTGCCCTTTCAGCCCGCCAAGGATTTGGCCATCGCCGAATACATCCAACCCCGTCTACCGGGGCCAAGCCAGATTTACACCCTGACCAATCCCCGCCAGCTTAAGGGGCTGTTTCGCGCCACGGACATGGTGATTGGGATGCGGCTCCATGCGCTGATTATGGCCGCAGCGGAAGGCTGTCGATGCTTTGCCCTCAGCTACGACCCCAAGGTGAGCCAGTTGATGGCAGATTTGGCCCTGCCCGGGGTCGATCTCAACCTCCAACAGCCCCCCACCGACCCCGCCCAGCGCTGGCCCGATGCGGCGGAATCCCTTGCCCAGCGCTGGCTAGAGGTTTATGCCAACGGCCATCCCCTCCCCCCCGAACAGATTCAGGGACGGATAGACCGTGCCCTGCTTCACCGAGATCTACTCCATGGTGTGATGGCCCTGGGACGGGATGGCACTGGCCTGTAGCCCCGAGTCCGTCACGAGGGATAGGCCACCCAACCACATATTTTCAGAGCATGGCTAGAAATTTGAACATTTGAAAATTTGAGACAAATTCAGGATCCCATCGGATCAGTTGGTAAAGATTTGCAGATTATTTTTCGCCGAATATTCGCTAGAGCCTTTGCATGACAAGAGGTTTAGCAATTCCTGAGCCGTGCGCAACAAAAAACCATGAGTTGTTGACATAGGGGATTTTCCGTAAAATTGAATACAGAATTACCTGAACGTTCATCTGGGTTTCCCTAGGACGGCACCGCCCCTAGGCCTAGACGGAAGTAAGGAGTTGTCTCCTGAAGGAACGCGCCCCTTGAGCCGTTGATGAATCCTTTTTTGACAGGAGCGTTTATGAAACTGTGTTATCGCGGAGTTGAGTACGACTACAATCCACCCTCCCTGGAAATGAAAGATAGCGAGATTGTGGGTTGCTACCGGGGTCGTACCCTCACCTTTTCCTACCCGAGCCATGTGCCGGTGCCCCAGCCCGTGGCCCGCTATACCTACCGTGGTGTTAGCTATGAAACCACAGCCCAGGGACATGCCCAGCCCGTGGGCAGCAGTGCTGCGGTAGAGGTACGTCAGCCCGTGTTTCAGGGCATTAAGAGCGCCGATAGTCCGATGATGCAGGCTCGTCGCCATCTGCTGATGGAAGCCAGCGTCGCCCACCGCACGAATATTCAGCGTTCCTTGAATCATCGTCTGGCGGTGGCCAAGGCCCAGGGCAACGACCGTCTGGTGCAGCAGCTAGAAGAAGAACTGCATCAACTGGCCTAGGGATATCGGCGCGGGGTGGCGTGATGGCCTGATCGCCAAGCGACCCCACTGCCACCTAGCATCCAGCGGTTTGAGTCCGCTTTGCCGGACAAGACCCATGAGGTTTTCAGTCTGCGCTGTAGCTGGAGCAGCCCAAGGGCATCTGAAAAGATGCCCTTTTTTTGGGCTTAGGTTAACCTTGAATCCACCATCATTCTGGCCCTAGACCGTAGGGGGAGATGGTGCCCTACCCTGCCCCGTAATCCCGGAGGAGGCGCATGGAGGTCTTGCCATCCAGCCCGCTGCGTCTACAAATGGCGACGAATTCCCTAGGGGATGATCTAGGGATACAGCCCCAGGCCAGGGGTTGTCTGTGGGCGGGGGCGAGCGTTGCCGCCCGGGGTTCTCTGTGGTGGGAGGGCTGGGCGGGGGAAGACCGTTCGGAACCAAGATTATGGCTGGGGCGGCTGGGCGGGTTGGAGGCCACCGACGCCGAGGCCGCGATCGCATTTTTGCACCAGGCCTGCGAGATTCTGCGCCAGCGGGGGTGTTCCCAAGTCCTAGGGCCAATGG